>CAKUEM010000030.1 GCA_934646115.1 uncultured Oscillospiraceae bacterium
CTGATCTTGCGTGAAATAGTGTGTGCATGAAACTTTGTGATTATTCATGCTTGAAACGACCGGCATTTCTATGATAAAATACAATTTAAAGGAATTTCACGAAACGCTGCGCGGAAAATGCGCGGCATTTCGTACTCTATTTTTATTTTATAAAATAAGGAGAATTGCAATGTCCGGACATTCGAAATGGAAAAATATTCTTCATAAAAAAGAAAAAACCGATGCGCAGCGCGCGAAAATTTTTACAAAAATCGGGCGCGAAATGGCGGTTGCGGTGCGCGAGGGCGGACCTGACCCGGCGTCAAACTCCAAGCTGCGCGACTGTATTGCCAAGGCGCGTTCCAACAACGTTCCGAACGACAATATCAAGCGCATTATCGAGCGCGCGAGCGGCGATGGCGCAACGTATGAAACGATCACCTATGAGGGCTACGGCCCGAGCGGCGTTGCCGTGATCGTTGAGACCATGACGGACAACAGAAACCGCACGGCGGGCGAGATGCGCCATTATTTCGACAAGTTCGGCGGCAACCTCGGCGCGAGCGGCTGCGTCTCCTGGCAGTTTGACCAGAAGGGCGTGATCGTTGTGGAAAAGGGCGAGCGCGATGAGGATGAGCTGATGCTTGCGTTTTTAGACGCGGGCGCAGACGATATTGATTTAGACGGCGAGGTCTGCGAGGTATTTACCAAGCCGGATGATTTTTCCGCCGTGCGCGAAACGCTTGAGAGCGAGGGCTACCCCATCCTTGACGCGAATGTTGAGATGGTCGCGCAGAATTATATTACGCTCTCCGGCGAGGAGGATCTTAAAAATATGCAGAAGCTGCTTGACGCGCTGGAGGACAATGACGATGTCCAGAACGTGTGGCACAACTGGGAAGAATAGCTTGTTAAGGAGTCTTATTTCATGAAATATGTTGTCATGCTGGGCGATGGGATGGCGGATTATCCGGTCGCGTCGCTTGGCGGGAAAACGCCGCTTGAGGCGGCAAATAAGCCGATGATGGATGCGCTCTGCAAAAACGGCGAGCTGGGGCTTGTTCGCACGCTGCAGGCGGGCATGCCGACCGGGAGCGATATCGCAAACCTCTCGGTTTTGGGCTATGACCCGAAGAAATATTACACCGGGCGTTCGCCGATCGAGGCGCTCGGACTGGATATTCCGCTTTCTGATGAGGACACAGTGTTCCGGCTCAATCTGGTCAGCATTTCGACGGACGAGCCGTTTGAGCAAAAGACGATGCTTGACCACAGCTCGGATAAGATCACGAGCGAGGAAGCGTATGCCCTGCTCGATGCGCTGGAGCGTGAATTCGGTTCAGACACGATCCGCTTTTATCGCGGCGTGAGCTATCGCCATATCTTAATTTGGAAGGGCATTGATTATAACTACACGATGATGCCGCCGCATGACATTCTTGACCAAAAGATCACAGAATATCTGCCGGGAGGACCGTATGGCGCGCAGGTGCTTTCGATGATGAAGCGCAGCTATGAGATTTTAATGGCGCATCCGGTCAATATTTCGCGGATGGAGCGCGGGCTGCGTCCGGCAAACTGCATGTGGATCTGGGGCGAGGGCTCGCGCCCGAAGATCGACTCGTTTTATGAAAAATACGGTCTTTCCGGCGCGGTCGTGACTGCGGTGCCGCTGATCGCGGGGCTTGCCAAGGGCATGGGCCTGCGCTGGATCTCGGTTGAGGGCGCGACCGGCGATTACTATACGAATTATGCGGGCAAGGCGCAGGCGGCGATCACCGCGCTGGACGACGGGGCGGATTTTGTATTTATCCATGTGGAAGCGCCGGACGAATGCGGGCACGATGGCGATGCGCCGCTGAAGGTGAAATCCATCGAGCGCATTGACGCGGAGATCCTGACCCCGGTCAAGCAGAAGCTTGACGCGATGGGCGAGCCGTACCGCATTTTGCTGATGCCGGACCATGCAACGCCGATCGCGCTGCGCACCCATGCGATCGACCCGATCCCCTATGTGATCTACACGAAGGACGGCGCGGAGAAGAGCGGTCTTACCTATAGCGAGAAGCACGGCGCGGAGACCGGGCGCGTGATCGAGCGCGGGTATGAGCTGATGCGCCATTTCCTTGGGAGGGACTGAGATGAACCGTGAAAAACGCGCGCAGTTAGCCTCTGATATTTCGCTGATCTCATTCTTGCTCGCGCTGCTTTTTGTGATCGCCTCGTTCTTTTTTACCGCGCAGATGTGGTATCTGATCGCGGGGGCGCTCGCCGCGCTGGCCGCGATGAAATATGCCGATGCGGTCAAGGCGCGCCGCTATGACGGGGACGTACGCCGCGCGCGGCGGGATCTGATTATTGCGGTCGTGTTTACCGCGGCGGCGCTGACGCTTTTTCTAATGCAACTTTTGAAATAATTAGGGGCGCATGTGCGCCTGAAAGGATGAAAACCGATGGCAAAGGATAAAAAGATGGTCGAAGCGATCACCTCGATGGGGGAGGACTTCGCCAAGTGGTACACGGATATCGTGAAAAAGGCCGAGCTGATCGACTATTCCAGCGTGCGCGGCTGCCTGATCCTCCGCCCGTATGGCTACGCGATTTGGGAGAATATTCAGCGCGTGCTCGATGAAAAGTTTAAAGAGACCGGGCATGAAAACGTTTGCATGCCGATGTTTATCCCCGAATCGCTCCTCCAAAAGGAGAAGGATCATGTAGAGGGCTTTGCGCCCGAGGTCGCATGGGTGACGCACGGCGGCTCGGAAAAGCTGCCGGAGCGGCTTTGCGTGCGTCCCACGTCGGAGACGCTGTTCTGCGAGCATTATGCAAATATTGTCGAGTCCTGGCGTGATCTGCCGAAGCTGTATAACCAGTGGGTCAGCGTAGTGCGCTGGGAGAAGACCACGCGCCCGTTCCTGCGCCATCGCGAGTTTTTATGGCAGGAGGGACACACGATCCACGCCACGCCGGAAGAGGCGATGGAGGAGACGCTGCGCATGCTCGATGTGTATGCCGATTTCTGCGAGCAGTATCTCGCCATGCCGGTCATCAAGGGGCAGAAAACCGATAAGGAGAAATTTGCCGGCGCGGAGAAGACCTATACGATCGAAGCGATGATGCATGACGGGAAGGCGCTGCAAAGCGGCACGTCGCATTATTTTGGCGATGGCTTCGCCCGCGCGTTCGGCATTGAATTCACCGATAAAGACAATCAGTTAAAGAACCCGTTTGAAACGTCGTGGGGCATGTCGACGCGCCTGATCGGCGGGATCATCATGACGCATGGCGATGACAACGGGCTGGTGCTTCCGCCGCGCATTGCGCCGATCCAGGCGATCGTGATCCCGGTCGCGATGCATAAGCCGGGCGTTCTGCCCGCGGCAGAGCAGCTGCTCGGCGTGCTGAAGGACGCGGGGCTGCGCGCGAAGATCGACGTGTCGGATAATTCGCCGGGCTGGAAATTCGCAGAGTATGAGATGAAGGGCGTTCCGGTGCGCGTGGAGCTTGGACCGAAGGATATCGAGGCGGGGCAGTGCGTGCTGGTGCGCCGCGATAACCGCGAGAAGAAGATCGTTCCGCTCGCCGACGTGGTGGGCGAGATCCGCGCAATGCTCGATGAAATTCACGACGCGCTGTATCAGAAGGCGCTGGAAAACCGCAAGCAGCGCACATGGACCGCGACGTCGATGGATGAAATGAAGCAGATCGCGGCGGAGAAAAGCGGCTTTGTGAAGGCGATGTGGTGCGGCGATGAGGAATGCGAGCTGAAGATCAAGGAGGACGCCGGGTTCTCCTCGCGCTGCATTCCGTATGAGGAAGAGCACCTGGCCGACACCTGCGTCTGCTGCGGCAAGCCGGCAAAACACATGGTTTATTGGGGCGTTGCATACTGATCGCCCTTTGGTTCATGCCGCCGCATCTGCTGCGGCATGAAATTTTTTAGGTTTGGAGAATGAAATGATGCTGACACTCAAACAAACGCTGACCGATGCGGTCGCCGCGGCGTTTTCCGCCTGCGGGTATGATCCGGCGCTCGGCACGGTGACGGTTTCCAACCGCGAGGATCTTTGCCAGTTCCAGTGCAACGGTGCGCTTGCGGCGGCAAAGACCTATCGCAAGAACCCTGCAATGATCGCACAGGAGGTCGTTGCGAAATTGCAGGACAGCCCGCTTTTCGGCATGGTGGCGTTTGCGCCGCCGGGCTTTATCAATTTAAATGTATCCGATGCGTATCTTGCCAAGCTTGCCGCCCGGATGGGCGCGGACGCGCGCCACGCGCTTCCCAAGGCTTCGCCGGCGCGCAAGATCGTGATCGATTACGGCGGACCGAACGTGGCAAAGCCGCTGCATATCGGGCATCTGCGCACCGCGATCATCGGCGAGGCGCTCAAACGCCTGGCGCGGTTTTTGGGGCATAATGTGATCGGCGATGTGCATCTGGGCGACTGGGGGCTTCAGATGGGGCTGATCATCGCGGGGCTTGAGGAAAAGCAGCCGGAGCTTTGCTATTTTGACGAGCAGTATACCGGCGAGTATCCGGAGAGCGCGCCCGTTACGATCGACGATTTGAACGCCCTGTATCCCGAGGCGAGCGCACGCTCGAAGGTCGACGAGGCGTTTAAAAAGAAGGCGCAGCGCGCGACATATGACCTGCAAAATGGGCGGCGCGGCTATGTGGCGCTGTGGAAGCAGTTTTTAAATATTTCGGTTTCTGATTTAAAAAAGAGCTACGCGCGGCTCAATGTGAGCTTCGATCAATGGCTGGGCGAAAGCGACGCCGCGCCCTATGTGGATGAGATGATCGAGACGCTGCACGCGCAGGGACTTGCGCGCATGAGCGACGGGGCGCTGATCGTGGATGTGGCGCTGCCGGACGATAAGGAGGAGATCCCGCCGATCATCATCAGCAAGTCAGACGGCAGCCAGCTTTACGGCACGACGGATCTGGCAACGATCCTGCAGCGTGTGCGTGATTTTGACCCGGATGAGATGTGGTATGTGGTGGATAACCGCCAGGCGCTGCATTTCAAGCAGGTGTTCCGCACGGCGCGGCTTGCGCATTTTGTGCGCGATGATGTGAAGCTTTGCCACATCGGGTTTGGCACGATGAACGGCAAGGACGGCAAGCCCTATAAAACGCGCGACGGCGGCGTGATGCGTCTGTCTGACCTGATCGAAACGGTGACGGATGCGGCGCGCGCAAAAATGGATGAATCCAACGCGATGGCGGATATTCCGGATGCGGAAAAGCAGGCGGAGGCGGAGAAGGTTGGCATTGCGGCGCTCAAGTTTGGCGATTTGATCAACCAGCCGTCGAAGGATTATGTGTTTGATATGGACCGCTTTTTGGCGAGCGAGGGCAAAACCGGGCCGTATTTGCAGTATTGCGTGGTGCGTATTGCGTCTGTCCTGCGTCGTGCGCAGGAGGAGGGGCTTTGCCCGGGCGAGATCCTGCCGCCGGAGAGCGCGTCGGAGCGGGCGCTGATCTTAAAGCTTGCGAGCGTGGGCGATGTGCTGCTGCGCGCGTTTGAGGAGAAGGCGCCGACCCCGATCTGCGAGGTGCTGTTTGATATCGCCGGGGTGTTTAACCGGTTTTATCATGAGAACAAGATCCTAACGCATGAGGATGCGGCGCGGCGCGCCTCTTGGCTTGCGCTGCTTGCGCTCACGCAGAAGATGATGCGCACGCTGCTTGATATTCTCGCGATGGACATTCCGGATCATATGTAAATACGCGCAATAAAAAAGCCGCCGGATTTCCGGCGGCTTTTGCGATAGGAAGCGGCGATCCATCGCCGAGATATTATTGCGCGGCAAGCGGATTCGAAAGAAAAACCTCCTGAATAAATCAGGAGGTTTTTAGCATGCTAAGACTACTGTGCCTTGTTAAACTTCAGCGTCAGCTGGCTCTTTTTGCGAGCGGCGGCATTCTTATGCAGAATGCCGGAAGCAACTGCGCGATCCACACATTTCACTGCGGCTTTATAGGCATCGGAAGCCTGCGCGCCGCCCTCAGCAACAGCAGCGTCAAACTTCTTGATCGAAGTTTTCAGCGCCGATTTCTTCGCTTGATTTCGAGCTGCATAGACTTTGGTTAATTCAACACGCTTTTTTGCAGATTTAATATTGGGCAAAGCGTCCACCTCCTTAGAATGATCTTTTACTGTTACCGATTTATTGTATCACTGACTGCCCGAAATTGCAAGCATTTTTTTTGATTTCTAGAAAAATTGTCGAAAAAATTGCTTGCTGCATACCGGGCACGCCGCCACGGCAGGCGGCAGAGCGCAGCTTATTAGATGCCACGGACGCGAATCACATACGGCAGGTCGCTGATTTCGCGGATCAGCTCGTCAGACGGCGCGGCCGCGATATCGACCGCGGTATACGCATAGTCTTTCTTCGAGCGGTTTGCAAGATTTTCGATATTGATATCCGCCGCGGCAAAGATATTCGTAATACTGTTCACGACCTTCGGCACGTTTTTATGCAGCACGAGTACGCGCCGCTCGCCGCAGGCCGGGGCGTCGCAATTCGGGAAATTGACCGAGTTGTGGATCGCGCCATGCTCGATAAAATCAGTCATTTCTTTTACCGCCATGCGCGCGCAATTATCCTCGCTTTCCGGCGTGGATGCGCCGAGATGCGGCAGCGCAATGACATGCTCCGTACCGAGCAGGTCTGCATCGGCGAAATCGGTGACATAGCATGCCGCCTTGCCGGACTTCAGCGCCGCGATCATATCGGCGGAGCGCACCAGCTCGCCGCGCGCGAGGTTGATGATCCGAACCCCGTCTTTCATCGTGGCAAGCGTTTCCGCACAGATGATGCCGCGCGTTTCATCGGTTGCCGGAATATGCAGCGTGATGTAATCGCACTGCTCAAAAATCGTTTTTAGATCTGTTGCATGGATGATATTGCGCGAGAGCGAGAGCGCGGTATCCACAGAGAGATACGGGTCGTAGCCATAGACCTGCATGCCAAGATGCGTGGCGGCGTTGGCGACCTGAACGCCGATCGCGCCCAGACCGATCACGCCCAGGCTTTTGCCGCTGATCTCCGGACCGACGAACTGATTTTTCCCTTTTTCCACCAGCTTTGCGACCGCATCGCCCTCGCCGACGAGTGTTTTCGTCCAATTCGCGCCGTCGATGATCTTGCGCGAGGAGAGCAGCAGCGCGCAGAGCACCAGCTCTTTGACCGCGTTTGCGTTTGCGCCCGGGGTATTGAACACGACGATGCCGCGCTCGGCACAATCGCCGACCGGGATATTATTCACGCCCGCCCCGGCGCGCGCGATGCACAAAAGCTCAGGATTCCATGCATAGGACTTCATGTCTGCCGAGCGGACGAGAATGCCCGCCGGCGCGGTGATATCGTCGCCATAGGTATATTTTGCCGCATCGAGCTGCGTCAGCCCGGCGGGTGAAATTTTATTGAGTGTTTTAATTTGATACATGACGAAACTCCTTACCCATTCTTCTTTTCAAACGCGTCCATAAAGGCGATCAGCTTGCGCACGCCCTCCTCCGGCATGGCGTTATAGATCGAGGCGCGCATGCCGCCAACCGCGCGATGCCCCTTAAGCGTGAGCAGCCCGTCCGCCGCCGCCTGCGCGACGAACGCCGCGTTGCATTCATCACTGTCTGTTTTAAAGGTGACGTTCATATAAGAGCGGCTTTCCGGACTGATCGTATTATGGAACAGCTTGCTTTGATCCAGAAAGTCATACAGCGCCGCCGCCTTACGGTGGTTGATCTGCTCAAGCGCCTTCACGCCGCCGATCGATTCGACCCATTCGACGACCAGCTTGCAGACATAGATCGGGAATGTGGGCGGGGTGTTATACATCGAGGCATTTTTGATCTCGGTCGCATAATCCATCACGACCGGGATATCCGCCCGCGCATTGCCCGCAAGGTCCTCGCGGATGATCACGATCGTGAGCCCGGCGGGGGCGATATTCTTCTGCGCGCCCGCATAGATCATGCCAAAACGCGATACATCGATCTCTTCGGATAAAATGCACGACGACATGTCCGCAACGAGCGGGACATCGCCGGTATCCGGGATATAATCCCAATGCGTGCCATAGATCGTGTTGTTAAAGCAGATATGAACATAATCGGCGTCCGGCCGGAGATCCAGCTCGTTCTGCCGGGGGATACGCGTAAAATTCTCTGCCTCGCCGGTCGCCGCGATATGGACGTCACCATATTTTTTCGCCTCAGCCGCAGCTTTTTTCGCGAAGTTGCCGGTGACGATATAATCCGCCTTCCCGGTTTTCATTAAATTGAGCGGGATCGCCGCGAACTGAAGCGACGCGCCGCCCTGCAAAAACAGGATCTTATAATTATCCGGCACACGCATCACGCGGCGAAGCGCGGCCTCGGTCGCATCAAAAACCTCCTGATAGGTCTTGGAACGATGGCTCATTTCCAGAATAGACATGCCGGACTGCCCATAATTCAACAGCTCTGACTGCACCTGCTTCAACACAGATTCCGGGAGCATCGATGGACCGGCGGAAAAATTATAGACTCTGTTTTCAAACATATGGCTTCCCTCCGAGGCATATATAGTATTAGATATATTATAGCCCAGCGGCTGCGGAATGTCAAATAAAGGACAGGGCAAAAAAACGAGCCTGCGCGCCATGCAAACACGCGGGCAAAAGACCAATGCCCTTTGCCCGCGTGTTTTATACGTCGCTTTCCACGGCGAGGTTGGAAAGCCCGTTTTTTTCAAATTCTGCGAGATACGCGTCCGTGCGCGCGGCGAGCTCCGCCGGGTCAAGCGGAGCGCCGCTGTCATACAAATCGCGGTGCGCCAGCTCCTCCGCCAGGATCTCAAAAAACGTGGCGTCCTCATAATCCATGATCGCCTCGTGAATACCGCCGTCTGAAAACGCGCGCGACGGAACGGAAACGCCGCACACCTCCTCGCATAGCGCATCCATTCCATGCGCCTTGCAAAGAGAAAAGAGATAGCTCTCCAGCTCGTCAAAATCCGGGATGCGATCGCCGCCGCGGATCGAATTCAACACCCAGTTTCCGATATATACCATATCCAGCAAACGCCGGAACTGCTTGGTGGTCAGTTCAATGTTCATAATACCTCCTTCATCCTCGGCTCGCCCTTGCTTTATCCTATGCAAGCGGCGCGCGCGAGGAAACACGTCCCTGCGTACTATTATAATGCGTTGCGCAAAAAGACGCAAGTCACCGCGGGGCGGAAAAAATTTTTGTGGCGCAAAGCAGAAAAAAATAGTATAATAAAATGATGAATATCATTTGCGCGGCGCGGCGGAATATTTTCCCCTGCGGGCGGCGTTGGTGAGGGATAAAAAACACGTTCAGGAGTGACGATATTTTGAATAAAACAAAACTATGCGTATTATTCGGCGGTGTTTCAACAGAACATGATATATCTTTGCTGTCTGCCACGGCGATTTTGCGCGAGCTTGACCGCGCGCGGTATGACATTCTGCCGGTTGGCATCACGAAGAGCGGGCGCTGGCTCTACCTGCCGGAATGGACGGAGGAGTGCATGAAAAACGATGCCTGGCAGGAGCAGGCAAGCGCGGTTCCGGTCACGCTCTCGGTGGATCGCACGCGGCCAGGGCTGCTTGCGCAGGAAAGCGAGGCATTTTATCCGGTCGATTGCGTGTTCCCCGTGCTGCACGGATTCAATGGCGAGGACGGCACGATGCAAGGGCTGCTTGAGATCGCGGGCGTGCCGTTTGTCGGATGCGACACGGCGGCCAGCGCGATGAGCATGGATAAATCTATCACGAAGCTGATCTGCGCCAATGCGGGCGTTTTGCAGGCGGACTGGATCGTCTTTTCCGCGCATGAGCTTGCGGATGCGGCGCGCTGTGTCGAGCGTGTGGAGGCGCGGTTTGCCTATCCGGTGTTTGTGAAGCCGGCATGCACCGGGTCATCCGTTGGGGTGAGCAAGGTGAAGCAGCGCGACGATCTGATGGCGGCGCTTCGCGATGCGGCGCAGTTTGACGCGAAAATTCTGGTAGAAGAATTCATCGACGGCCGCGAAATCGAGACCGCGGTGCTGGGCAATGAAGACGCGCAGGTTTCCTGCTGCGGCGAGATTTTGCCCGCGCAGGAGTTTTATTCGTTTGACGCGAAGTATTGTGATGCGGCGTCAAAAACGCGCATTCCGGCGGAGCTTCCGGACGAGATTGCGGAGGAGACGCGCCGCCGCGCGCTGCGTGTGTATCACGCGCTCGGCTGCACCGGGCTGTCACGCGTGGATTTTTTTGTAACGCGCGCGGGCGACATTGTGTTTAACGAGATCAACACCATCCCGGGCTTTACGGCGATCAGCATGTATCCCAAGCTGTTTGAGGCGCGCGGCATCCCGTTTTCCGCGCTGCTTGACCGCCTGGTTGAGCATGCCTATGCGGCGCACGCGGCGCGCCGGAATTATCGATAACGGAGGTGTTTGCGGATGGATAACCGGCCGATCGGCGTGTTTGATTCCGGGCTGGGCGGGCTGACCGCCGTGCGCGAGATCATGCAGCGCCTGCCCGATGAAAATATCGTATATTTCGGCGATACCGGGCGCGTTCCATACGGCGCGCGCTCAAAGGAGACGATCATTAAATATACGCGGCAGGACATCCGCTTTTTGCAGCAGTTTGACTGCAAAACGCTGGTGATCGCCTGCGGCACGGCGAGCTCGGTTGCGCTCGATACGGTGTGCGATGATTATGGGATCCCGATCATCGGCGTTGTGAAGGCGACCGCGCACCGCGCCTGTTGCGCCACGCGCAACGGGAAAATCGGCGTGATCGGCACGCATGCAACGATCCAGAGCGGGTCATACGTCCGGCTGATCGCGGAGGAAAACGCCGCGCTCACCACGTTTGCGGCGGCGTGCCCGCTGTTTGTGCCGCTGGTGGAAAACGGGCGCATTGCGCCGGAGGATGCGATCTTAAAGCTCGCGGTGGCGGAATATCTCGCGCCGCTGCGCGATGCGGGCGTGGACACGCTCATCCTCGGCTGCACGCATTATCCGATCATTGCGCAGGCGATCGGCGCGTTTATGGGAGACGGCGTGACGCTGATCAACCCGGGCTATGAGGCGGCGCGTTATCTGTCCGGCATGCCGGAATTTCAGCCCTGCGCGGCGCGGCATGGCAGCTGCCGATTTTTCGTGAGCGATGACGTTGCATCGTTCACCAGCTCGGCGTCGATGTTTTTGGGCCGCTCGATCGAGGGCGCGGTTGAGCTTGTGAATATTGAGAGCATTTGACCATACAAAAGGAGTATCACTATGAAAAAGGACGTTTTGATCACGATCAAAGGACTGCAAAATTATGAGGACCAGGAGGAGGACCGCGTGGAGCTGGTCACGCGCGGCAGCTTCTATTTAAAAAATGACGATTATTATATTACATATAAAGAAAGCGAGCTGACCGGGCTTGGCAGCACGACCACGACCGTGAAGATCGAGCCGGAGCGCGTTACTGTGCTGCGTTTTGGCGAAACACGCAGCCATATGGTGTTTGAAGAGGGGCAAAAGCATATTTCCTATTATGATACCGCCGCCGGGGCGCTGACCGTTGGGATCAGCACGAAGCGGATCCAAAACCGGCTCAATGCGCGCGGCGGGCGGCTGATGATCGATTATGCGATGGAGATCAACCACTCGCTCACCGGGGAAAACGCGTTTGATATTTCCGTGCGCGAGCTGTAGAAGGGAGGGCGGCGCATGAAACGAAAGATACTGCGCATCGCGGCGTGCGCGCTGTTTCTCGTCTGCGTGATCTCATACGGCGCGATCGCGCGCGAGAAAACGCAGGGCGAGATGTATTATGACGAGCTGCTTGAAATGGCGGAGATGCTGAAGCAAAATCACATCCAGGCGACCGCGGAGGACGACCCGATCAAAATGGGGCTGATCAAGATGTTCGATCTTTACCCCGCGATGTATCAAAGCTTTGTGAATTTCATGTTCCAGAGCTATGACCCATATTCGTTTTATCTTGACGCAAAGACGCATGACGCGGCGTTTGACGGCACGACCTATGTCGGCGGCGTGGGCATCACGATCGAGATCCGCGAGGACGGCGCGTATGTCGGCAGCCTGGTCGAGGGCGGCGGCGCGCAGAAGGCGGGCATTCTCGTGGGGGACAAGCTGCTTGAGGCAGACGGCGCAAAGCTTTCCGGCTTCACGGCGGAGATGATCGGCGAGATCGTGCGCGGCGAGGCGGGCAGCGAGATCCCCATCCGCGTGGAGCGTAACGGGCGGGCGATGCTGTTCCGTGTGACGCGCACGGCGATGGCGAATTCGCAGGTAAGCGCGAAGCTTTTGGGCGGCGGCGTTGCTTATCTGCGCGTCACGAGCTTTGAAAATCTGGATACGTTTTTGGATTTTGCGCTGCTGTATAAAAGCCTGCCCGATCATGATGTGACGACCGTTGTGCTCGACCTGCGCGACAATCCGGGCGGGGATCTGAGCGTTGCGCTCAATGTGATCGAGCGCGTGCTGCCGGAAAAGGCGCTGCCGTATCTGATGATCGAGCGCACGAATCCGCGCCGGGTGGACACATACACGTCGGAGGGCATCGGCTGGAACGCAACGAAAATGGTGATTCTGGTCAATGAGAACACCGCATCGAGCGCGGAACTGGTCGCCGGTGCGCTGCATGACCTCGGCTATGCCACGCTGGTCGGGAAGAAGACCTATGGCAAGGGCGTGGGGCAGATGCACAGCGAGGTGAAAGAGGGCGAGTATGCGGTTATCACAAACAGCCGGTTTTATCTGCCTGTGACCGGCGCGTTTGACGGCGTGGGGCTTGCGCCCGATCTTGCGGTGGAGATGGGCGCGAAATATTATCATATTCCGCAGCTTGCGCCGATCATTGCCGATCGCTCGGTGTATGCGGGGCAGGGCGCGAATGTGCTTGCGCTTGAGCAGCGCCTGCGCGAGCTGGGCTATTTTTCCGGCACGCCGGACGCGACCGCCGACCGGGCGACATTTCTTGCGGTCAATCGCTTCCAGCGCGCGAAGGGGCTTGCGGTGTCTGAAAATTATTGCGACGCTGCCACGCTGCGCGAGCTGGATCGCGCGGTGCGCGCGCGGGACGGCAAGCAGATCCCGGTTGATACGCAGTATGACCGCGCGGTTAGCCTTGCCAAAGAGTATGCCGAAAAAAACACCCCGCCGACGCGCGTGGACATGAGTGCCATCAACTTTGGCGAGGAAAAATAGAAAACTGCCATATGGGCGCTAAAAATGGCGAGATATGGCAAAAAAGTATAAAATATATAACAAAAAACACTTGAACATATATTTTGACATGTGTTATAATATTACTAGGAATAAGCGCTCATAGTAAGCTGGATCGGCGCGTGCGCGCACGGTTAGGATATGCTGCTTGCAAAACCGCGTGCGGCGGTCATATTAGGATTGTATTTGGGAATTTACATAGAAGAACGCAAATGGTTTGCGGTAAAGGAGGACGTTATGGAAAAGATTTCTGCAAAACAGCAGCAAATTCTGGACTACATTCGCAATTATATTCGTGAGCAGGGGTTTCCGCCGGCAGTCCGTGATATCTGCAAGGGCGTGGGGCTGCGCTCCCCGTCGTCGGTGCATGGGCATCTGCAAACGCTGCAGCGCTTAGGCTATATTGAGCGACGCGATGGAAAGACCCGCGGGCTGAACATCATTGCCCCGGGCAGCGGCGTGAAGAATGTCCCCACCGTGCCGATCCTCGGCCGGGTCGCTGCGGGTGCGCCGATCCTCGCCGCGGAGGATATCGAGGGCTATGTGCCGTATGATGACGGTAACTCCGGCTATGAGCATTTTGCCCTGCGCGTGCGCGGGTTCTCTATGAAAAATGCGGGTATCCTGCCGGATGATATCATCGTGGTGCGCCGCCAGCAGACCGCGTCGAACGGCGATATCGTGGTTGCGCTGTTGGAGGATGAGGCAACGGTCAAAAAGTTCTCGAAAAAGAACGGGAAGATTCTGCTTTTGCCGGAAAATGAAGATTTTTCGCCGATCGATGGCACGTATGCCATGATTTTGGGCAAGGTCGTCGCCAGTATGCGATATTATTGATGGTGACGCACGTGAAACAGATAGAAACGAAGCAGGCGCCGCAGGCGATTGGGCCGTATTCTCAGGCTGTGATCGCGGACGGATGGATGTTTATTTCCGGGCAGCTTCCGCTTGACCCGGCGACCGGCGAGATGCCGGATGGGATCAAGGCGCAGACCGCCCGCGCGCTTGAAAACGTGCGCGGAATTTTGCGCGCCGCAGGGGCGGAGATGGATGCCGTTGTTAAAGTCACGGTGTATATGCAGGATCTGGGCGAGTTTGCCGCGATGAACGCCTGCTATGGCACATATTTTAGCGCACCGTTTCCGGCGCGCGCAGCCATTCAGGCGGCGGCGCTGCCCAAGGGCGCAAAGCTGGAGATCGATGTGATCGCCCGCGTATAAAAAATGAATCGGTAAGATGGCAAAGCCGTCTTACCGATTTTTGCGTTTATAGGGGATAGCGCGCAGCAAACGCGATGTCCTGTGCAATGGCGGCATGCAGCGCGTCTAAATTCGGGAAGCGCTGCTCCGGACGGATCAGATGGAGCAGCTCAAGCTCGACCGACTGCCCATATAAATCACCGGAAAAATCGAGAATATACGTCTCTGCGCGGACGGTCTGCGCATCGCTGACCGTGGGGCGCGTGCCGATATTCGTTACGCCGCGGTACGACGCCCCGCCTGCACGGACGCGCGTGACATACACTCCAAACCGCGGTAGACAGCGCGGCGGAGCAAGGCGCTGATTGATTGTGGGCGCGCCCAGCTTGCGCCCAAGCGCCGCGCCATGCTCAATCGGGGCGCAAAAAAACGGAAAATGCCCAAGAAAATGCGCCGCACGGCGCACATCGCCGGCAGAGATCATATCGCGAATGACGCTGGAGCTGATAGGCACGCCGTCAAGCGTGACGCATGGAATGATGTCACAGCCAAGCCCGAGCGTTGCGCAAAGGCGCGAAAGCTTTTCCGCCGTGCCCGCGCCGCGATGCCCAAAGCGGAAGTCAAAGCCCGCAACAACCGCGCATGCGTGCAGCTGCTCGACCAGCACGGTGCGCACAAATTGATCCCACGGCATGGCTGCGGTCTCGCTGTTAAAATGAAACGGGATCACCTCATCAATATGATACAGCCGCTGCATCAGCAGCGCGCGCTCCTCCGTGGTGTTGAGAAGCGGCACCGGCGCGCCGCCCAGCACCTCAGCGGGATGCCGATCAAACAGCAGCGCCGCGGCGGTCGCCTTGCATTCCGCTGCGCGCTGCTTCGCCGCGCGCAGCAGCGCCGCATGCCCGAGATGCACTCCGTCGAAAAAGCCAAGAGCGATGACTCGTTGTTTCATGATTTCACCTCGAAAAAGCTTTTCACTGTGCGAAGATAATGCCCCTGGGGGCGCGCAACGACTGTTGCGAGCATTAAAAACGCGCCGTTTTCTTCATACACGCGCAGCGTTTGCCCGACCGGCGCATCGGTTGGGATCTCCGCCCCGCAGCGCGCGCGCTTTGCGCCCGCAGCATCGACCATGAGCGCCGGGTATTCTAAAAACAGCGAATCCACCGGGAGCAAAAGCCCCTCCGGGTCGCGCGTGATCTCGGAAAAATCATGCGCCATATCAAGCGTGAATTGCCCGGAGCATAGGCGCTCTAATGCGGTGAGCACCGCGCCGCAGCCGAGCTTTGCGCCGATATCCGCGCAAAGCGTGCGGATATAAGTCCCCTTTGAGGCGCGCACGGTGAGTACTGCGCGCCGAGCGCTCAGCCGCTCGACCGCGATGGAATAAATCGTGACCGGGCGGGGACGACGCTCGACCTCAACGCCTTGCCGCGCAAGCTGATACAGCTTTTTGCCGCCGATTTTCACCGCGGAGTACATCGGCGGGATCTGCGCAATATCGCCCACCTGCGACGCGACGGCGGCAAGCAGCGCCGCATCGCTCACGTCCGGCTCACAGGCGCGCAGCGCGCGCCCGGTGATATCCTGCGTATCCGTTTCCATGCCAAGCAGCAGCTCGGCACGATAGATCTTGTCATGTCCGGTCGCAAATTCGCAGGCGCGGGTGGCGCGGCCGATCAATATGGGCAGAACGCCGGTCGCCATCGGGTCGAGCGTGCCGGAATGACCGATGCGCCGCGTTTTATAGATCCCGCGCAGCTTTGCCACCACGTCATGAGAGGTAAAGCCGGCGGGCTTATTGACGATAAGAATTCCATTCATAGCGATCTCCGTTTAATAAAGCTTGTGCGCCTCGATCTCAGAGAGCAGATGCTCTTCTGCCTGCGCGGGGGAAAGCGCGATGCTGCATCCGGCGGCGCGGACATGCCCACCGCCGCCAAAATGCGCGCAGATGCGCGAAACATCGGCGCGGCTGCCGGAGCGCATGGAGATTTTGCTGTGATTGGGGGCGATTTCGCGCACGAGAATGCCGACCTCCACCCCGTCGATACTGCGCGCGAGCGATGAGATATTATCCAGGTCATCTTCGGTTGCGCCGATGTCACGCTGCATCTCGAGCGTGACATGCATCACAGCAATCTCACCGTGATGATAGAAATGCACGCCCTGAATGAGCGCCGCTTCCAGCGCAAGCCGGGCGCGGGATTTTACGATGAAAAAGAGCCGGTGGATCAGCTCAAAACGCACGCCGAACGGATAAAGCTCCGCCGCGATACGATGTGTGTCTGCGGTGGTATTGGAATTCAAGAAGCAGGAGGTGTCGGTTGAGATCGCGATATAGATCGCCTCTGCGATCTCACGCGTGATCGGCACGCCGAGCAGCGCAATCAGGCGCCAGATGATCTCGCCGCAGGCGGCGGCTTCCGCATCCAGCACGGTATACGCCGCAAATTCGCGATGCGACACATGGTGGTCGATCGTGAGAAACGTTTGCGACGCGAGCGGTGCGGTGCTCTCCGGCAGCATGTTTGACGTTGCGGTATCCACGGCGAGAATGCAGCCCGGCTGCGCGTCGCTTGGGGCGAGAAGCGCATCGATCCAGGGCGAATACCGTTCGGTCGCGCCCGGATTCTTCAACAGAAAGGCGCGTTTTCCGCAAGCACGCAGCGCGCAGCACAGCGCGGCGGCAGAGCCAAGCGTATCGCCATCCGGATTTTTATGCGTTAAAATAAAAAAATTATCTTGCTCGCGCAAAAGATCCCGCGCGACTTCCAGCGATATTTGCATAATTCCCTCCATTCTGAAAGGGTCCCTCCCCGCGAAACGGCAGGGAGAAACCCAGTCTCATTATTCGGATCGCTCATCGAGCCCTTCTAAAAGTTCCATAATGTGCGCGCCGTGCGAGATCGAGTCGTCCGCCGCAAAAGTTAATTCCGGCGTGTAGCGCAGCGTCAGCCGCGCGGAAAGCTCGCGCCGCAGGTAGCCTGCCGCCTTGCGCAGTCCGCGCACGCAATCGCGCAGGGCGCTCTCGTCGCCCAGCACACTGACATAAATTTTCGCATAGCGCATATCCGGCGTGGCTTCCACGCGCGTAATGCTAACCATGGAATTTGCAACGCGCGGGTCCTTCAGCGTGCGGATCAGCGCCGCCGTTTCACGCAGGATCTCTTCATTGATCCTGCCGAGTCTGTTGTTTGCCATATCTGCTCTCCTAATCGCGCACTTCCACCATCTCGAATGCCTCGATCACGTCGCCTTCCTTGATATCATTGAATTTATCGACGTTCAGACCGCACTCGAAGTTGGAGACCACTTCCTTCACATCGTCCTTAAACCGCTTGAGCGAAGCAAGCTCGCCCTCGTGGATCACGATCCCGTCGCGCACAACGCGAACCTGGCTGTTGCGCGTGATTTTACCGTCGGTCACATAGCAGCCGGCGATCGTGCCGATTTTCGACACCTTAAATGTCTGGCGGATCTCGGCGTGACCGATGACCTCTTCCTTGAATTTCGGCGCGAGCATGCCCTTCATCGCCGACTTTATTTCTTCGATGCAGTCGTAAATAATGCGGTACATGCGCATATCGATGCCCAGCCGCTCCGCCTCGGCGCGGGCATTATTGTCCGGTCGGACGTTGAAGCCAACGATGATCGCGTTGGACGCGGAGGCGAGCATGATATCCGATTCGGACACTGCGCCGACCGCGGAATGGATCACGCGGACGCGAACCTCCTCGTTGGATAGCTTTTCAAGCGATGCGCGCACCGCCTCGGCAGAGCCTTGCACATCCGCCTTGACAATGATGTTTAATTCCTTCATCTCGCCCTGCTGGATCTGGTTAAACAGATCCTCAAGCGAGACCTTAGCGCCGATATTTGCGCTTGCTTCCTGCTTTTCCTCGTGTTTGCGCTGCTCGACCAGGGTGCGCGCCATGCGCTCATCCTCGACCGCGTGGAACAGATCGCCCGCGCCCGGAACCTCAGACAGACCAATGATCTCGACCGGGACGGAGGGACCCGCATCCTTGATCGGGCGACCCTTGTCGTCCGTCATCGCGCGCACGCGCCCGACAGCCGTGCCTGCGATGATGATATCGCCTGCATGCAGCGTGCCGTTTTGCACCAGAACGGTCGCGACCGGGCCGCGGCCACGGTCGAGCTTCGCCTCGATGACCGTGCCGGATGCACGACGGTTCGGGTTCGCGCGCAGCTCCTGCATATCTGCGGTGAGCAGCACCATTTCAAGCAGATTATCAATGCCGTCGCCGCGTTTTGCAGAGATTGGGCAGACGATCGTGCTGCCGCCCCAATCCTCCGGAACGAGCTCATACTCGGTCAGCTGCTGCTTGATCCGGTCAGGGTTTGCGCCCTCTTTATCCATTTTATTTACCGCAACGATGATCGGGATATTCGCCGCCTTTGCGTGGTTGATCGCCTCAACCGTCTGCGGCATGATACCGTCATCCGCCGCAACAACGAGGATCGCCACATCTGTGACCTGAGCACCGCGGGCGCGCATGGAGGTGAATGCGGCATGACCCGGAGTGTCTAAAAACGTGATGTCGCGCCCGTTTAAATTCACGCGGTATGCGCCGATATGCTGCGTAATACCGCCCGCCTCGCCGGATACGACGTTCGTGTTTCGAATGGCATCGAGCAGAGAGGTTTTGCCGTGATCAACGTGACCCATGACAACAACGACCGGATCGCGCCCGACCAGATCCGCCTCATTATCTGCGCTGTCATCGATCAGGCGCTCTTCGATCGTTATGATCACCTCGCGCTCGACCTTGCAGCCCATATCCATTGCGATCAGCGCCGCGGTGTCATAATCGATCACTTCGGAGACCGACGCCATCACGCCCATTTTGATCAGCTGCTTGACCACATCCGCGCCCGTGCGCTTCATGCGCATCGCAAGCTCGCCCACCGCGATCTGATCGGGGATCATGACCTTGAGCGGCGTTTTCTTCGCGACCTGCTGCTGCAGACGGCGCATTTTCTCCTGCTCTTCCTGGCGGCGCTTCTGACCGGGACCCTGCCCGCCGCGGCGGTTTTGCGCATTTTTAAATTTCTCCATACCCTGCTTCATGCGCTTTGCGCTTTCCGGCACAAGGCTTTCCGCATGGTCGTCATACTTCGACAGGTCAACGGAGGACGCGCGCGTGTCCAGGTGATGGACGGTGGTGATCTTGTTGCTCTTCTTCGGCGCGGCGGGCGCATCCTTCGGCTTTTCCGCCTTGGGCACCTTCGGTGCGGCATCCGCTTTTTCTTCTTTGACCGCAATCTTTTGCGAAGCCGGCGCTTCCTCGGCGGGCGCAGTGTACGCCTCGCTCATCAGCTTTTCAAAGCTTTCCACCTGATTGCGCTGCGTGATCACGTCAAAAATCAGGTTCAGCTCTGCATCGGTCAGCACCTGCATATGATTCTTCGGCGTGGTGAGAAATTCGGTCATAATATCGGTAACGACCTTCGAGGTCAAGCCGAAATCCTTTGCCACCTCATGTACTCTATATTTCTGTAAGCTACTCAATATAAGCCACCTCCAATAAAAATTCGCGCACAGTGCCGCGCGTTTGCGGCCGTTTATCCCTTGCGGGCCTTTTTCTTTTCCTTGCGCCGTGCCGCGCGAAGCGCTGATGCGGCAAGCGTTTCCGCCGCTTCGGCATACTGCGCGTCCACCGCGGCGAGCTTTTGCGCAACCGACGCCGCGATCCCCACATCGAGCACCGCGACCTGCGCGACCGATGCGCGCCCGGTCAGCGCGCCAAGCTCCGCTTTGGTGATGGGGAGCGGAAGATAGGGAACGCCGGTGCTCTTCGCCCAGGATTTCGCGCGCTCTGCCGCGTCCTGTGCTGTGAAGAGTGCGCGCGCCTTCCGGTCGCGCACGGCGATACTGCACTGCTCGTCGCCCAGCGCAAGTTTCCCGGCACGCCGCGCGATGCCAAGCAGCCCCAATGCGTTATTCATCGGCTGTTTCCATCTCCTTTTCCATCATGTCAAACACCTCGTCCGGAATCGTGCAGGAGAGCGCACGCTCCAGTGCGCGCGATTTGCGCGCTTTTTTTAAGCATTCGCAGGAACGGCAAACATATGCGCCGCGCCCGGGCATTTTGCCCCTGAGATCCAGCGCGACCTCGCCGGACGGCGACTTCACCACGCGGCAGAGCGCGCGCTTGGGAAACATCTCTCTACAGCCGACGCATTGCCGCATCGGGATTTTTCGCTGTGCTGGCATGGAAAAAGCCCCCGTTTCTAAAGTTATTCTGCGCTGCTTTCCGGCTTGATATCAATTTTATAACCGGTCAGCTTTGCCGCCAGGCGCGCATTCTGACCCTCGCGCCCGATCGCAAGCGAAAGCTGCGAATCCGGCACGATCACGCTGCATGTGCGCGAATCAGGATCCGCCGTGACCGAGAGGACCTCGGCCGGCGAAAGCGCGGATGCGATAAACTTCTCCGGCACGTCAGAATATTTGATGATATCGATCTTCTCGCCGTGCAGCTCATCCACAATCGCGGCGACACGGTTGCCGCGCGGACCGACGCACGCGCCGATCGGGTCAACGTTTTCATCGGTGGATGCAACCGCGATCTTCGTGCGGCTGCCCGCCTCGCGGACAATGTTTTTCACCTCGACCGTCCCATCATGAATTTCCGGAACCTCGGTCTCAAACAGGCGGCGCACCAGACCCGGATGCGTTCTCGAGATCAGAACCTGCGGGCCGCGCGGCGTCTTCTTCACTTCAACCACATAGATCTTGATGTGGTCGCCCTCAGAAAATTGCTCGCCGGGAACTTGCTCGCCTGCGGCAAGAAACGCCTCAGACTTTTCGCCCGTGCCCGCGATTTCCAGAACAATTCCGCCGTTGCGCGGGTCAAACTTACTCACCTTTGCATCCAGGATTTCATGCTCCTTCGAGATGAATTCCTGATAAAACAGCCCACGCTCCGCCTCGCGGATCGCCTGAATGATGACCTGCTTTGCGGTCTGCGCCGCAATGCGCCCGAATTTCTGCGTCTCGATCGGCACGTCGACCAGATCGCCCGCCACCGCGCGCGGCGACAGCTTCTTCGCATCCTCCAAACTGATCTGCGCCTCCAGATCCTCCGGCGTTTCCACGACCTCGCGGCGGATAAACATCCGCAGCTCGCGCCGCTTCTGATCCACCTCAACGAAGAGCCGATCCTCCTCACAGTCATGGTCGCGCTTATAGGCGGCCACAAGCGCCTGCCCGATTTTTTCGATCATGTAGTCCTGCGAGATGCCCTTTTCCTTCTCCAAAAGCTCAATCGCCTTAAAAAATTCAGCGTTCATGTTTTCCGATCGCTCCCTTACTTATTAAAATTCTATCCGCAGCCGTGCCCGCGCGATGTCTTTTTTTGTGAATTCCTCGGTTCGCCCGTCGATCGACAGCAAAACCGTGCCGTTCTCATAACCGGCAAGTGTGCCAACAAATTCGCGCGTGCCGCCGCGCGGCGCGAATGTGCGAATTTCAACCGTATGCCCGATGTATGCGAGAAAATCCTTCGGGCGCTTGAGCGTGCGCTCCATCCCGGCAGAGCAAACCTCGAAAATATAGGAATCCGGAACCGGATCTTCGCGATCCAGAATCGGGTCCATCGCGCGGGAGAACGCTTCGCAGTCATCAATCGTCACGCCGCCCTCGCGGTCAATATAGATCCGAAGATAAAACTGCCCGCCCTCCTTGACGTATTCCACATCCCAGATGGAGAGCGAAAGCGCCTGCGCCACGGGCTCTGCCAGCTGCGCGACCACGTCGCAGACCTTTTGCATAATCATCACCCTTTCGATTTTCACGCATGGCGCAAAAATCAGCCTTTTAGCAATGAGAGAGAGTGGGATATCCCACTCTCTCTGCATACACATCATGAATAAAATTATTATATCAGCATGAGTGCGAAAAAGCAAGCATTTTTTTGAAATTTTGTAATTTTTTTGCGCCGACTTGTAAAAAGTGCGGCAAAAAATAAAACGACGCTGCAGTGCTGATGCGAAGCAGAACGGCGGAATGGGGATGTGATCGATCGCTGCGCTGCCCGAAAATAAAGCAAACGCTATATATTATAATAATGTAGGAAACAATACGAAATAAATAAAAAACAGAAAAAAGAAGGAAAAAGGGATTGACAGTGAGGGGAGGAGTGTGATATACTAGGCAAGCTGACGCAAAGGCGAGGGAACACAGCGGGAGCTGTAGACGCCTAGGGAGGCAAGAGAAATCGGCGAGAAGGCCGCGAAAAAAATCGAAAAAAGAGCTTGACAAAGGCTGGGAGATGTGTTAAACTAAAATTCCGGCT
>CAKUEM010000031.1 GCA_934646115.1 uncultured Oscillospiraceae bacterium
ATGCGGCGCAGGCGATGATGCGCGCGCCGGGCTGCCAGTATGTCACGTATTCCGCACAGAAAAACGAAGCGGATGTGCTTGCAAAGAATGTTCGGCTCAAAGCACGCGGCATCGCGTTTGAAGCGGTTTGCGACTGCGATATTGCGCGGATCGAGCTTCCGATCCCGGGCGAATTTTCGGTTTATAACGCGCTTTGCGTGGTTGCGGCGGCGCATGCCATGGGCATTTCGCTTCAGGAATGCGCGCGCGGGCTGCGCACGGCGCATGGCGTGAAGGGGCGCGCTGAGGTCGTGCCGACCGATACGGATTACACGGTGATGATCGATTATGCGCATTCACCGGGCGGGCTGGAAAATATATTAAAAACCGTGCGCGGCTTTGCCGAGGGTCGCGTGATCGTTGTATTTGGCTGCGGCGGCGACCGGGATGCGGCGAAGCGTCCGATCATGGGGCGCGTTGCGTCTGAGCTTGCCGACGTGCTGGTCGTGACCTCGGATAACCCGCGCAGTGAAGATCCGCAGGCGATCATCGATCAGATCCTGCCGGGGATCACGAAGAAAAAAGAGAATGTTTACGTAGAACCCAATCGGCCGCGCGCCATTCATTATGCATTAGAGCATGCGCGCGCCGGAGATGTTGTGGTGCTCGCCGGAAAGGGACATGAGACCTATCAGGAAATCTGCGGCGTGAAGCATCATCTGGATGAGCGCGAAGTGATTGCGGAATATTTTGCGCAGCGATAAAAGAACGGGGGACGGATATGGAACGCCATACACTTGCGGAAATTGCGGCATATTTGGGCAAAAACGCGCCGGAATGGGCGCATATCGCGATCTGCGGGCTGGAAAAGGACCATCGGAACGTGCGCCCGAATGATTTGTTTATCGCGATCCGCGGCGAGCGCTTCGATGGGCATGATTTTGTGTGCGCGGCGGCGGAAAACGGCGCGGCTGCGGCGCTTGTTGAGTACGAGGTCGCGGAGTGTCCGATCCCGCAGCTTGTCGTTTCCGACACAGTGCGCGGCCTGCAAGCGATCGCCGCCGGATATCGGCGCGAGTTTTCGCCCCATGTGGTCGGCGTGACCGGGAGCGTGGGAAAAACCACGACGAAGGAAATGATCGCGAGCGTGCTTTCCATGAAATATCAAACGCTGAAAACCAGCGGAAACCAGAATAATGAGATCGGGCTGCCGTTTACTGTGTGCAATTTAACGCGCGACCATGAGGCGGCGGTCATCGAGATGGGCATGAACCATTTTGGCGAGCTTTCGCGCCTGACGCGCGTGGCGCAGCCGGAAATTGCGGTGATCAGCGTGATCGGCGAGTCGCACATCGAGTTTTTGGGCTCAAAAGAGGGCATTCTGCGCGCAAAGCTTGAGATTTTAGAGGGGCTTTCGCCCGATGGCTGCGTCATTTTAAATGGCGATGACCCGATGCTGTGGGCGCTGCGCGGCACGCTTCCGTTTGAAACGATTTATTATGGCGCGCAGAACCCGGAGGTGCAGGTGTTTGGCAGCGCGAGCGGCGCTTCGCTTGAGCAGATTTATTTTACCGTGCGCGAGCTTGCGGGCGAGGAGTTCTGTATCCATTGCGGCGGACTGCATAATTTGCAAAACGCGCTGGCGGCGATCGCGGTCGGGCGGCGGCTCGGGCTGAATGCGGATGAGCTGCGGCGCGGACTGGCGGTGTTTGAAAACACCGGAATGCGCCAGAAGATTATTGAAATTCAAGGGAAAACCATTATCAATGATAGCTATAACGCCAATCCGGATTCCATGCTGGCGGCGCTTAATGTGTTAAACCAGGCGCCCGGGCGGCGCATCGCGGTGCTTGCGGATATGCTGGAGCTGGGCGAGCATGCGCCGTGCGCGCACCGCACGTTGGGCGAGCAGGCGCGCGAGCGCGCGGATTTGATTTTTGTAACCGGCGACTGGCGCGATGCCGTGGCGCAGGGCGCGGATGGCGCGGACGTGCGCACGTTTGACGATGTCGATGCGCTCAGCGCGGCGCTTGCGCATGAATGGCGCACGGGCGATACCGTGCTGGTCAAGGCGAGCCGCGGCATGCGGCTTGAGCGCGTGGTGGATGCGCTTTGCGAGTAAAAAAGGGCTGGGGCGTCCCGGCAGGACGGAGGAAAGCATGATTTGGGAGTATATTTTGGCGGCGCTGCTTGCGTTTTTTGTTGCCGTCATTGCGGGGAAGCTGATGATCCCGGCGCTTGTGAAATTGAAGTTCGGGCAGAGTATTTTGGAGATCGGTCCGAAATGGCATATGGCAAAGCAGGGCACGCCCACGATGGGCGGCGCGATTTTCATTCTTGCGTCTGGTCTTGCAACAATTTTAGTTGGGATTCCGCAGATGTGCGCGGGCGATTTTCGCCAGCTTCTGGTGTTTGGCTTTGCGTTTGCGTTTGGTCTGATCGGCTTTGTAGACGATTATGCCAAGGTGGTACATAAGCAAAACAAGGGGCTTTCTGCATTGCAAAAGCTGCTTTTGCAGCTCGCGGTCGCGGCGGCGTTTTTGTCCGGCTTGCGCCTGCTGGGCGATTTCCGCTCGGAATTATTCATTCCGTTTACGGATATCACGATTCCGATCCCCTGGGTCTCCTATCTGATTTTTATGATTTTTGTTGCGGTCGCGATGGTCAACGCGGTCAATTTGACCGACGGCATCGATGGACTGGCGACCTGCGTGACCATCCCGGTCATGCTGTTTTACGTGATTTTGGCGGTCGTGCTTGCCGCGCCCGCGGTCGGGCTGTTTGCCGCCGCGCTCATCGGCGCGCTGTTTGGCTTTCTTGTTTATAATTTCAATCCGGCAAAGGTGTTTATGGGCGATACCGGATCGCTGTTTTTGGGCGGCGCGGTCTGCGGGCTGGCGTTTGCGTTTGATATGCCCCTGATCCTGATCCCGGTCGGCATTATTTATATCGCAGAGACCTGCTCGGTCGTGCTGCAGGTGCTGTATTTTAAGGCAACGCATGGTAAGCGCCTGTTTAAAATGGCGCCGCTTCATCACCATTTTGAAATCAAGGGCTGGAGCGAGAAAAAGCTTTGCTTTGTGTTTACCGTTATCACGATCATCGGCTGCATCGTGGCGCTTTTCGGCGCGCGCGCGCGGTTTCCGTTTTAAAGGAGCGATGGAGGAGGGCTTATGGCAAAGAAAACAAAAAAGACGGGCGCGGAGGCAACGCGCGGCTCGATCGACTATCCTTATTTAATTATCGTATTGCTGCTCCTCGGCATTGGGCTGCTTATGGTGTTTTCGTCCAGCTATGCGAGCGCCTATTATAAAAATTTGCCCTCTACGTATTACTTTTTGCGGCAGGGTATGTTCGCTGTGGGCGGCGTGATCATCATGTTCCTCATCGGTGGCATGGATTATCGCCGGTTCCGCGTGCTTTCTCCTGTTCTAATGATCGCAAGCATTCTGCTTCTGATCCTCGTTCTGTTTATCGGCGTGGGTCTGTATGGCGAAAAACGCTGGATCAACCTCGGGTTTACCACGTTCCAGCCCTCGGAGCTTGCGAAAGTTGCGGTGATTTTCTTCTTCGCAAGCCTGATCTCGATGTATGCGGATAAAATGAAAACGTTTCGCTATGGCGTGCTGCCGTTTGTGCTGACGCTCGGGCTGATCGCGTTTTTGATGTATTTAGAGCCGCATCTGTCCGGCGCGATTTTGATTTTGGGCGTGGGCGCGGTCATGATGTTCGTGGGCGGAACGCATTGGGCCTGGTTTGCCGGGTCGATGGGCGCTGCCGTGGCCGGCGGCATCTTCGCGATCAGCTTTATCGATTACGCGCGCCGGCGCGTTGAGGTTTGGTTTAATCCGTTTGCAGACGCGAAGGGCAAGGGCTATCAGATCATCCAGTCGCTGTATGCGATCGGTTCGGGCGGGCTGCTCGGTCTGGGCTTCGGCAACAGCCGCCAGAAGTATCTCTACCTGCCGGAGGCGCATAATGACTTTATTTTTGCCATCGTCTGTGAGGAGCTGGGCTTCATCGGCGCGATGATCGTGATTGCGCTGTTCATCATGCTGATCATTCGCGGCTACTGGATCGCGATGCACGCGCGCGATAAATTCGGCGCGATGCTTGTTGTTGGTATCACAACGCAGATCGGGCTTCAGGTCTTTTTGAATATCGGCGTTGTGACGGGCGTTCTGCCGGTCACTGGCGCGTCACTTCCGTTTTTCAGCTATGGCGGTACGGCGCTTCTGATCCTGCTGGCAGAGATCGGCGTGGTGCTGTCTGTTTCGCGCTATATCCCTGCGCCGAAAGCGGGGTGAGCGCGATGCGGGTATTATTCACATGCGGAGGAACGGGCGGACATATCAACCCGGCGCTCGCGGTGGCAAAAATGCTTGCGGCGCGTCAGCCCGAGGCGCAGATCCGCTTCGCGGGCGCAAAGCATGGCATGGAGGCGAAGCTTGTTCCGGCGGAGGGGTTTCCGCTCGATCTGGTCGATGTGGAGGGCTTTAGCCACAAGCTTTCATTTTCGGGGATCTCGCAGAACGTGCGCGCGGCGCGAAAAACCTGCCGGTCGCTTCGTTGGGCGCGGCAGGTGCTGGATGCGTTTTCGCCGGACGTTGTGGTCGGAACGGGCGGATACGCCTGCTTTCCTATTTTATATGCCGCGTCGAAGCGGCATATCCCGACGATCATTCATGAGTCTAACGCATATCCCGGTCTGGTCACGCGGACGCTTGCGCGGCGGATGGACCGTGTGCTTGTTAATTTCGCAAAAACCGCGGAATATCTCGGCAATCGCAGCAATATCACCGTGAGCGGAATGCCGATCCGCGAGGATATGATTTACAAAGAGCGGGCGGAGGCGCGGCGCGAGCTGGGGCTGGATGACCGACCGCTGATCGTGAGCTTCTGGGGCTCGCTCGGCGCGCGGGAGATGAACCGGGCGATCGCGCGGTTTATCGCGATGGAAACGCGCGAGGATCGTTTTTCGCATATCCATGCGACCGGGCGGTTTGGCTATGCCTGGATGCCGGAATATATCGCGTCGCTCGGCGTGGATCTTGCGGCGCATCCCAATATCGATCTGCGCGAGTATATCCATGATATGCCGCGCGTGATGGCGGCGGCGGATCTTGTGATCTGCCGGGGCGGCGCGTCCACGCTCAGCGAGCTGGCGGCGCTGGGCAAACCGGCGATCATCGTACCATCGCCCAACGTGTCCGCCAATCATCAGGAGAAGAACGCCGGCGTGTTTGCTGCGGCGGGCGGCGCGGTGCTTCTGCGCGAGCGGGACGCCACGCCTGAGCGGCTGTTTCAAACCGCGAGTGAGCTGCTTTCTCAGCCGGAGCGGCTGGCAGACATGTCGCGCGCGCTGCATGGCATCGCTGTGCTGGACGGATGCGAGCGGATCTACCGCGAGATCATGGCGCTTGCGCGCAAACGATAAGCTTTTTGAGCAAATGAACCCAAAATGCCGATGGCGCATAGAATACCATGTAATGCCAAAAACGGCGGGAGGGTTCTTTTGATGAGTATATTCCGAATTCAGGGGATGGCGCCGCTTTGCGGGCGCGTTGCGGTGCAGGGCGCGAAAAACAGCGTGCTGCCTGTGCTTGCGGCAACGCTGCTGCATCCGGGCGTGAGCGTGATCCATAACTGCCCGGATCTGCGCGATGTGCGCACAACGATTGCAATTCTTACATATTTGGGCTGCCGCGTCACGCGTGAAGGCGAAACGATCACGGTGGATGCATCGGTGCTGACGCGCTCTGACATTCCGGATCATTTGATGCGCGAAATGCGCTCTTCTGTGATTTTTCTCGGCGCGATCCTTGCGCGCTGCGGGCAGGCGAACATGAGCTTTCCCGGCGGCTGCGAGCTGGGTCCGCGCCCGATCGATCTGCATCTTTCCGCGCTGCGTGAAATGGGCGCGGATATCGAAGAGCATGGCGGCGTGCTGACCTGCCGCGCGCGCGATATGCAGGGGCGCGATATCAATTTGTCGTTTCCAAGCGTTGGCGCAACGGAAAACATCATGCTTGCGGCGATCCACTGCGCAGGAACAACGCGAATCTGCAATGCGGCGCGCGAGCCGGAGATCGCGGATCTGCAGGCGTTTTTGTGCGCGCTCGGCGCAAAAATTCACGGCGCGGGCAGCAGCACGATCGAGATCGAGGGCGTTTCGCAAACGCATGACGCGTGCCATACCGTGATCCCCGACCGGATCGTTGCGGCGACCTATTTGATCGCGGCGGCCATTGCGGGCGGCGATGTTCTGGTGGAACACATGCTGCCAGAGCAGATCACGCCGATCACTTCGCTTCTGAGCGAATGCGGCTGTCTGCTCGATATCGGCGCGGATTATATTCGCCTGATCCGGCACAGCGCGTTGTATCCGATGCGCACGGTGCGCACGATGCCGTATCCGGGATTTCCCACGGATGCGCAGGCGCCGCTGATGGCGCTTGCCACGCAGTGCGACGGCACGACGCTGTTTATCGAAAATATTTTCAGCAGCCGGTATCGGCATGTATGCGAGCTTGCGCGCATGGGCGCGGATATTAAGGTGGAAGGGCGCGTTGCGCTCGTGTATGGCGGGAAGCGGCTTTCCGGCGCGGTCGTTCATGCGCATGATCTGCGCGGCGGCGCGGCGCTTGTGCTTGCGGCGCTTGCGGCGGAGGGCGAGAGCATCGTATCCGGCCTTGCGCATATTGACCGCGGCTATGAGCGGATGGAGCATGCGCTTGCGCAGCTTGGCGCGCAAATCGCGCGCGAATCGTAAATAAAAAACCCACATGCATGATCCCGCATGATTTGCGGGGTCATGCATAGACTACAAAGGAGAAGGGCGAAATGGCAAAACGAAACGAACGATATCGCAAACGCCGGCGCAGACGCCGCGGTCCGCGTATTTTCTTTACGCTTTTAACGTTTTGCATTGTCGCCGGGGCGATCATCGCATCGCTCACCGTGTTTTTAAAGGTGGCGAAAATCGAGGTGCGCGGCGCCGCGCGGTATACCGACGCGCAGATCATAGAAAGCTCCGGCATCCAGGTTGGGGACAACCTGTTCGCTGTGAATAAATTTGCGGTCTCTTCCAAAATGCTAAATGAGTTCCCGTATCTCGAGAGCGTGAGGATCACGCGCCGCCTGCCGGACACATTTGTATTTGAAGTGACGGAGCGCGTGCCCTGCGGGTATATCGATACCGAGGATCAGCGCTGGCTGATCGACAAGGCGGGCTATCTGCTCGAGCGCGTGGACAAAACGCAGGAGGTTCAGGCGGCGAATATCCTATCCGGTGAGGAGCTGCTTGCGCCGAAGCCGGGCGGCGTGATCAACTGGAAAGAGGCGGAAAAGCGCAATGCGCTGGTTGCTGTGCTTCAGGCGCTCAGCGAGCATCAGATGATCGGCAAGGTGCAGCAGGTAGACGTTTCTGCGCTGTATTCCATTCGGTTTACTTATGAAAACCGGCTGAGTGTGCTGCTTGGCTCAACAGAAAATTTGGGTAAAAAATTCACCATGCTCGACGTGGTGCTGCCGCAGCTCGCGCCGACGGATCGCGGAGAGCTGAACGTTTCAAACGCAAAGGAGGCGCGTTTCGCGCCTGAGAAAAAACAGACCGATGCAGCCGCGGCTGCGTGAGATGGGGATTGTGGATATGAAAAACAGAGGCGGAAGAATTACAATTTTTGTGGTGTGCGTGCTGCTCGGCTTTTTGCTTGCGCTGCAATTTAAAAGCGTGCGGTTTCATCAGCAGCAGAGCGCCACGCCGTCACGCAATGAGGAGCTGACTCAGAAGCTGGTGGAAGAGCAGGAGCGCAACGAGCAGTTAACGCGCCAGCTCGACCAATATAAAGAAGAAAACGAAAAATTCAAGAAGGAAGCGCAGGAATCCGGCGGATATACCGCCGTGCTGGGCGAGCAGCTCAAGCGGGCGCAGATCCTTGCGGGCAGCAGCGCGGTGCATGGCTCAGGCATTACGGTCACGCTGTCGGACAGCACAAAAACCGCCACGCAGGGTGCGGATGAAAACGCATTCGTCGTGCATGATACCGACCTTTTGCGTGTGATCAACGAGCTGCGCGCCGCGGGCGCGGAGGCGCTGAGCTTAAACGGCGAGCGCATTATCGCAACGTCCGAGATCCGCTGCGCCGGACCGGTTGTGAGCATCAATAACCGCCGGTATAACATCCCGTTTGTCATCCGCGCGATCGGCGATCCGGACACGATGGAGGCGGCGCTTAAAATGCGCGGCGGGATCATCGATGAGCTTTTAACGTTTCAAATTCAGGTGGATATCGAAAAAAATAATGATTTGACGATCGATGCGCTGCGTCATGACGTGACGTTTCAATACGCAAAGCCGATAGAAGAGGAGGGGAAATAGCGCGATGTATGTTTTGGTAGGACTGATAATCGGTGCGATCGTCGCGGTGCTGCTTCCGGTAACGATCCCGGCGGCATATTCGCCCTATGTTGCCATCGCGCTGCTCGGCGCGCTGGATTCCGCGTTCGGCGGGATCACCGCGATGATACGCGGGCGCTTTAAGCTCAATATCTTTCTTTCCGGTTTTTTCGGGAATGCGCTCCTTGCCGGAATCATTACATTTGTTGGGAAACAGCTCGATCTAGACCTTTTTTTGGCAGCCGTGGTGGTATTTGGCACAAGAATCTTTCAAAATTTTGCAGATATCCGCAGATACCTATTGACCTATAAACGGAAAACGGATAAAATAAAAGATAAAGAGAAAAATGGCGACCGAAATTAAACGGAAGTTTATAATATAGGAGGATGCATGTCATGGCATTTGAACTCGATGCGGAGCGGGATATTGTTGTTGCGATCAAGGTGATCGGCGCGGGCGGCGGCGGCAGTAATGCGGTCAACCGCATGATTACGTCGAATGTGCGCGGTGTGGAATTCATCGCGGCGAATACGGACAAGCAGGCGCTTCGCGACTCGAACGCTACATATAAAATCCAGCTGGGCGAGAAATTGACCAAGGGGCTTGGCGCAGGCTCAAATCCTGAGATCGGGCGCAAAGCGGCGGAGGAAAGCCGCGAGCAGATCAAAAAAGTTCTTGAAAACACCGATATGGTGTTTATTACCGCCGGCATGGGCGGCGGCACGGGTACGGGCGCCGCGCCAATTGTTGCGGATATTGCGCGCGAGCTGGGCGTGCTGGCGATCGGTGTTGTAACAAAGCCGTTTGCATTTGAAGGGCGCGTGCGTGCGCAGCAGGCGGAGGAAGGCATCGCTGCGCTGCATGATAAGGTCGATTCTCTTGTTGTGATCCCAAATGAGCGTCTGCGCTGCGTTTCTGAGCAAAAGCTCACGTTCGTCAATGCGTTTGAGATTGCAGACGACGTGCTCAAGCAGGCGATTCAGAGTATTTCTGAGCTGATCAATATCCGCGGGTTTATCAACCTTGATTTCGCGGATGTCACAATGATTATGCGCGGCGCAGGCTATGCGCATATGGGCGTCGGGCGCGCGTCCGGTAAGGACAAGGCGAGCGAGGCGGCGCGCATGGCGATTCAGAGCCCGCTGCTTGAAACCTCGATCAACGGTGCGCACGGCGTAATTATCAATATCATCGGCTCGATGGATATCGGGCTGGAAGAAATTGAAACCGCGGCAGAGATGGTGCGTGGCGCGGCGCATCCGGATGCGAACATTATCTTCGGTGCGGCGCTGGATGAGAGCATGGATGACGAGATCCGCGTGACCGTTATTGCAACCGGGTTTGACGCGGGCAAGCCGGAGAGCGGCGCAGATGCCGATCCGGATGCCAAGGTGGAAGATACGGAAGAAAATAATGAAAACGATCCGTATGTGGATATCATGAAGATTTTTAATAAAAACCGCTAAACGGCATATAAAAAACTGGCGCTTGCATGCAGGCGCCAGTTTTTTGCTGCGTTAAGACACGGAGATATATTCCGAAGCGGCGTATCCGGTCGTGCCGTCATACTGCACGGTATACCAGCCGGAGTCCTGACCCAGAACCGTGAGCTGCGTGCCGCGCGGCACAGTGCGCAGAACAGGGGAATCCACCCCGGGGCGCGCGCGGATGCGCAGTGCGTTTGCAGTGACCGTTCCGGTGCGCTCCGGCTCCGGCGTGACGAAGGGAACATCAAAATAATCCGCAAGCGAGAGCGAAAGATTGCGCGCGATATCGCGCAGATTGTTTTTGATCCACGCCGCGTCCTGCGGGTTGTCGTGATATGCGATCTCAAACAGCACCGCAGGCGCTTTCGTGCGCGTCACCTCGCCCAGCGTAGTCGTGCCGCGCGTGATAACAAGCGCCGGGTTTGGATAGATCATCTTAAAATTGTTGGCGATGATCTCCGCCGCGCGCTGCCCGCTCGTGCTGGACGGGTAATAAAACGCGATCGAGCCGCGCACCTGCCCTGCCATGCTGGGTGCGGCGGCGTTGGAATGAATGGCAAGGTGCAAGTCCCAGTTGCCCTCGTTGGATTGCCGGATGGAAGACGCGGCGGTCATGTCCGGTGTGTTGCGCCCGTAGGTAATGCCGCTTGCGCGCAGATAGGGCAGCATGTAATCGACGATCAGGTTTGCATATTCCTCCTCTGTTCCGCCGTTCACATATTGATTGAATTCCTGCGTAGATGGGCTGAGATAAACACTTGGCATAAAAAACACTCCCCGGTTGTGAAATTCATTCTATATATATTCAACACCGCCGCGCACTATTTGCCGCGGCAGAATCTCTTTTAAAAAATCCTTCGACAAGGCTTGACAAAGGCGGTGAGTTTTGTATATAATAATTAGGCGCTTTGTAATTGGCCCGGTAGTTCAGTTGGTTAGAACGCTAGCCTGTCACGCTAGAGGTCGTGGGTTCGAGCCCCATCCGGGTCGCCAAAAAAGGCAAACCCGTCATCCCAATAGGGATGGCAGGTTTGCCTTTTGCATATGATCCGGGGTTTTACTGCTTGGGCGCTATTTGCCCTGCGTTTGCTTGAAATCCAAGTAGCCCTGCAAAATCAGGGTCGCAGCCACGGCGTCTACCGTGTTCTTGCGTTTTTTTCCACGTGTGCCCGTTTGCGATAAAATTTGATGCGCCGCGACCGTGGTCTGCCGCTCGTCCCAAAGCGTGACAGGAAGCCCGGTGCGTGCGCGCAAGCGCTCTGCCAGCGCGGCGCTTTTTTCCGCGCGCGGGCCAATCGATGCATTCATATTTTTAGGATAGCCCAATACAATCTCGCAAACCTGCCGCTCCTCCGCCGCAGCAGCGATCGCTTCCACCGCGCGCTCCATGTCGCGTTCATGCAGTGTGAATGCTTCGCCGGCGAGAAATCCGGTCACATCGGAAAAAGCAAGCCCAATGCGCGCATCGCCATAGTCGATCCCCATAATTCGTCCCATTTCTGAAAAGCTCCTTTGTTTTTACTGATTTTATTGTAGCATATTCCGCGCGCAGATGCAAAAAAAGCGAAAATGCAAAAAAATGCTTGACCGAACGCGCAGACTGTGGTATATTTAATAATACCTGTATGGGGTCTTTTTTTTGTGCGCGTTTTTTCGCGCCGTCCCCATGTGCGGAAAAAAGAGTTCCGCGTGGCCGCACGGCCATTAGGGAGGCAATATAATCTTAGGAGGTGCCGTTTCAATGAGAGTGAAAATCACTTTGGTTTGCCAGGAGTGCAAGCAGCGCAATTATGACACGATGAAAAACAAGAAAAATGATCCTGAGCGTCTTGAGATGAACAAGTATTGTCGTTTCTGCCGCAAGCATACCCTGCATAAGGAAACGAAGTAATCTTAAAGAAAAGAAAGGGTGTGCTTCACCATGTCGGATAACAAGACTGAGAAAAAGAAGGGCTCCGGCGCTTCTAAGTGGTTCCGCGAGATGAAGAGTGAGCTGAAAAAAGTTGTTTGGCCTACTTGGAATCAGGTTGTCAAGAATACCGGAATTGTTATTGCGATGATCATTATTGTGGGCGCTTTTATCGCGCTTGCCGACTTTGGGCTGAAGGCGGGCGTTCGCGCGCTCTTAATGCTGAACGCATAGGGTAGGAGTGTTTTTGCCATGTCTGAAAGCGCAAAGTGGTATGTGATCCACACATATTCCGGCTATGAAAACAAAGTAGCTGCAACAATCGAAAAGACTGTGGAAAACCGGAAGCTGCATGATTTGATCCATGCGACCTATATCCCGATGGAAACCGTTGTGGAAATCAAGGATAGCGGGCGGCATGAGGTTGAGCGCATGATCTTCCCAAGCTATGTGCTTGTGAAAATGGTCATGACGGACGAAAGCTGGCATGTCGTGCGCAATACGCGCGGCGTGACCGGGTTTGTCGGCCCGGCGAGCAAGCCCGTCCCGCTGACGGACGAGGAGGTCGCGGCGCTCGGCGTGGAAAAACATGAGGTCTCTGTGAATTACGCGGTCGGCGACAATGTGAAAATTACAGATGGCGCGCTGGAAGACTTTATCGGCGTGGTCGATGAGATCGATCTGGAGCGTAATAAGATCCGGGTGATCGTGTCCATGTTCGGGCGCGAAACGCCGGTCGAGCTTGAGCCTGAGCAGGTGGAACCGGTCAGCGAAGGCTAAATTTCGTATGTCTGCGCGCTTTGCGCGCTGCATAAATTGCGCAAAGTCTGCCGCATGGCGGGTTCGCGCGCGTGGGAGGGTGCCATCCGGCATTCCGCCATTTACCACATTTTTCATAAGGAGGTGCTACTACAATGGCTCAAAAAGTTATTGGATATGTAAAACTGCAAATTGCAGCCGGAAAAGCGACTCCGGCTCCGCCGGTAGGTCCGGCGCTCGGTCAGCACGGTATCAATATCGTGCAGTTCACCAAGGAATTTAACGAGCGCACGAAAAACGATATCGGTCTGATCATCCCGGTTATCATCACGGTGTATGCTGATCGTTCGTTTACCTTCATTACCAAAACTCCGCCTGCTGCCGTTCTGATCAAGAAGGCGTGCAAAATTGAGAGTGGATCTGCTGTGCCGAACAAGACCAAGGTCGCAACGATCTCGAAGGAAGACTTAAAGAAGATCGCTGAGAGCAAAATGGTCGACTTAAACGCGGCTTCCATCGAAGCGGCAATGAGCATGATCGCGGGTACTGCCCGCAGCATGGGTATCACAGTAGAAGAGTAATGATTGCCTGTAGGCGGAGATGCTCCGCCTGACAGTGGGAGGATATGAAGAATATCCGAAAAACCACAAAAAGGAGGATAAACAGTGCGTAGAGGTAAGAAATACGTCGAGAGCGCAAAGCTCATCGATCGTGTAAAGCAATACGACACCGAGGAAGCGCTCGATCTCGTTGTGAAGTCCGGTAAGGCAAAATTTGACGAGACGGTTGAGCTTCATATTAAATTAGGCGTTGACTCCCGCCATGCGGATCAGCAGGTTCGCGGCGCGGTCGTCCTGCCGCATGGTACCGGTAAAAAAGTTCGCGTTTGCGTATTCGCGAAGAACGATAAGGCGAAAGAGGCGGAAGAGGCCGGCGCTGATATCGTTGGCGCGGAGGACCTGGTTGCGAAGATCCAGGGCGAGAACTTCTTTGATTTCGACGTTGTGGTTGCAACGCCGGATATGATGGGTCTGGTTGGTCGTCTTGGTAAGGTATTAGGTCCGAAGGGTCTCATGCCGAACCCGAAGGCGGGCACGGTCACGATGGATGTTGCGAAAGCAATCGCTGATTTGAAGGCCGGTAAAATCGAGTATCGTCTCGATAAGACCAATATCATCCACTGCCCGATCGGCAAGGTTTCCTTCGGCGTTGAGAAGCTCAGCGAGAACTTCAACACGCTGATGGGCGCGGTCATTAAGGCGAAGCCGGCCGCTGCCAAGGGTCAGTATATCCGCTCCTGCGTCGTGGCTTCCACGATGGGTCCGGGCGTAAAAGTCAATGCCGCAAAGCTGATGGGCTAAAGGGCTTGACATCGCGTTTCTTTTCTGATATAATAATCGAGCGTTCTTAAGACAGCAGGCGCCGCGTTGCGGTATAATTTGGCTTTGCCATCCCTGCCGAGGAAACGGATTTATGTATTTTTTACATGACTGTTTTTCCCCTGCGTCTTAACGGGCGCAGGGGTTATTTTTTAGCTACGGAGGTGAAATATTGTGCCAAACGCAAAGGTTTTAGAGCAGAAGAAGCAGATCGTTGCCGACCTGGCTGAGAAGATGAAAACCGCGAGCAGCGGTGTCCTGGTTGATTACAAGGGCATCAACGTGGAAGACGATACGAAGCTTCGCGCGGAAATGCGCAAGAATAACGTGGAGTATGCGGTTATCAAAAACAGCCTGATTCGCTTTGCCGCGAAGGAAGTTGGCTTTGACGCGTTTGATGAGGTGCTTCACGGTACGACCGCAGTCGCGATCAGCATGACCGATCCGGTCGCTCCGGCGAAGATCATCTCGGAATACGCGAAGAAAGACGAGAAGATCTTCAACATCAAGGCGGGCTTCGTTGATGGCAAGGTCATCGGCGTGGACGAGGTGAAGAACTTAGCTGAGCTTCCGAGCCGCGAGGTTCTCATTGCCAAGATGCTCGGCAGCATGCAGTCGCCGATCGCAGGCTTTGTCAATGTTCTCAATGGCAATCTGCGCGGTCTTGCAGTTGCGCTTAACGCGATCGCTGAGCAGAAGGCGAATGCATAATTCTTAACTTAAAATTATTTAAAAATTAAATTTCGGAGGTATATGAACATGTCTGAGAAGATTACGAACTTAATTGAAGAAGTCAAGGCACTTACCGTTTTAGAGCTGTCTGAGCTGGTTAAGGCTCTCGAAGAGGAGTTTGGCGTTTCCGCTGCTGCTCCGGTTGCTGTTGCTGCTGCTCCGGCTGCTGGCGCTGCTCCGGCTGCTGCTGAGAAGACCGAGTTTGACGTTGTCCTCGTTGACGCTGGCGCTGGCAAGATCAACGTCATCAAGGCTGTCCGCGAGATCACCGGCCTGGGCCTGAAGGAAGCGAAGGAAGTTGTTGACAACGCTCCGAAGCCGGTCAAGGAAGGCGTTTCCAAGGAAGATGCTGAGAGCATGAAGGAGAAGCTCGAGGCTGCTGGCGCAAAGGTTGAGCTGAAGTAAGAACCCCCTGTAGCAGAATAACCCGATAGAAGTTTGATATTTCTTGTAAATATTCGCTTTTTGATGGGCAAATAAAACGATCTGATCGGCTTTTGGCTGACCAGATCGTTTTTTTATTGCGTTCGGAAACCACTGCCGCTGCCGGTGAAAATGCCCCGTAAAAACTTTCGCTTCAAGCAGCAGACAGCGCCCCTCCGGAAACCGGGAAGCTTTTATTAAAATAGCAAGTTGCCCATTTGCGGGCTGCGGGGCAAATGATGCGGGCGCAACAGATTTCAGTGCCGCTTAAAGGGCTTGCGTAAGCGTTGGCTTATGACTTGTTTTTAGAAATTTATCGCGCACCGCTCGCTGGCTATTTCCCTTGCCGCGCATGCTGCAAAAGCTCTGTGGCAAGCGTATCCGCGTAGTGATACACCCCGTCAAAATCAATATGCGGATTATAAAACGCCTCAATTTGATCGTGAATACGCTTGTTCTCGTGCAAAATGCCGCACGCCTGCGCGCACATAGAGGCGGAAAGCTTGCGCGAGAACGCAATTTTCTTCTTGTTCTGGCGCAGGATCTCCGGGTCGATCATCGCGTCTATGCGAATTCTGCGCTTGTATGCGCCGGGATAGGGCGCGCTCTTTTTCGAGGTGACGAATGCGAGCGAAAGCTCCGGAATGATCACATGCTCCAGCCGCTCCGGCATCAGCGGCGAATAGGCGGCGTAGGCGTCATAGCCCGCGTCCAGCGCAGCGTCTAAAATCGGCTGGAGCAGGAACATGCCAAGCCCGAACTGATCCTCCAACACAAAGATGTTTTCTGCGAGGGCAGGGATCGTGTCAAACAGTGTAACGCAGCCATCGGGAGAGATCGCGGAAAGAAAACGCCGCTTCTTCTCGCCGCCTGCGCCATGCCCGCGGATCTCGCGCGCGATGATGCCTGCGGCTTTTTTGCGCAAACGCTCTACAGAAATGCCGCCCAGGGCGAGATCAAACAGTTCGCTCTCCAGCGCCGCCGCTCCGTTGAGCAGACGATACACGCCGTCAAACCCGGCGTGATAGCGCTTCGTTGTGTGCAGTATGTCTTCTTTTTTTGCGCGGATCGCAGCGACATCGGCAAACGTTCCGAGATTTAAGTATTGCTCCACGGCGAGCGGAAAACGCGGCTCGACCACATGCGGCGCGGTACCGTCCACAAAGGCGGCTCCGAGCGCCGGAATAATGATCGCATCCAGCGAGCCGGGATCTGACGAGCAGAATATCTGCTCAACCGCAAGCCCGGCATCCAGCATTTTGTTCATCACGCGGCGCATGAATGAAGACTTTCCGCAGCCGGGGCTGCCTTTTATAATATACACGGCGGTCGCGCGCTCAAGGTCGATCAGATCATCATATAGTGAATAGAAGCCATGCTTTGAGTTGGCTCCAAGAAAAAAACCTGCTTGCATAACGGCTGTTCCTCCTAACAGTTCTTCAATAACAGCCTATGCGAAAGGCAAAGCTTTCGTCACATGTGCGTTGTACCTTATCGCTTTTCAAACAAGCCATTCAGCGCGAAAACAGGCCTTTCAGACCGCCAACCAGCTCCATCAGCTTAAATTCATAGCGATAGACCGTGCCGCCGCCCTCGATGATGGCGATCTCCTCCTCGGAAAGACCCGCTTCCTCTGCGCTCTGCGTTACCTCGGCTTCCGCCGCCGTGATGCAGAGCGGCGGAAACATCACGCACCACCAGTTGCGCCCCGCGCCCGCACCGATCACGATGCGAAACGCGTCATACATTCCCGCCGGAAGCGAGAACGACTCATACTCACGCGTGGGGAAATACATATGCGTCAGCTCGGCCGTGACCGGGTAAGAATACCCGCTGCGTGCAACCTCCACCTGCGCGCATGCCTGAAGCTGCGGCAGGTTCTCGCGGATGACGCGCTGCGCGTCTGAAACGGTCTCCGCATGCTGCAAAAGCGTTTCAGACAGGGCGAGAACCCGGTCGCGCACGCGCAGCTTCAGCGCCTGGTCCTCCTCGGAATTGGAATTTGCGAGCACATGCAGCCGAAGCATTTTATCGGCAAGCGCGCTTTGGCGCAGGTCGGCGCGCGCCCCGGTGATCAGCGCCAATGCAAGCCCGATCGCAAGCGCGGGCTCTAAAAATCGCAGCGAAAAAAACCGTTTCATGGTATGTATCCTCCGTTTTCGTTTGATGCCCAGAGTATAGACCATGTCTGCGCGGTTTTATACACGCTGCGATAAAAAATTTGCAATTTGCGGAACGCGCGCCAGCCGATGGATCAGCGCATACGCCAGAATTCCGGTCAGCACGCCGGTAAAAATAGCGGAAAGCAGAAGCGCCGGGAGATAGAAAAACACGGAGGGCGTTGCAAGCAGCGCCATGGCGGCGAGGATCTGTCCCACACCGTGCGCCGCAGCGCCCGCAATACTTACGCCGGCGAGCGAGAATTTTTTTGTGCGAAGCAGCAGCCACATAACGAGCAGCGCGAGCAATCCGCCGGTGAGCGAGAATGCAAGCGCGGTCACGCCGCCGCCAAACAGCGAACCGAGCACGCAGCGCAGCGCGAGCACGGTGGCGGCGCGCGGCAGCGAGAGGAAATACAGCGCAAATAACGTGACGATATTGGCAAGCCCGAGCTTCACGCCCGGGATCGGAATAAAGCTTGCGGGAAGCCAGCTTTCGGCAACGGAGATCGCAAGCGCAAGCGCCGTGAGCGCCGCGATGAGACAGATCTCCCGCGCGGCGATTTTCATGCAGGTCCCTCCCTCCCGCGCGATCGGATATCGAGTTGTGACCAGTATAGCACCAAACCTCGCGCTTCGTCAATGTGCGGCGCGCCAAAAAGGCGCGAAAGTGCTTGCCGCGGCGCGCAAATTCTGGTATGATAAAGGCAGAAGGGCTTGCGCCATGGCGCTTGCCCTGCCATTTTGCCAGAACCGAGGTTTCAATTCCCATGGAAGACATCCTTTTTTCGCTCAATATTGTCGCGCCGATTTTTCTCATGGTTGCGCTTGGCTACCTGCTGACCCGGTTGCATCTTTGGGATGCGGAATTTTTAAAAAAGGCCAATAAGGTCTGCTTTACGATATTCTTGCCGGTGCTGCTGTTTTATAACATCTATCAGTCGGATTTCTCGCGCATTTTTGACCTCAGGCTGATTTTATTTATCCTTGCGGCGGTCACGGTTCTTTTCCTTGCCGCCATGCTGCTCATCCCGCTGTTTACGAAGGATGGCGGGCGGCGCGGCGCGATCATTCAGGCGCTGTTCCGCAGCAATTATCTGCTGCTCGGCGTTCCGATCAGTCAGAGCATGTTCGGTGATGCGGGCGGCGCGGCGGCGTCGGTCGCGGCGGCGTTTGTCATTCCTTATTTTAATATCCTTGCCACGCTGGTGCTCAGCATCTACAGCCGCGATAAAAACACAAGTGCAAAGGACGTTCTGTTTAAAATCATAAAAAACCCGCTGATTATCGGGAGTGTGCTCGGCATGCTGGCGGTTGCGATGCATCTCACGCTGCCCGGTCCGATCGACCGGACGCTGCGCGATATCAAGGGCATAGCCACGCCATTTTCGCTTTTGATTCTGGGCGGCGATTTCAAATTCCACGAGCTTGCGTCAAACATCAAGCCCGTGATCGCAACAACGATCGGGCGGCTTCTCATCGTGCCGAGGATCATGCTTCCGGCTGCGGTCGCATTTGGCTTCCGGGGAACGGCGCTCGGCGTTTTGATCTCTGTATTTTGCACACCGGTCGCCGTGTCGAGCTATGTGATGACGCGGCAGATGCATGGCGACTATGAGCTGGCAGGGCAGCTCGTCGTGTCTACCACGTTTTTTTCTATGTTTACGATATTTCTCTTTGTATATGCGCTGCGCCTGGCGGGGCTTGCGTAAAAACTGCGCTAAAAATTACGAAAATTACACGAAGTTGTCACCATTTTGCAAACGTTTTTACATTGACTGACTGCATTGCGCATAGTATAATAATTGCATAACATGCGCCACGATGCGCCACAGAACGATCGCGCGGGAAATCTCGCGCAAACGGGGGAATCACAATGAGCCAATATGGGAACACTGATTTGCAGGAGCGCATTGCAAGGCGCCAGAAAAGGGCTAGGAAAAACCGAATGAAAAAGCTGATGCTGTTTTTGATATTGCTTGCGGCAGTGGTCGCGGCATTTTTCGCCGTTCGCGGAATTTCCGCGTATATCGCGTCGAAACAGGTCGAACCGATGGAGTTTACGTTTGCGGCGGCGAGCGGGTCGGTCGCCGCGGCAGAACCGCTTGTGGAATATAATAAAAATTATGGGATCGCGCTGCGCTTCCCGAGTACGGGCGATTCTGAGCTGGACGCGACGATTCGGCAGGATGTTGACGCTATGGCGCAGGATTTTCGCGCGGAGTTGGGCAACTATCAGGCGGAATCCATGACCTCGCGCGCGAGCATCATAATGGATTTTGAGGCGGCTTCGCAGGGGAAGGCGCTCTCGGTTGTGTATCATATCACGAAAAAGCTGCCGCAGGACAATGCGACGGAGGAGCGCGTGAAAACGTTTGTGTATGACACGGAATCTGCGCGCGCCATCCATGCGCAGGATCTGTTTGAGGATGCGTATTTGACAATCGCGTCTGATTTCGTGAAAACCTGGTTTGCAGCAGACGAGAAGTATAAAGACCGGGTGGAGAGTGCGCAGTTTACCGAGCATGTGCAGCCCAAGTGGGAAAATTTCAGCGCGATCGGCTTTCAGGATCCGGAGAATCTGACGTTGATTTTTGATCGGGGAACGCTGTTTGACGAGCTGGTCTCCGCGCAGATTCCGCTCAAGCGTGTGTATGACGCGATGAAGCTGAATTTGACCGGGTATGAGCCGCCCAAATCGCTGGTCGACCCGGATAAACCGATGGTTGCGCTCAGCTTCGACGATGGGCCGTATGCCCCGGTCACCACGCGGGTCCTCGATGCGCTGGAGAAGGTCGGCGGCCGCGTCACATTCTTTGTGCTCGGCGAGCGCGTGAAAGGCAGCGAGGAGGTCATGAAGCGTGCGATAGAGATGGGCTGCGTGATCGGAAACCATTCTTATGACCACGCAAACCTTGCAAAGCTGAACCCCGCAGGCATTAAAAAGCAGATCGACGATACGAATGCGCTGATCAAGCAGGCGGTTGGTCATGCGGCAACGCTTGTGCGCGCGCCGTATGGCTCGATCAATCAGACAGTGCGTGATTCTGTGGGCGCGCCGCTTATTAACTGGTCGATCGACACGCTTGACTGGAAAACAAAAGACCCGGATAAGATCGTGCCGGAAATTTTAAATCATGTGAGCGATGGGGATATCGTTCTGATGCATGATATTTATAAAACCAGCGCCGCGGCGGCAGAGCGCGTGATTCCGGAGCTTGTGAAGCGCGGCTACCAGCTGGTCACGGTGGAAGAGCTGATGGAGGCGCGCGGCGTTACGATGGTGGAGGGTAAGACATACAGCCAGGCGTATAAAAAATAGTAGAATTTTTCTCTCTCGCACAAGATGAATAGAAGCCCGTTAAGGGATAGGAAAACGCCGAAAAC
>CAKUEM010000032.1 GCA_934646115.1 uncultured Oscillospiraceae bacterium
GTATTTATATGACATTCTGACCGAAGGAAAATACCCGGAAAGAATCCCGCTGGACAAGCTGCTGACCGGCGCGAAGCAACCGAACGGGAGGGCTTGATCACGCCGCTTCAAATCGTCAGAAATGACATCACAAAAATGAAGGTTGACGCCATCGTCAGCGCTGTCAATGAGTCGCTGCTGGGTGGCGGTGTAGACGGCTGCATTCATCGCACCGCAGGATTGGCGCTGCTGGTAGATATGAGGCGCTTCGCGGCTGCGAAACCGGGAACGCAAAAATCCCGAAGAGCTATAAGGTGCCCTGCAAATATGTCATTCACGAGGTGACCCGTGCAGGCGTGACGGACGGCGCTGATTTTCTGCTATCAAATATCGCTCATGCTGGCAAAGGAATATGGTTGCGAGTCGGCTGCATTCCCGTTGATTTCCTTTGGCATTTTTGGATATCCGAAGGATCGGACTCTCAAGGCTGCGATTGACACTATTGGATTGCAAACACCATATACAGCACAAACAAATGCCATTATTTTAACAGACGAGATTACGTTTGATGGGGCATTGAGCGGAAAGATGAAGATGAAAAGTCTAACATGAGTACAATTATCGACACTCTGGTTTGTGATCGATCGCAGAGTGACGTGGATCGTGCATTTCTATTAAAGCACAAGATTCTTACCCAAGGACTATCTACCCTTTCTGATGATGAGAAAACAGAATATATGGCTGGCATGAAAGACATTTATAACCATACGGACCCCGATTGCGCACCCGATGATATTTGCTTTCGCATATTCAGCGTGCCATGATCATGGCTGTTTTCGCTCGGATTTGATCAAATTTTTTAAAACCGGATCTTTTCATCCTGCGGCAAGGGAATTCGCGCAGCCTTGCAAATACTGGACAATGAAACGAATCATGCGAATAAGAATTTTTAAAATGGCGGGGATAACGGATCCAAAGCGACAAACACTACGCGAAAATTTCGCGGCGACAGAAAGCTGGTCTGCGTACACCCGCCGCACATGCAAGCTCTGCATGTGTACTTTCGCGGCAACACAAAACGCCTCCGAAACCAATTTGGTTTCGGAGGCGCAGTGCAAATCCCATTGGGGATAAACTATCTCTTGGAGAACTGCGGAGCACGACGTGCCGCTTTGAGACCGTACTTCTTACGCTCTTTCATTCTCGGGTCACGCGTGAGGAAGCCGGCCTTCTTCAGCGCCGGGCGGAACTCTTCGTTCACAGAGAGCAGCGCGCGGGCGATACCATGACGGATCGCACCCGCCTGACCGGTCACGCCGCCGCCGGTAACGGTTGCGACGATGTCGACCTTATCGGTCGTTTCGGTGGTGACCAGCGGCTGACGAACGATCAGCTTCAGCGTGTCAAGACCGAAGTAGTTATCCAGCGAACGGTTGTTGATCGTGATCGAACCGGAGCCGTTCGGATATACATGAACACGGGCGACGGAAGATTTTCTTCTTCCCGTGCCGTAGAAATAAGGCTTTTTCGATTTATACATACTTCACTTACCTCCCCGGATTACGCCTGCTCGAAAGCAACAGGCTTCTGAGCGTCATGACCATGATTCTCACCGCTGTATACTTTCAAACGAACGAGCGCATGCTTGCCGAGCGTGTTCTTCGGCATCATGCCCTTTACAGCCAGATACATCGCAAGCTCCGGCTTCTCCTTCATCAGGATGCGGTACGGAACTTCCTTCAGACCGCCTGCATAGCCCGAGTGGGTACGATAATACTTATCGACCAGCTTATTGCCGGTTAAGATCGCCTTATCGGCATTGACGATGATCACGAAATCGCCGCAATCGACATGCGGGGTGAAATCCGCCTTATGCTTACCGCGGATCAAAACGGCAGCCTGCGCAGCGGTGCGCCCGAGCGGCTTGTTTGCAGCATCGAGGATATACCATTTGCGCTCTACCGTCTTCTTGTTTGCCATAAACGTAGACATAGAAGAGACCTCCATTTTAAATTACGCCGCAAGGAGCTTCCTCCAAGACATATGAAAAACGAACGGTTTGCAAAAAAACATTCACTTTTCATATGACTTAGGATATAATTGTTGCGTGAGCGCACAATACGCCCTTTTGCGAGCATTATTGTTATACCACATCGCGCTTCCGGTGTCAACACCTTTTTTGCAATATTTTAATTTATGTTTTAGCAAACTCCCGTTTTCTCTAAAATGCTCTTGTTTTCTCGCGAATGCTCAAAACACAATTTAAAATTTTTATACCATTGGAAATGGAGAATTCTATGCAAAAAATACTTAGTTTAACGCGAAAATGCGTGCAGGAATATGAAATGATCGAAGAAGGAGACAAAATTGCGGTTGGGGTTTCCGGCGGGAAGGACTCGGTGCTTTTGCTTCACGCGCTGGCAGGGCTTTCAAAATTTTACCCGAAGCACTTCTCGTTGGTCGCGATTTCGATCGATATGGGCATGCCGGGTGTGGATTTTTCGCCCGTGACAGAGGCATGTCGGGCGCTCGGCGTGCCGCACAAGCTGGTTTCGTCGCGCCTGAAGGAGATCATTTTTGACATTCGAAAAGAGAAAAATCCCTGCGCATTATGCGCGAAAATGCGGCGCGGGATGCTGCATGACGCGGCGCGCGAGGCGGGCTGCGGCAAGGTCGCGCTCGGGCATCATTTTGACGATGCGGTCGAGACATTTATGCTGTCGCAGGTGTTTGAGGGGCGCATTTCATGCTTCCAGCCGGTCACGTATCTCGACCGCACGCAGCTGACGCAGATCCGGCCGCTGCTTTATGTGCATGAATCGATGGTGCGCAGCGCGGTCGCGCGGCTGGAAATGCCGGTGGTGCATAATCCCTGCCCGGCAAACGGCAACACCAAGCGGCAGGAGATCAAGGAGCTGCTCGCCGAGATGAGCACGCGCTATCCCGGCTATCGGGAGAAGCTGTTTTCTGCGATGCAGCGGCTTCCGTTGCCCGGCTGGGAGATCACGGGAGAAACGCGAAATCCGCGCAAATAGCGAAAAAAGGCTGCGAGACCATGGTCTCGCAGCCTTTTGTTACAGCGCGCGGTCTGATTCATTATAGCATTCGGTCGCAATCGGGAGATTTTTCTTTTCCAGTCGCTTCTCAAGCGCATGCCGAACGAGCACATAAATGACAGAAAACGCCGGAACACCTAAGATAATGCCGAAGAAGCCGAAGAGCCCGCCGCCCACAAAAATGGCGAACAGCACCCAGAACGCAGGCAGCCCGGTCGACTTCCCGACGATGCGCGGGGACAGAAGATTCCCGTCAATTTGCTGCAGGACAATGATAAGGATGATAAACCACAGCGCCTTGACCGGCTGGATCATAAGCAGGATAAACGCGCAGGGGATCGCGCCGATGACCGGTCCGAAAAACGGGATAATATTCGTGATCGCGATAATAAAGCTGATGAGCAGCGCATAATCCAGGCGGAAGATCGTCATGCAGATAAAGCACAGGACGCCGAGGATCAGCGCGTCGAGCAGCTGACCGGAAATGTATTTGGAAAACGTGTGCCCGGTGTAGCGCGCAAGGCGCACCGCCGCGGTCACATACTTTGCGGGGAACAGCGCGAACAGCGCTTTTTTCAGCTGCGCAATGAATTTTTCCTTGCTGGCGAGCAGATAGATCGAGATAATAAAGCCAAAGGCAAACGTTGTGATGCCGGAGGTGATCTGCTTCGAAACCGTGTAAACGTGGGGCAGCGCGTCGCCCACCATGCTGCCCGCTTTTTGAATGATTTCCTGCCAGGATCCAATGAACTGTTCAAAAATCGAGGTGTCAAGGCTCAACCGCGCGAGCAGCTGCTCGATAAATTGATTGAATGAATTCATATAGTCGGGCATATTGTCGATCAGTGAGCGGACGCTTGTGCCGAGCTGCGGGATGATCGCGTAAAAAATCAGCGTGAGCACCGCGATGGTAACGACCATCGTGATCGTAATGCCGAGCGCGCGCGCCAGACCGGGACGCGCCTTGCGGCGGAAGCAATACCGGGTGAGCAGACCCTCGAAAAAATGCGTGGGCGCCGCGAGCAGAAAGGCAAGCACGATGCCGCACAAAAACGGCGCGATGATGCCGAGAAGCCATTGCACGCCCTGCCAGATCTCCGGCAGGCTGGAGAAGAGAAAATACAGAAGGATGCCCGCCGCCACGATGACGATGTTTGAAGCGACCCGGGTCGTGGTTTCTTTTGTCCATTCGATTTTCATATCGATCGCCCTCCGAATATTTATTAGCATACACTTCGCGGAGAATTGCATAAAAATCGCGTGTGCGCGCGTAAATTTTGCGGGAATGTCTCTTGCAGATATTATACCACAATTTCCGGGCTGTACAAGCAAAGAAAAATAGTTTATACTTATAAAAGAATATATCTGCTGTTTATGATATTAAAAACACCGCGCGAGCGAAAAAAGGAGACTATTTATGATGAAAAATCCAGTGGTTACGATGGAATTTGAAAACGGAAACAGCCTGCAGATCGAGCTGTATCCGAAAATTGCGCCCAACACGGTGGCGAATTTTATCTCGCTTGTGAAATCCGGCTTTTATGATGGATTGACGTTTCATCGCGTCATTCCGGGCTTTATGATCCAGGGCGGCGACCCGGATGGGATCGGCACGGGCGGTCCGGGCTATTCGATCCGCGGCGAATTTGCCGCGAACGGCTTTGAAAACAAATTAAATCATGTGCGCGGCGTGATTTCGATGGCGCGCGCCCAGCATCCGGACAGCGCGGGCAGCCAGTTTTTCATCATGACGGACGATGCGCCGCATCTTGACGGGCAGTATGCCGCGTTTGGGCAGGTCGTGAGCGCGATGGACGAGGCGGACCGCATTGTGTCTGCGCGGCGCGACATGCGCGACCGTCCGCTTGAGCCGCAGGTCATGACGCGCGTCACGGTGGACACGTTTGGCGAGGAATATCCCGAGCCGGAGAAATGCTAGGAGGAGACGAGATGCAAACGGTACACGCTTTGTGCGAGGCGGCGAAAGCGGCATCACGCGAGGTTGCGCTGCTCTCGACAGAAAAGAAAAATGAGCTGCTTTTAGCGATTGCAGACGCGGTGCTTGCGCAGAAGGACCGGCTGATCGCCGAGAATGCGCGCGACCTTGCGGCAGCGAGGGAGAACGGCATGCGCGCCTCCCTGATCGATCGCTTAACGCTCACGCCGGAGCGGATCGCCGCCATGGCGGAGGGTGCGCGCGCGGTTGCGGCGCTGCCTGACCCGATCGGCGCGACATTAAGCGAGATCACGCGCCCGAACGGGCTTCGCATCACGAAGGTGCGCGTGCCGCTCGGCGTGATCGGGATCATTTTCGAGTCGCGCCCGAATGTCACGCTTGATGCGGCGGTGCTGTGTTTAAAATCCGGCAATGCGACCGTGCTGCGCGGCGGCAAGGAGGCGATTTTTTCTAATATCGCGATCGCGTCTGTCATGCGCGACGTGCTGCGCGCGCATGGCGTTTCGCCCGATGCGATCTGCCTGATCGAGGACACGGCGCGCAGCTCAGCCAACGAGCTGATGAATCAGAAGGGGCTGGTTGACGTTCTGATCCCGCGCGGCGGTGCGGGGCTGATCCGCGCTGTGGTGGAAAATGCGCACGTTCCGGTGATCGAGACCGGGGCGGGCAACTGCCATTTATATGTCGATCGCGCGGCGGATCTTGTCATGGCGGCGGAGGTTTTGACCAATGCGAAATGCTCGCGCCCCTCGGTGTGCAACGCGATCGAGACCGCGCTGGTGCATCGCGACGTGGCGGCGGAGTTTTTGCCGATGCTCGCGCAGGCGCTTGCGCCATATCATGTGGAAATTCGCGGCGATGCGGCGGTTTGCAAGGTTTTGCCCGAAGCAAAGCCGGCGACGGAGGACGACTGGGCGACCGAATATAACGATTTTATCCTTGCGGTGCGGGTGGTTGCAGACGTTGATGAAGCGATCGCGCACATCACGCGTTACGGCACGATGCACAGCGAGGCAATCATCACAAATGATGCGCAGGCGGCGGAGAAATTTTTAAATTCTGTTGACGCGGCGGCGGTGTATGTCAATGCATCGACCCGGTTTACCGATGGGTTTGAGTTTGGGCTTGGCGCGGAGATCGGCATTTCCACGCAGAAAATGCATGCGCGCGGTCCGATGGGGTTAAATGAGCTGACCTCGATCAAATATCTCGTGCGCGGCACGGGGCAAATTCGATAAAAAAGAGGAGCGGGCGAGCCGCTCCTTTTTTGCTTGCGGCGCGAATTCCGGAAGATTTTGGGCGAAATGCTGTTGCAAAAGGGCGGGATTTTTGATATCCTATTATATATCAGTCTAATGAGGAGAAATGTGTGTATGGGCATTCGTTTTACGAAGATGCACGGCATCGGAAACGACTATATTTATATCAACTGCTTCGATCAGAAGATCGAAAATATTGAACAGCTTGCCATTTTTATGAGCCACCGGCAATTTGGCGTGGGCGGCGATGGCATCGTGCTGATCATGCCGTCTGAAGTGGCGGATGTTCGGATGCGGATGTTTAATTTAGACGGGTCAGAGGGCAAAATGTGCGGCAACGCGATCCGCTGCGTGGGCAAATATGCGTATGAGCGCGGGCTGTGCAAGAAGGACGTGATCCGGGTCGAGACCGCGTCCGGCATTAAAACGCTGTATCTTACGGTGAAGGACGGCAAGGTCGAGCTGCTGCGCGTGGATATGGGCGCGCCGATCCTTGAGCCGAAGCGCATCCCGATCGCGTATGAGGGCGGGAATATCGACGTTCCGGTCGAGACCGCGTTCTCTTCGCAGCCGCTGACCTGCGTGTCGATGGGCAATCCGCACGCGGTGATGTTTACTACGGGGATCGATGCGCTGGATCTTCCGAAAATCGGTCCGATGTATGAGCATCATCCGATGTTTCCGGAGGGCGTGAATACCGAATTTGTGGAAGTGATCGATGATCATACGCTGAAAATGCGCGTGTGGGAGCGGGGCAGCGGTGAAACGCTCGCCTGCGGCACGGGCGCCTGCGGCGTGACCGTTGCGGCCACGCTGAAGGGCTTTGTGAAGCGCGATACGGACGTGACCGTCCATCTGCGCGGCGGCGACCTCGTGATCCATTGGGACGAAAATACGGTCTGGATGACCGGCAGCGCGACGTTCGTGTTCGACGGTGAGCTGTGCGATTAACGAAAAGAGAGGAATTTTAACATGCTGATCAACGAAAATTATTTAAATGTAAAAGAGAGCTACCTGTTTTCAGATATTGCGCGCCGCGTGAATGAATTCACGGCGAAAAACCCGGATTGCCGCGTGATCCGGCTGGGCATCGGCGACGTGACGCGCCCGCTGCCGCAGGCGGTGCTTGACGCGATGCATAAGGCGGTGGATGAGCAGGGCACGTTTGAGGGCTTTCGCGGCTACGGCCCGGAGCAGGGCTATGATTTTTTGCGCAATGCGATCGCGAAGCATTATAACGACCGCGGGGTAAGCATCGCGGCGGACGAAATTTTTGTGAGCGACGGCGCGAAGTCCGACACGGGCAATATCGGCGATATTTTATCGATCGCAAACGTGGTTGCGATCACAGACCCGGTGTATCCGGTGTATCTCGACACGAATATTATGGCGGGGCGCGAGGTGAAATTCATCGCGTCTACGGCGGAAAACGGCTTTGCGCCCGAGCCGCCGGAGTTTCATGCGGATATCGTATACCTCTGCTCGCCGAACAACCCGACCGGCTCGGTCATCACGGCGGATAAGCTGAAAAAATGGGTCGACTGGGCAAATCGCGAGCATGCGCTGATTTTATTCGACGCGGCGTATGAGGCGTTTATTTCTGAAGAAAATGTTCCGCACAGTATTTTTGAAATTCCGGGGGCGGAGACCTGCGCGATCGAGTTTTGTAGCTTCTCCAAAACCGCGGGCTTTACCGGAACGCGCTGCGGCTACACGGTCGTTCCGAAGGCGCTCATCGCCCGCACGAAGGACGGGCGCGAGGTCGCGCTCAACAAGCTGTGGTTGCGCCGGCAGACGACGAAGTTCAACGGCGTGCCGTATATCGTGCAGCGCGGCGCGGAGGCGGTGTTCTCGCCGGAGGGGCAGAAGCAGGTGCGCGAGACGATCGCGTATTACATGGAGAACGCGCGCATTATCCGCGAAGGCGTGACCGCGGCGGGGCTTTCCGCGTTTGGCGGCGTGAATGCGCCGTATATCTGGCTCAAGTGCCCGAATGGCGATTCGTGGGCGTTTTTCGATATGCTGCTTGAGCGGGCCAATGTGGTCGGAACGCCGGGCGCGGGCTTTGGCGTGAATGGCGAGGGCTATTTCCGGCTGACCGCGTTTGGAACGCGCGAAAACACGGTCGAGGCGATCGAGCGGATCAAAAAGATTTTTTAAAAAATAAATGCAGCGCTCGGATGAATGTCATCCGGGCGCTTTGTGATACAGGATCCGATGGGTATAACAACCTTCGAATGCGGCAACAATAGAAGCGGAGGTGTTTGCCAGATGAAAAATCAAAGCGCATTTTTAAAGAAGATATCCAAAAACGGGCTATACATTATCCTGTTTCTCTGCATTTGCGCAGTGGGTGTTGCGGGCTATATCATGTATCAAACGCAGGAGAAGCCGGAGATTACAGAGCCGGTCGTGCAGCGGGAAGAGCTCTCGCTTGACAATGTGTTTGGCGACGTAAAGCCGGTGGAGGTGCCGCGGTCTGCGCCGAAGAGCGAGGACGCGCCCCAGAAGGACACGGACAAGAAAACGACCGCGCCCGCGCCGGAGGCAACGCAGAAAGCGGTTGCGCCCGCGCCGGTTGCGGACGATGGACCGACGGAGTTTGTCTCGGCGGTCAGCGGAAAGGTCGCTATCCCGTTTTCCGGCGATGAGCTGATAAAAAGCGAAACGTTTGGCGACTGGCGCACGCATGCGGGCATTGACATCGCGGCGGATGAGGGCACGCAGGTCAAGGCGATCGCCAAGGGCGTGGTCAAGCAGGTGTTTGAGGACGAGATGATGGGTCATACCGTTGTGATCGAGCATGCGGACGGCGTGGTCAGCCGATATTGCAACCTGATGAAAGGCGTGGTGGCAAAGGTCGGGCAGACCGTGAAAGCGGGCGACGTGATCGGAGGGATCGGCGCATCCGCGCTCTCCGAGGTGGCGCAGCCGCCGCATCTGCACCTGGAGGTTACGAAAAACGGCGCGCCGATCGACCCGATGAGTTTATTGGAAGAAAAGAAGTAGCGCACGGCTTATTTTGCACGCAGCGATACGAAAAAAACCTCCTGTCTGCAGACAGGAGGTTTTCTTTATGCACATGGCGCGTCTGCGTCGAGAAAACGCAGGTCGGTGCGATACAGGCGCAGGGCGAGGAAAATGCTGATGATCAGCGACATCGCCTCTGCGATCGGGAACGCCCACCAGAAGTAGATCAGCCCGAACCTTGAGAGCAGGTATGCGATGGGCAAAATGCCGACCAGCTGGCGCAGCAGCGATACGATCAGGCTGTATTTGCCGCGCCCGACCGCCTGAAACAGGGTGGAGAGCATGATGCACACGCCGGCGGACACAAAGCAGCAGCTGATGATCCGCAGCGCGGGGATGCCTGTTTCGATCAGCTCTCCATTATCGCTGAAAATCGCGAGCAGCTCGCGCGGGAAGATCATAAACGCAAGCATGCCGAGCAGCATGATGCAGGCTGCGATGATGCAGCTGAGCTTTAGCGCCTTCATCAGCCGCTTGCGGTAGCGCGCGCCGTATGAGTAGCCCATGATCGGCATCGTGCCGTGCGTCAGACCAAACACCGGCATGAACACGAACGACTGCAGCTTATAATACACGCCGAGCACGGAGACCGCGATATCGCTGAAACTGATCAGAATTTTATTGAGGAACGTGATGAGCACCGAGGCGATCGACTGCATCACGATCGACGGCAGCGCCACCTCGTAAATATCAAGCACCGTGCGCCAGCGGAAGCGGAAGCCGCGGAAGCTGATATGCACGATCTGCTTCTTGCGCAAAACCACGATGATCGCGCAGATCATCGAGACGTATTGACCGATCACGGTGGCGATCGCCGCGCCGCGCACGCCGAGCTCCGGGAAGCCGAACAGCCCGAAAATCAGGATCGGGTCTAAAATAATATTCGTTACCGCGCCAAACAGCTGCAAAAACATCGGGGTGATCATATTTCCGGTCGCTTGCAGCGTTTTTTCGATCACGAGGTGAATAAACACGCCGAGCGACGCGTACACCACGATATTGGAATAATCGCACGCCATTTGAAACAGCGACGCATCATCAGTAAACATGCGATAAAACGGCTTTGTGAAGAACAATGCAAGCACGCACAGCAGACCCCAGCCGAAGAGCGCAAGCAGAATACCATGTGTTGCCGCGCTGGACGCATCGTTTATCCGCCGCTCGCCCAGCCTGCGCGAGACCAGCGAATTCAGACCGATCCCCGTGCCGACCGCCATGGCAAGCATCAGCATCTGCACCGGATACACCAGCGACACGGCGGAAAGCGCGCCCATACTGTACCGCGCGACGAAAATACTGTCTACCACATTATAAAGCGCCTGAATCAGCATGGAAAACATGCTGGGCAGCGACATGGAAATGATGAGCGGGAGCATGGGCGCCGTGCCCATCTTGTTTTCTTTTCTTTGATTCATGAACCGATCTCTCCTTTTGTGATACCATACAGTATAACACATTATAGGGCGTTCGGATAGAGGGCGGGCGCAATTTCTAACGGCGCGTAGAAAATGCGCGGCGTTTGCGCGCGGTTTTTATATAGAAATGAGCGGCGGAGGGATTGACACGGCGCGAAATGTGTGCTATTCTAAACCAAATAATGAAATGTGATGACAGAGAATAAGCGCTTTGCATCACCCCTCTTCAGAGAGCCGGCGGCGGGTGTAAGGCCGGCGTGGGGCGCAAAGGGCGGTCCCTCTCGAGGCAGAGCTGCCGAATAAGCGGATGCTTTAGTAAGCGGCTTCGGGTCACGCCGTTATCTGTGCGGAGGCTGGTTGGCCTTCATGAGCTGGGCGAAATTCGCCAAAATGGGTGGTATCGCGCGATGTTATATTGCGTCCCATGCGTGCAAGTGGCACGTATGGGGCTTTTTTATACTAAAAATCAGAAGGAAAGGGCGGTGGCGAATTCATGAAACGAAGCGGGGCGGAGATCGTGATCGAGGTGCTGCGGCAGCATGGGGTAGACACGGTGTTCGGCTATCCGGGCGGGAACATCCTGCCTGTGTATGAGCAGCTTCGGCGCTGCCGGAAAACGATCCGCCATGTGCTGACCGCGCATGAGCAGGGCGCGGCGCATGCGGCAGACGGTTATGCGCGCGCGAGCGGGCGCTGCGGCGTGTGCTTTGCCACGTCCGGTCCGGGCGCGACCAATCTGGTCACCGGGATCGCGACCGCGTATATGGACAGTTCCCCGGTCGTGTTTATTACCGGAAATGCCGATGCCGCGCTCATCGGGCGCGATGCGTTTCAGGAGGCGGACATCGCCGGGATCACGATCCCGATCACAAAAAATAATTATATGGTGGCGCGGGCGGAGGAGCTGGCAGACACGCTGCGCGAGGCGTTTTATGTGGCGCAGAGCGGGCGGCCCGGTCCGGTGCTCGTGGATATTCCGCACGATGTGCTGACCGCGCGCTGTGAATACACGCCGGCTGCCCCGCGCGAGATCAAGCGCCCGCCGATCACGGGCGATCTGGCGGCGGCGCGGCGCTGCATTGCAGAGAGTGCGCGCCCGCTTCTGCTGCTTGGCGGCGGCGCGCGGAATGCGCGCGCTGCGGTGGAGGAATTCGCCGGGGCGTTGGGCTGCCCTGTGGTTTGCACGATGATGGGGCTTGGCATTTTGCCGGACGATACGGCGAATTTTTACGGCATGCTGGGCGCATTCGGGCGCGATGCGGCCAACCGCGCGGTGGAGCAGGCGGATCTGGTCATCGCGGTGGGAACGCGCTTTTCCGACCGGATATTGACCGGCGCGCTGAGCGAGCGGCGGATTTTACATATCGATATCGACCGCGCGGAGATCGGGAAAAATATCGAGCCGGTCTGCGCGATCTCCGGCGATGCGGCGGAGGTGCTGCGCGCGCTGGGAACGCCTGCCGCGCGCGCGTGGTCGCTTGCGCGCGATATGCGCCGCGATGCGCTGATGAGCGCGCTTTCCCGGGCGTTTTCCGATGCGATCATTGTCACCGAGGTGGGCGAGCATCAGGTGCTTGCCGCGCGGGATTTTGCGTTTTGCGAAACGAACGATTGGCTGACGCCCGGCGGCTTCGGCACGATGGGCTTCGGACTGGGCGCGGCGATCGGGGCTTCCATGGCACAGCCGGGGCGGCGCGTGCTGCATCTCGCGGGGGACGGGAGCTTTCGCATGAATTGTATGGAGCTTGCAACCGTTGCGGCGCAAAAACTTCCGATTACGACGATCGTGTTTGACAATCAGGCGCTCGGCATGGTGCGCACCTGGCAGGATGAGCGCTATCGCGGGCGGCATTACGCGACTGAGCTTCCGCAAAAGCTCGATTATCTCGCTCTGGCGCGCGCGTTTTCGATTTATGCGGCGGAGCTGCCGCAGGACGTCGGCGCGCTGCGACCCGGCGTGTATCGTTATCGACAGCTGTAGGAGGGATTTTATGGAAAAGCATATTCTTTCCGTGTTGGTGCAGAACCATGCGGGCGTACTTTCCAAGGTCGTGGGGCTGTTCTCGCGGCGCGGCTTTAATATCGACAGCCTCGCGGTCGGCAAGACGCATGACCCGGCGTATTCGCGCATTACGATTTTGGCCGAGGGCGATGTGACGACCGCGCGGCAGATCAGAAAGCAGCTGGAGAAGCTGGTTCCGGTCGAGATGGTGCGGCATATTCGCGATTGCGACGCGGTGACGAGCGAGCTGTGCCTGGTGAAGGTGGTGGCAGAGCGCGGCACGCGCAGTGAGATCATGCAGATCGCGGACATATTCCGCGCGAAAATCATTGACGTGTCGCACCGCACGCTGACGATCGAGATCACGGGGCACACGAGCAAGGTCGAGGCGCTGCTTCGCCTGTTGGAGCCGTTTGGCCTGATCGAGCTTTCGCGCACGGGTATGGTCGCCTTAGAGCGCGGCGAGCGCAATATTTATGCGCCGGATGCAGCGGATGATATTTGACGCGGCGCGCGCTTTTTGATACAATAAACCCAGAACGGAGGGCGCTTATGGATTATATCGAGCAATTGGTGGCGCGCAAGCCCGGCGCGCGCGCACGCGTGATCCAGGTCATGACGGCGGTCGTGGCGCTGCTGCTTATTTTATTGCTTGCGCTGATTCCCGACGCGATTCTTTGGGTCCCGCTCCTGTTTGTCGGGATCGTGCTGCTCGCGGTGATTTTGATCCGCCGGCAGAATGTAGAATTTGAATACAGCCTAAACGGTGATGAGCTTGTTGTGGATAAAATTTTTGCAAAATCGACGCGCAAGGGCATCACCTATGTGGACCTCAAGTCGGTCGAGCAGATCGGCGCGGAGGAGCGCACGCCGAAGCAGCTGCGCGAGAACTGCCAGACGGTGTTCGACTGCGCGGGGGATGACGGCGCGGTATACAGCGTGATCTATCCGGGCGAAGGCGACGAGGGGCGCTGCGCGCTGCTGTTTACTCCGAATGAGCGGATGCTTGCGGCGCTAAAGCGCGCGATCTCGCCGCGCGTTTGGAACGAGCGATGAGGGCGATCGACGCGGGGTATGTTCGCTCGGTGCTTCCGCGGCGCCGGGTGGATGCGTCGAAGCAGGATTGCGGGCGCGCGCTCTTGCTTTGCGGCAGCGCGCGGTATCTGGGCGCGCCGTATTTTGCCGCGCAGGCGGCGGTCAATACCGGGTGCGGGCTGTGCTATTTATCCGTTCCCGATGAAATTCTGCCGATTTTGGGCGTGAAGCTCAATGAGCCGATCTTTTTGCCGCGCGCGGAGGCGGACGCGGCGGATGCGCGCTATCAGGCGGTTCTGGTCGGTCCCGGCCTTTCGCGCAGCGAGGCGACGCGTGAGATCACGCGTGATTTTATGCGGCGGTGCGTTGTTCCCGCGGTGTTTGACGCGGACGCGCTTTATTTTCTTGCGCAAGAGCCGGAGCTTTTGCGCGCTGCCCCGGCGGCGCGGATCTTGACCCCGCATGAGGGGGAATTTCGCCGTTTTATGCCGGATTTTTCAAGCAGGCGGCGCGCGGAATGCGCGGTTTTGTTTGCAAAGACCTATGGCTGCATTTTGATTTTAAAGGGCGCGGCGACCGTGGTTGCCTTGCCGGACGGGCGTTTTTTCATGAATACGACCGGGAATCCCGGCATGGCAAAGGGCGGCAGCGGCGATGTGCTGGCGGGCGTTTTGGTCTCGCTGCTTGCGCAGGGGCTGAGCCCGGAGGACGCGGCGTGCGCCGGCGTGTTTTTGCATGGGCTGGCGGGTGACCTTGCGCAAAAGCAGTTCGGAACGCTTGGCATGACGCCGACGGATACGCTCTCGCTTTTGCCGCGCGCGATTTGTGAAGTATAGTTTTCGCGCCTTTCGCATACCTTGGTGATAGCCGGGATTGCGAAAGGGGAATTTCTATGAAGAAATGTTTGGTTTTTCTTTCTTTTTTGCTGCTGACCTCCTGCGCCGCGCAGGACGGGGAGCAGGCGGCGCGCGCGATCGCTGCGCGCTGGAAGGATGCGGGCGCGGTGACGGTCACGGCGTCGATCACGGCGGAATTTTCTGACCGCGCGGCGGATTATCGCGTGCAATTTGCGGGGAATCGAAGCGGCGGCAAGGTGACGGTCATAGCGCCGGAATCAATCGCCGGGATCTGTGCGCAGGTCGGCGGAGACGGAACGACGCTTTCTTTTGACGGCACCGTGCTGGAGACCGGCGTGACCAACGAGGATGGCGTGACCCCGATGAACGCGCTGCCAAAGCTGTGCGCAGTATGGAGCGGCGGAAACGCTGCGCAGCTCGGCGCGGAGAAGCATGAGGGCACAGACGCGTGGCTGCTGGTATATCGCGATGCGATGATGGAATATCGAACCTGGTTTTCCCGCGCGGATCTCAGCCCGCTTGCGGCCGAGGTGCTGCACGATGACCGGGTGATTTTGCGCATACAATATGAAACATGCGAGATGTGAGGCTTTTTACCAATGGGAACAGAGAGAACATGGGCGCAGATCAATCTGTCTGCGGCAAAACATAATTACCGCGCGATCGTGCAAAAGGCGGGCGCGCCTGCGATCGCGGTGATCAAGGCGGATGCATATGGGCATGGCGTGCTGCCGCTTGCGCGGCTGTATGAAGACCTGCATGCGCCGCTCATGGCGGTCGCCTGCTTAGACGAGGCGGTGGAGCTGCGCGAGGCGGGCATTACCACGCCGATCCTGATCCTTGGCATTACGCCGATGGATGAGATGCCGGTTCTTACGCAGTATCGGCTTACGCAGACCGTGCCGAGCATTGCCTATGCGCGGCAGCTGCATCGCGTCGCGCCGGACGTGGCTGTGCATGTGAAGCTGGATACCGGGATGGGGCGGCTTGGCGTGCGCACGGCGGACGAGGTGTGCGAGATCGCGCGGCTTGTGCCGTGCGAGGGGATTTATACCCATTTTGCGAATGCGGATTCTGAGGATCTTTCTTACACGGAGGAGCAGCTGGCGCGCTTTCTTGCGGCGATCCACGGCGCGGCGGCGCGCGGCGTGTTTTTTCGGTATCATCATTGCGCGGCGAGCACTGCGGTGCTGCATGTTCCCGCGGCGTGCGATATGGAGCTGGTGCGTCCCGGGCTTTTGCTTTATGGGCTATACCCGGATGCGCGGCATGAGGACCTGGCGCTGCGCCCGGTGATGTCGCTGTTTTCGCGCGTGTGCGATGTGCGCATGCTGCGGCGCGGCGAGTGCGTGAGCTATGGCTGCACGTTTACCGCGCCGGAGGACATGCCGGTCGCTGTGCTGCCGGTCGGCTATGCGGACGGGCTGCGGCGCGGCTTGTCCAATTCTTATGAAGTTTTGCTTTGCGGCGAGCGCGTGCCGATTATCGGGCGAATTTGCATGGATATGTGCATGGTGGATGCGCGAAAGATCCCAAATGTGCAGATCGGCGAGGTGGCGGAGCTGTTTGGCGCGCGGGTCTCTGTGGACGAAATGGCGGCGCAGCTCGGCACGATTTCGTATGAAATCTGCACGGGAATTTCAAAGCGCGTGCCGCGCGTTCTGCTGCCCACTGTGGAGTAGGCGGTGAAACGTTTTGCCCGGCGCTGAATAGGATAGAACGAGTGAACATGCGGCGGCGCGTCTCCCGTATGGTATAAAAATTTTGGCTTCAATGACTAAAATGCACGGAACTGTGGGAAAAATACAGTTGTCGGCTTGAACGGCAACTATATTTTCTGCGGAGCGTGAAGTGCGTGGACCATAACCATATGATTCGAAGAGGGGACATTTATTATGCCGATCTTAGTCCTGTCGTCGGGAGCGAGCAGGGCGGCGTTCGTCCGGTGCTGATCATCCAGAACGACGTGGGCAACCGGCATAGTCCAACCGTGATCGCCGCGGCGATCACATCACAGATCAACAAGGCACGGCTTCCCACACACATTGAATTGGGCGCGCGGAGCTATGGCTTGTCGAAGGATTCGGTCGTTCTGCTCGAGCAGATCCGAACGATCGATAAAAGGCGCTTGAAAGAGCGCATGGGCCGCCTGGATGAGCGGCTGATGCAGCGCGTGGATGATGCAATTGCGGTCAGCTTCGGGCTGGGCGCGGAATAGCAAAAGGATACGGAGGAGAAGGATATGAAGGCGAAATGGGGTCTGATCGCGCTGGCGGTTTTGCTTGCTGCGTGGGGGATTTTTGCGCTCGCGGCGGAATATGGAACTCAGAGTGACCCGCTGGTCAGCCTGAGCTACATAACCGACGTGTTTCGCCCCGCGCTGCTCAAGCAGGCGGAAAGCGAGAGCCGCACGCGCGCCGATCAGGTGCAGGCGGCGGTGGATCGGTTTGATGAGCAGGTGAATGCCAAGGTCTCTGAATTTACAGACCGCAACACCGCGGCGGTTGACAGCGCGATGGTCGATCAAATTGCGGCGGTGGTCAAGGCGCAGATCCCGCAGACGGCGACAAGCGCGCCGTTTGCCACAGTTTCGCTTTCTTCCGGGAAAACGCTCGCGCTCGATGCGGGCTGCGAGGTGCTGCTCTATCAGGGCGGCGCGAGCGTCAGCGCGCAGGAATCACCGGCGCTTGTGGATACAACGACGGGTGGCGCGCTGACGAGCGGGAGCGCCCTGGTTGCGAATCATTTATACCTCGCGCCCGGCGGCGGACGAAGCATCAAAACGGGCGGAACGGCAACGCTGCTGATCCGTGGTCAATATAGCGTGAAATAGCTACGATATGCAGCGGCATTTGCCGCTGCATATTTTTTATCTGCGCCCGGCGTGCGGGAAAGCGTTGTCTGCACATGAAAAGCACCCTGCGTGTTTGCCGAAAACGAGCGCTTTTTGTTTACAGCAGCATCCGAGTCGATGCCGTGGGTTTGGGGATATACCGCGCTGGGATGCACAATTTAGAAAAAATCCCGATTTGACAAGCTTTTTTGCGCGTAAATTTATTGATATTTTTTTAACAAGTGGATTGAAAACAGCGGCAAAATCGTGTATGATTAAAGATGTAATTGAAGAAAGGAATGGAATGTATGCTTTATTTAATCGACAGTGCCGATATTGAAGCGATCGAAAAGATCGTTGACGTATTTCCGATCGCGGGCGTTACCACAAACCCGGCGATCATCGGGGAAGAGCAGCGCAATGTGCGCGATGTAATGCGCTCGATTCGTTCTGTCATCGGGGATGAGCGGATGCTGCATGTGCAGATCCTGGAGGTCGAATATGATAAAATGATTGCGGAGGCGGAGAGCCTGCGCGAGATCGCGGGCGAGAATTGCTATGTGAAGGTCCCGGTGACGACGGATGGCGTGAAGGCGATGAAAGAGTTAAAGCGCCGCGGCTTCAACCTGACCGCGACCGCGATTTTCACCGCGCAGCAGGCGATGGTTGCCGCGATGTCGGGCGTGGATTTCGTTGCGCCGTACATCAACCGTTTGGACAATATCTCCTCGGACGGTACGGCGGTTTCCGCAGATATCGTTTCGCTTTATAAGCAGTATCAGCTGCCGACCCGGGTTTTGGCGGCGAGCTTTAAGAATGTTGAGCAGGTGCATCGCGCGTGCATGGCGGGCGTGCATGCCTGCACGATCGGGCCGGAGCTGTTTGACAAGCTGATTTATCATCCGCTGACCGATTTTGCGGTGATGGATTTCGTGAAAAAGGGCCGCGAGTTTTATCGGTAAAATTTTCCTTGATTTCCTGAGGATATGTGCTATAATACTAATATGGACTTTTGCGCGAAGGCAACCACGATATGTGGTTGCCTTTTTTATTGCCCAAAAAAGAAAGGAGCATTTTTATGAAAAAAGCAAAACAACTAACGCAGGATGAAACGTTGCGCCTTCAGCGCGCATGCAGCGAGCAGGATGAGATCGTGCTGCCGCGCGGCGTGCATCGCTGCACGCGCACACTAACGCTCAGCCGCCCCGGACAAAGACTTTACGGTCTGCCCGGGGCGGTTTTGCTTTTCGATTCGCCGGATGGCGAGGCGATCCGCGTGACGGCGCGCGATGTTTCCATCAGCGGGATCGTGATAAAAAACACCGCCGTATTTTGCGAAAATACGGGCATTGCGGCGAGCGGCGTGAAGGGGCTTTCGCTTACGGATCTTGCAATCTGCGGGTTTGAAACCGGGGTGCGCCTGCATCGCTGCGCGCGGAGCTTTGTTTCCGGCTGCTGCTTCTGGCAGGCGCGCGTTGAGGGCATGGCGGCAACCTTCTGCCGCAGGCTGCAGCTTACCGAATGCCGCTTTCAATCCAACGGCTGGATGCGCGCAGACCCGGCGCGCCTGTCCGGATTTTGCAATACCGGCGTTGCTCTGCGCCTTGCGCACGCAAGCGAGGTCACGATGTCGCGCTGCGCGTTTGTTCATAATGCCCGCGCCCTGTGGGCAACGGATGTGGAGCGGCTGGTCGGCGTGGGCTGCGTGGACGACGACCAGGTGCGCGACAGCGTGATTTATGGCAGCGCCGAGTTCATCGGCGGCACCGGATTTGATGAAGAGAGTATTTTTTTGTCTTAGGGTTGCGTATTCGCAATGGATATAAATAGAAAACATATTGCGGCGCAATGGGAATAAAATTGCTTGTTTCGTTTGCGATAAAAATCGTAACGAAAAAATAGAAAGGAGTGATGCAAATGGGATTTATGCACAAGCAAAGCTCTAACAGCGCATTTCCGGGTTTCCCGGAGGATTCCATTTGGAACAATTTTGGAAAGGGGGTGGTATTACAAAACACAAATCAAACAAATCGCACAGAACGAAACAAGAACGAGTATCAGGCGAGCGAGAAAAAAACCCAAAGCGCGAACTTCGATAATCTGTATCAAAAGCATGGGGGCAGCGCGGCGGAGCGGCTTCAGGAGCAATGGGAAGACGAGCAGGCGAGCATTCGCGCGTCCAAGCGGCGGCGCAAGGATCCGCGCGAAAAGCTGCAAAACGACTGGGCGGTGGAAACCGCGCAAACGCAGGGCTTTTATGCAGACGATTCGCAGAAAGACGCCGATGAGGATGCGCTTTTCGGGCGCGATCTTGCAAAAAAGAAAAATCTTGAGCGCACGATCCAAAAAAAGATCGATGATATCGACGAGGAGCTCAGAAAAGAAAACGAGCGATTTTCTAACATGGTCAAGCTGGATGAATGGCGCTATGAGGAGGATGCGTTCGGAAATCTGCGCGAGCTGACGCCGCAGGAGTCGCGCATCAAGTATGGGCGGATGAACGCTGTGTATGAAAAAAAGCGGGCCGCGCTAGAGAATGAGCGCGCGCAGCTGGAGGCAGATTTGCGCAGCATCAACCCGCTCTACCACGGCGCTGCGGTGGAAAAGCTTGCGCAAAATGCCGCAAATGATCAGAATTTCGAAAGTCTGGCGGAGGCAGGGCGCGGCGCAAAGGATGACGCGGTTGTCATGTCTAACGAGCGGCGCTATGCGCTGGCAGACGGCGTGAACTACGCGGCGCATCCCAAGTATGAGCTGATGACCGATGCGGAGTATCAAACGTATTGTTATTTCCTCGCCACCGGGCAAAAGAGCGTTGCCGAGGCGTATTTAGAGCAGCTTGATCCTGCGCTGACCAAGCGCCTGGCAGAGCAAAATGCAGATATAGTCATGGAGGACGGC
>CAKUEM010000033.1 GCA_934646115.1 uncultured Oscillospiraceae bacterium
TTGACCTTGCCGGTCTGCCCTTCCGCGAGATGCTCCTTAATATCGCTGACATAAGAATGCGCGATCTCTGAAATATGAACCATCCCGGTTCTGTTTTCCGGCAAAGACACAAACGCACCGAATTTGGTGATCCCCGTGACTTTTCCCTCAAAAATCGATCCTACTGTGAGCTCCATACGTTACCTTTTGTCCTCCTTATTTTTATAAAGCCGCTGGCACGCGCCAGAGATCCCCCTTTTATTGCCCGGAAACGTCGACAAACACGCGCTCATCCGGCGCAGCATAGCCCTGCTTCTGCGCCTCGGATACCACATAGTCTTCATCCAGCTCATCCTCGAGCAGCTGGCGCAGCTGCGTTTGCTTCGCCTTTTCCTCCGCAACCTGCCCCTCGAGCGATTGCGCATTTTCGCGCTGTGCGTTGATTTTGATTTGAAGAGAAACCAGAGTGACCGCCGAGTAGATCACAAACGCAAAGACAATGAGCTTTGCAACAAAACCAACTTTACGCTTTTTCTTTTTTCTTGCCACGCTTTGCGTTCCTCCTCGCCTTGCGGACGCTCCGCCGCTTACCCGCGGCGCGCCATGTGCGCTGTGCGCCGTGGTACAGTTTCCCCGAAATCCAATAAAGCGGGGCGACAGAGCTGCGCAATATTTTTACAGCTATAGATATTATAATACGAATCGCGCGAAAAAACAATGCACTAATCGTCGTCTTATAAAGAAAAATTCCAAAAAAACTGCCGGCCAGAACATACCAGCGCATCGCGCCGCCGCTCACCAGCAGCACAAACGCAAGAAGCAGCACCGCCGCGATCAGCCAAAACAGACTGTCGGTCAGAACGGTGACCGCCTTTTTTTGCGGCAAATAGCTGCGCAGCACGGCAAGCAGATCATACAGCACGCCAAGCGCCACACCAAACAGCGCGGCATATAAAAACTCCATCGTTTGCGCGGAAACCGAAATATTCACGACCGCACCGCCGCTCTATCGCAGGAGCCGCGACCAGAAGCCGCCGCTCGCCTGCTCGTCCGTATATTGCAGAGAATCGATCGTCCCCTCCACGCCAAGCTCTCCGGTCTCCAGGCTGAGCCGCTCAATATGCAGACCGCTGCCGCGGATCATCAGCAGTCCCCGCGTGGTATACAGCGTGACCGCGCTTTCATCAAAGCTCTCCACATCGATCACGCCAGAAACGCTCATTCGCGCCCGCGCCTCAAGAATAATATTATGCGGCGCGTCTGTATTCTTATTTCGCTCTTCCGATAGCATCGCATTTCCTCCTCCATACCATAGTGTAATCCCAATATATGGCATGGTGTGCGGAAATATGCCGCCTGCGCGTTAATTGCCCGGCGCAACCTCTTCATACATCGTGTGCGCGTCGTCCTTTCCCACATGCTCAAGCACCGCGAGCACGCGCACGGTCAGCACGCGCTGCCCGAACCGAATCTCGATCACATCGCCCACCTTCACATCATACGACGCGCGCACCACGCGCCCATTGACAGAGATGCGCTCATTGTCGCACGCTTCGTTCGCCACAGTGCGGCGCTTGATCAGCCGCGACACCTTTAAAAACTTATCAATTCTCATATGATCCCTCAAAATACTTTTGTTTTTGAAAGAACCCCGAGGTATGACCCAGCGGGCTTCTTGCAAAAACAAAATGGGCGAAAGCGAGCGTTCCCGTCCGCTTTCGCCTTGACATTCTGCTGTTCTTACTTAGAAACGATGTCCTTCAGCGCCTTGCCAGCCTTGAATACCGGGCTCTTGGAAGCCGGAATGGTGATCGCTTCTTTCGTTCTCGGGTTGCGGCCAATGCGGGACGCACGGCACTTCACCTCAAACGCGCCAAAGCCAACGAGCTGAACCTTATCGCCAGCGACCAGAGCATTGGTGATCGCGTCGATGGTAGCGTTGATAGCCTTCTCAGCATCCTTTTTCGAGAACCCTGCGTTCTCAGCAACTGTTGCGATTAATTCTGTTTTGTTCATTTTACTTCCTCCTATTCATTATAAAAAGGCATTGTGCGGAATATCTCTCTACTCCCCATCCACCTTTTGTATGCTTTTTGCCTTCTCCCAAAACGCATCCATCTCAGAAAGCGACAGATCCTGCAATGCATGCCCCGCCTGCGCGGCAAGCTGCTCCATCGCGTGGAAGCGCGAAATAAATTTCTCGTTTGCCAAATCGAGCGCATGCTCGGGGTTCTGCTTTAAAAAGCGCGATACATTCACAACGGAAAACAGCAGATCGCCCAGCTCTTCCTCCACATTCGTTCCGCTCTGCACCGCTGCCTTCAGCTCGCAAAGCTCCTCCGAGACTTTGTCAAACGCACCGTCGACCGACGGCCAGTCAAAGCCGCATTTCTTCGCGCGCTTTTGAATTTTTTCGGCGCGCATAAGCGACGGAAGACTGCGCGCGACAGAATCGAGCGAGGCGGTATATGTGTCCTGCCCTTTTTCCTTGCGCTTGATGTCCTCCCAGTTTGAGAGCACCTCCTCCGCGTCCGACACATGCACGTCGCCGAAAATATGCGGATGGCGGCGAATCAGCTTCCGGCAAACTTCATCCGCAACATCGCCCACGTCGAAATGCCCGACCTCGCGCTCCATCTCAGAATGGAACACGACCTGCATCAGCACGTCGCCCAGCTCCTCGCGAAGCAACGGCACATCGCCCCGGTCGATCGCCTCGCACACCTCATACGTTTCTTCGATGAAATTCATCCGCACGCTTTCATGAGTTTGCTCGCGATCCCATGGGCATCCCTCGTCTGAACGCAGAATGCGCATGATAGAAACCAAATCATCAAAGCCGTAATAATCCTTATGAATAAAATTTACCATATTTCTTCGCTCCCCACAACCCTTTTTTTGAAATTCCTCTATAATTCAATGATTTTTTAAAAATTTGGTGATTCTTTTTTTGCCAAAAAACAGTAAAATATCCTCCTGTGTGAGGACGCGCAGCAAAATCGCCGCCAAAAAACAAACAAAGATTCCTGAAAAAACGGAAAAAAGAACCGCAATTTTATCCGAATATACGGTTCGCGCGGCATGCAGCACGAGCTTGGCACACACGCCGGTCAGCAGTCCGCACAGCGTTGTTTTTAAAAACACGCGCGAAAATTCAATATGAAGCTCCGCGCGCCGGGCAAGGCGAAATGCGTTCATCGCCGCGATCGTAAGGTAGCAGAGCAGCGTGCCAAAGCACGCGCCGTAAATATGAATTTGCGGGATGCCGACCAGCGCCCAGTTTGCCATCACCTTCAGCGCCGCGCCGCACGCCATGGAGCACATCGGGAACTTCACATCGCCCAGCGCCTGAAGCACTGCCGCGCTGATTGAAGAAACCGCAAGCGGCGGGATCGCGGCAGCAAGCAGGGAGAGCATGCGCCCCGCCTCGCGGATCGCAGCATATTCCACATGCCCGCCATACAGCAGATAAATCACCGGCTCGCCCAGTGCAAACAGCCCGAGCGCCGCCGGGATCGCAAATAACATTGCAACGCGCAGCGACGACTCGATCGTTTGCGAAATATCCGCACAGCTCCCGCGCGCCGCCGATGCGGCGATCGCCGGAACAAGGCTGACGCCAAGCGTTGTGATCATAACGCCTGGCAAATTAAAAATCGTTGTTGCGTAATTATAAGAGCCGAACAGCCAGCGCGCCTCCTCCACCGTGCAGCCGAGCTGCTGCAGCAGCCGCATCACGATCGCACTGTCGATCACGCTGGTCAAACTGATGATAGACGCGCCCAGCGTGATCGGGATCGCCGTGGAAAACAAGCGCTTCAAAACCGCGCGGCGCGATGGGATCTCGCCCGCGCCCTGCCCGCCGCCGCGCCGGCGCAGCAGCAAAAATGCGCAGCTGACCGCCGCGCCCGCCGTCACACCAAGCACTGCGCCCGCAGCCACGGTTGCAACCGGGAATCCGCGCCGCGATAGCCAGAGCGCCGCCGCAAGCCCAACAAAAAGCTTACCGAGCGCCTCGAGTATCTCAGAAATCGCGGTTGGCAGCATGTTGGAGCGTCCTTGATAATATCCGCGGCAGATCGACGCCACAGAAACAAAGAATATCGCCGGGGCGATCGCCCGGATCGCGCTCGCCGCAGAGGAGCTGCCCATGCTTCGCGCAAAAAAATCCGCCTGAAAAAACAGCAGCGCGCTCGCCGCAGCGCCAATGCCCGCAAACGAAGCCATGGCAATATGAAACACGCGCCGCGCACCGTCAAACTGATGCAGCGCGCATTCCTCCGCGATCATTTTTGATACGGCGACTGGAACGCCCGCTGTGGAAAGCACAAACAGCAGCGCGTAAATATTATAGGCGATCGAAAAATCCGCCATCCCGATCGGTCCTAAAATCGCGCCGAGCGGAATCTTGAACAGCGCCCCGATCCCCTTCACTATGATCCCGGCGGCGGCAAGAATCGCCGCGCCGCGCATCAGCCCTTGCCTGCGAGCCTTCACATGCAACACGCTCCTTCCCTGTCACTGCGAATTTATGCAGCGCAGCGGTCGGATATGCCGCCCTATTTCCCAAACATATGCCCCAGCACGTAGTCAGAAACCTCGCGCTTGGCGCGCTCTAAGTCAATAGTCAAAAATGCCCCGTTTTCATAGAGGATCTTGCCGCGCACCATCGTCATGCACACATCGCTTCCGCGCGCGGCATACACGATGTTTGAAAGCAGCTGATGGCACGGCGTCAGGTGCGGCGCATCCAAATTGATCATCACGATGTCCGCATCCAGCCCCACTTTCAGCGCGCCGCACTCCTGCTCGCGCCCCTGCGCCGCCGCCCCGTTGCGCGTGGCAAGCGCAAATGCATCGTTCGCGCACAGCACAGTGGGATCGTGCGTGACGCCCTTATGCAGGATCGCCGTGAGCTTTAATTCCTCAAACAGGTCAAAATTATTATTGCTCGCCACGCCATCCGTGCCGAGCGACACGCAAATTCCGCGGCGCAAAAGCTCCGGCACGCGCGCCACACCGGAAGCAAGCTTTAAATTGCTCACCGGATTGTGCGCGACCGCAACATGCGCCTCACTTAATATGTCAATATCCTCATCCGTCACCCAAACGCAGTGCGCCGCAAGGGCTTTTCCATCAAATACGCCCGCGTCATAAAACAGGCGCGTGGGCGTTTTTCCATATTTTTTTATGCATTCCGCCTGCTCCTTCTGCGTCTCCGCCAGGTGCAGCTGCATGATTAGCGCATGCTCATGCGCAAATTCCGAAAGCTCGCGCCACAGGCTCGCGCTTGAGGTGTATTCCGCATGAATGGCTGCGTCGATGCGAATCCGCCCATCGTCTGCGTTGTGCCACTTTTCGCAAAGCTCCACCGCTTCACGCGTGGCATAAAAGTCATGCAGCGTGATCTCTTTTTCGAAATTCGAAACCGCGCGCCCGATATTCGCCTTCATGCCGCTTTGCAGCGCCGTCTGCGCGATCTGCTCGCAAAAATAATACGAATCTGAAAACGACGTCGTGCCAGACGCGATCATCTCCGCCATGCCGATCTCGCACCCGGCGCGCACGCAGCGATCGTCCAGCTTGTCCTCCGCCGGAAAAATATACTGATACAGCCAGGTATTTAAATCATAATCGTCCGCATAGCCGCGCATCAGCGTCATCGGAATATGCGTATGCGTGTTGATAAGCCCCGGGATCAGCGCGCGATTTTTCCCGGAGATCACGCGCGCGGTCTCATAGCCCGCGGGCTTCTCCGCGCCGATATAATCGATCTTCCCTTCGCGCACGCCGAGATATCCGTCTGCAATCGGCGGCTCGGTCACAATCGCGATGTGTTCAAATAACAGTTGCATCTAGTCCTCCATCTCCGCAAGGCACGCCAAGATCAGCGCACTGAACCGCTCACGCGCGGCAGCGCCCGCGGCGAGCACCTCTTCCTCGCAAAGCGGCTGATCGAGTATCCCGCTCGCCATGTTGGAGATCAGCGAAAAGCCAAGCGTTTCCATCCCGAGATGCGACGCGGCGATCACCTCCGGCGCGGTGGACATCCCCACCGCATCCGCGCCCAACACGCGCATTGCGCGGATCTCAGCCGGCGTTTCATACTGCGGACCGCGCGCGTAAAAATACACGCCCTCGCGCAGCAGGATCCCCTCCTTTTGCGCCACACGCTTTGCAAGCGTGCGCAATCGCGGCGTATACGCATATGTCATATCCGGAAACCGCGTGCCAAGCGCGCTGTCATTCGCGCCGCGCAGCGGCGATTCGCCCAGCAGCTTGATATGGTCGCTCATGAGCATAATATCGCCCACGGAAAATGCGCAATTGATCCCGCCGCTTGCGTTTGTGATGATCATCTGCGTCACGCCGAGCAGCCGCGCGACCTGAATGGGAAATACCAGCTCCTGCGGCGTCAGCCCCTCATAATCATGCATGCGCCCCTGCATGATCAGCACGCATCTGCCCGCCAGCGTGCCGCACACCAAACGCCCGGCATGCCCCGGCGCGGTTGATGGGCGAAAATGCGGGATCTCGCTGTATGGGATCGCAACCGCGTCTTGCGCCGCATCGCCCAAATAGCCAAGTCCCGACCCGAGGATCATTAAAATGCTCGGCGCTCTGCCCTGCAAACGGGCGCGAATGAAGCGCGCGCTCTCTTCGTGTCTGTTCAAATGCTCTCCTCCCCAGTAAATCGGGCGATCGAAGATCGACCGCCCGGGTATCCTGTGTGATTATTCGATTTTTGAGCCGCAGCTCTTGCAATATTGCGCGTCTTTCCCCATTTTCGTGCCGCACTCCTTGCATTCCTTCACATCGCGCAGCGTTTCGATCTCCGCCTGCAGCAGTTCAATCTCCTGCAACTTGCCGTCGACCTCCTCAAGCTTTGCCTGCAAAAGCTCCGCCGAGGTGTCCTCATTGCGGTGCGACAGATAGATCATGCGCCCGATCTCTTTATATAATGTATTCACATCGTTGTTTAAATCAAAAATCGCGAGGTTCAATTTAGAAACGTTAAATACTTCGGTTGCCTTTTTTCCGGCGGAATTCGCGGTTTTCACGGCGAAATCGCCCGCGGCAGCCGCGCCCGCGCGCACCTTTTGCAGCAAATCGTTCATCTTTTCATTCATAAAAAACGCCAACCTTTCCCACAAAATTTCATTCCATGTCAGTTTTATCATATCTTGCGCAAGATTGCAAGCTTTTTCTCTTTAATAGTGAAAGCTCCCGCCGCCGATAAACTCCCGCAGGAGCGAATCCTTCGGCACAAGCGCATCCTCGATATCGCAAAAACGCGCAAGCGCAAGCGGGATCTGGCGCACCTCGTCCTCGCGCGCGATCCCCGCCGGGATCTCATCAAGCAGCGGCAGAATATGCTTTTTCAGCATGTTGATCTCATAGCCATGCGTGGAATTGATAATGATATCCGCGCGCTCTTTAAACGGCGAAATAAACTTCTTCTCGCCCGTTCGGATATCGTCCCATATACGCAGCGTAAATTCCGCGCGCGTGCCGCGAAAACGATCGTCCCGCACGATCCGGCGGATCAGGCGCGTCCACGTTCCTTTAAATACCACCCTGCCGTCCTCTGTGAAATTGCTGCGCGCGCTGACATACAGCTTGATCCCATGCCCGCCGGCAGACTGCGTGATCAGATCGCTCAGCGCATGGATGCCCTCGATGATGACCACCTCATTGTGTCGCCGCGTAAGCGGGATGGTCGCATCGCTGCGCCGCTGCTCGGAAAACAAAAACTTCGGCGTGTCCACCCGCTCGCACCGCACCATCGCCGCGATCTGCGCATGCAGCAGCGGAAGATCCAGACAATAGGGCGATTCATAATCGATCTCGCCCTTCTCCGTGCGCGGCGCGGTCTCCGGGTCGACCGTTTTGAAATAATTATCCAGCGAGACCGAGTGCGACCCGATGTCAAACGCGCCCAGCGCCTCTGCCAGCTTTTGCGCCGTCGTCGTTTTTCCGGAGCCGGACGGACCGGAAAGCAGCACGATCGGGTTTGTATCGATATGCTCCGCGATACGTCGCGCCGCCTTTTGTATTTTCGCGCGGTATTCCGCCTCACATTCTTCAACAAATGCCGCGGGATCGCTCTTTGCGCGCTCATTGACCGTTAAAAATTCCAAAACCGATCGCTCCCTCTTCTAAAATTCGCTGTAAAACGTCTCAATTTCCTGCGCGGTGTGCGCAAAGCGACTTTGCGCAGTATTGTATTCGTATGGATATTTGGGGTTGAATATGCGCACGATCTGATTTTTCGCCGGATTCACCAGCTTCGTCACGCCGCCCGCCCCAAGCGAAAGGATGCTTTGCAGCTCCTCCATGATCAATACATTATATAAATTTTCGCAGCCCGGCTTTGCATAGCCCACATTTTCCAAATTGCCGGACATATACTTCTGCCGGTATAAATAATACGGCGCAAGCCCAGCCGCCGTCACCGCGTCAAACGCAAAGTCAACCATTTGCGCAACCTCCGCCGGCTCGGGCAGCGCCATGCGCGCTTCACGCAGCGACGAGCCTTTTTTGATTGCAAGCGTATGCACGGTCACGTTATCTGGCTGCAACGCAAGCACCCTCCGGATCGTATCGGCAAAGCCCGCGCCGCTGTCGCCCGGCAACCCCGCAATGACATCCATATTGATTTGCAAGCCGCCGATTCTTCGGATATCCTCCACCATACGGACAATATCCGCCGCGGTGTGCCGCCTGCCCATCTGCTCTAAGATCCGGTCGTCCATTGTTTGCGGATTCACGCTGACGCGCGTCGCGCCCTCCTGCGCGATCATGGCAAGCTTCTCCGCGTCCGCCGTGTCGGGGCGCCCCGCTTCGACGGTATATTCGCAAACCCCGGACAGATCAAAATGTTCGCGCAGTGATCGCATCACGCGGCGCAACTGGTTTGTTGTAAGCGCGGTCGGCGTTCCGCCGCCGATATAAACCGTCATGACCGAAAGCCCCGCGGCACGCACCGCCGCGCCGACACGACACATCTCTTCCTCCAACGCATCGAGATACGGCTCGATCAAGTACCCCGCCTTATCGATCGAATGGCTGACAAAGCTGCAATATTTACAGCGTGACGCGCAAAACGGGATCCCCACATAAAGCGAAATCTGCTCGCGCCCGCACCGCGCACCCACAGCGTGCCCAACCTCTGCCGCCGCAAGCGCGAGCGTGCGCCGACGCGGCTGCACATAATATGTATCCCGCAGCACCGCGTCCGTCTGCGCGCGCGTCATCCCGCTCGCCAGAAGCTTCGCCGCGACCTTCGCCGGACGCACGCCGGTCATCGCGCCCCATTCGGGCGGCTTATCCAAAAGCGGCAGCGCCGCGCGATAAAACGAAACCTTCAGCGCCTGATGCACCCGGCGCTTTTTCTCCAGCGCGTCCTCCGCACAGTCCGCAACCGGGAGCGATTCCTCCGCGCGGTGCGCCGTGCCATTCTTCCAAATTGTGGTTTGCGCCAGCACCTGATTTTCCCGCTCTTCAACCCGGATCTCGGCAAAATCGCCGCCATCCGGGCGCTGCTCCACGCATTCCGGGCGATCGGCGGGAAACAGCATCATCATGATCTGCTCTGCGGCATAGCGCGGCGCGCCGTTTAAATACAGCTTCATCGCAGCGCCTCACGCAGATAGGGATTGTGCGCGCGCTCGGCAGCAATCGTGGTCGCCTCGCCATGCCCGGGCAGCACGCGCAGCTCGCCCGGCAGCTCCGCCAGACGCGCAAGCGATTTTAAAATCGCCGCATAATCGCCGCCCGGCAGGTCGCAGCGCCCGCAGCTGCCCGCAAACAGCGTGTCGCCGGAAAACAACACATCGCCCGCCCGGATGCAAACCCCGCCCGGCGTATGCCCCGGCGTTTCAAGAAAATGCAGCGTTTCGCCCGCCGCGCGCAGCGTGTCGCCGTCCTTCACGGTGATATCCGCGGTAAGCGGCGTAAACTCTGCAATGCGAAACGCGCGAAATCCGCACGCCTCCGCATCATCCAGACGCGCAACATGCGACGCGACAAGCTGCGCCCCGGTCTCCCGCAGGAGAGCGGGTACCGCCATCACATGGTCAAAATGCCCATGCGTCAGCAAAATATAGCGCAGGGACAGCCCCAGCTCGCCGATCGCGCGCAGCAGGCGCGGCGCATCGTCGCCCGGATCGACCAAAAACGCCTCAAGCGTCTGCTCGTCATACGCGAGGTAACAATTCGTCTGCACCGCACCCACGCGAAACACATCGATTCTCATATCCGTTCCTTCTTCCTGACGCCGCTATGCCTCGCGGCTTTCCATTAAAATCGTAACCGGTCCGTCATTGACCGATGAAAGCTGCATGTCCGCGCCGAACACCCCGGTCTGCACGCGCAGCCCATACCCGCGCAGCGCCGCGCAAAACGCCTCATACAGCGGCTCCGCCACCTCCGGTCGTGCCGCCGCAATAAAGCTTGGGCGGTTGCCGTGGCGGCAGTCGCCATACAGCGTGAAATTGGAAACAACAAGCGCTTCGCCGCCGGATTCTAAACAAGCGCGGTTCAGCTTTCCGTTTTCATCCGAAAAAATGCGCAAATGCGCCGCCTTTTTCGCAAGATACTCCGCATCCGCCTGCGTATCTCCCTCTGTGATGCCAACTAAAATCAAAAGCCCCCGCTCGATTTCGGCATGCACCTGCCCCGAAATTTCAACCTGTGCGCCCGCTACGCGCGTGATCACCAGTTTCATACCATGCTCTCCTATCCCAACGTGCGCTTCACATCGATGATGCCGGACACGCCGCGCAGCTTGTGGATCACATAATCCAGCTGCTCTGTTCCCGTGATGTCCATCACGAGATTCAGCACAGAATATCCATCGCCGAAGCTGCGCGCATCCATCTGATGCACGTTCACCTTCATGCCGCTTAAAATCATCGCAACATTCGCCACCACGTCGATCTGATCCTTCGCCGAGATCTGCAGCGTCGTTTGGAACGTATCCTTGGTCTGATCCGCCCAGGCAACGCGGATCCAGCGGCTTAAATCATCCGAATTTTTCATCGCATTCGTCACATTTTTGCAATCCATCCGATGCACGGAAACGCCATAGCCGCGCGTGATGAAGCCGATGATCCGGTCGCCCGGGATCGGCGAGCAGCAGCGCGCGAATTTCACAAGGCAGTTGTCCACGCCCGGCACGATCACGCCGGAGACAGATTTTGTTTTATTCTGCTGCGGCTGCGCGGCGGTCAGCTTCGCAAGCGCTTCTTTGCCCGCCGGCTGCTTATGCTGCCGGTCGAACTCATCGCGAATGCGGTTCACCGCGCGCTTGGTGGTCAGCCCGCCATAGCCGATCGCCGCGATCATATCATCGGTCTCGTTAAACGACAGACGCTTGGATACATTCGCAAGGATCTCCTCCATTTCGGGCGCAGAAAGCGTAAGCCCTTCGCGGCGCAGCTCCTGCGTCAGCATGTCGCGCCCGCGGGAAATGTTCTCATCGCGGCACTCGCGCTTAAACCACTGCTTGATTTTATTGCGCGCACCGCTGGTCTTTGCCAGCTTGATCCAGTCACGGCTCGGCCCATGCGACGCATTTGAGGTTAAAATCTCAACGATCTCGCCGTTTTTCAGCACATAATCAAGCTGCACGATCTTGCCGTTGGCCTTCGCGCCGATCATGCGATTGCCCACCGCGGAATGGATAGAATACGCAAAATCGATCGGCGTTGAGCCTGCGGGCAGGCTGATCACATCACCGTTCGGGGTGAAAACATATACCGCGTCGGCAAACATATCCGTTTTGAGCTGGCGGATGAAATCCTCGCTGTCTACCTCCTGCTGATTTTCCAGCAGCTGGCGCACCCAGGCGAGCTTTTCCTCCAGATTGTCATGCCCGGTCACGCCGGATTTATATTTCCAGTGCGCCGCGATACCATATTCCGCCGTGCGATGCATCTCCTGCGTGCGGATCTGCACCTCGAACGGAATGCCCTCACGCCCAATGACCGTGGTGTGCAGCGACTGATACATATTCGGCTTCGGCGTGCTGATATAATCCTTAAAACGCCCCGGGATCGGTCGGTAGAGATCGTGAATAAAGCCGAGCACGTTGTAGCAATCCGTTACCGTATCAACAATGACGCGCATCGCGTATAGATCATATACCTCGTCGAAATCCTTGTGCTGCGTATACATTTTGCGATAAATGCTGTAAATATGCTTCACGCGCCCGGAGACCGTTGCCTTAATGCCCACATCGTGCAGGCGCTCGGTCAGGCGCGCCTTGATGTGGTTCATGAATTCCTCCTGCTCGTCATGGCGGCGGGCAAGCTCCTCGGTGATCTCCTCATAGCCGACCGGATCCAGGCACTTGAGCGAACGGTCCTCCAGCTCCCACTTGATGCGCTGCATACCGAGCCGATGCGCCAGCGGCGCGTAGACCTCCATGGTCTCCAGCGCCTTTTCGCGCTGTTTTTCCGGCTTTTGATACTGGATCGTGCGCATATTATGCAGCCGGTCCGCAATTTTGATCATGATCACGCGGATATCCTTGCCCATGGCGAGGAACATCTTGCGCAAATTCTCGATCTGCGCCTCTTCCTTGCTCACATACGGCAGGCGCGTCAGCTTGGAAACGCCCTCCACAATATCCGCGACCGACTGGCCGAACATCGACTTGATCTGCGCATAATCAAACCCGGTATCCTCGATGCAGTCGTGAAGCAGCGCCGCCACGATCGAATCAATATCCAGCCCCATTTCCGCAATGATCTCCGCCACCGCGATCGGGTGCGTGATATAATCGCTGCCGTCGCGCCGCTTCTGCCCCTCGTGCGCCCGCGCCGCCTCAACCAGCGCCAGATGCACCTTGCTGCCGTCCGCCTGGGGCAGATAGCTGTGCACCTTCTCCATCAGTTTTTGATAACGTGACTCTAAATTTATCATGACATCATCCCATTACCTTGCAGCGCGATACCGCGCAAAATTTTTGATTGCTCCAGATCCGCCTTGCCCTGCACGGGAAGCTGCGCAAGCTCTACGCTGCCGCCGCGGCGTACCCCGCGCAAAAGCCCAAGCTCGCAAAATACGTCAAGCGCGGTATAGAGCTTTTCATAGCCGATCTTTCCGCCGGTCAAACGCCGGATCGTAACGAGCGGGATCCCATGCTCCGCCTTTGGCAAGAGCCGCTCCACCACTTTCCACACCGCGCCCAGCTCCCGATAGCTCGGCAGACAGCACAGCGCAGACTCTTCATTCGCGATTCCCTGCCGTACTACGCAGTAAAGCTCATCAGCTTTACGCATCAGCGCAATTTCAGACTCGACCGGGCGAATGTCCCGCACGACCAGCTGCACGCTCTTTCCCCTGAAATCATTGACTTCCGGGCGAAACAGGACATCCACGATGTCCCCCTCTGTAAAGTCAATATCCTTTCCATCCTTTCCAAAATAAACCGCTTCCATGCAGTGATTATTTTGTGTGAAATAGAACTTCAAGTGCTTTCCTTTTCCCATCGACGTGATTGAATCCACGCGTGCGTCCCGCATATAAAGCAACGGCGGCGTATTGCCCGCGCCGAATGGCGCAAGGGCAGAAAGGCCCTCAATCTCTTCGATCGTAAGCGCGGAAGCGTTCACGTTTAAATCCGCTGTAATGCATGGAATATACCCGGCGAGCTGTTCTTTCGCGCAGGTATTGATATGCGCGCGCAGCTTTGGAATATCCTCGCGCCGCAGCGTCAGCCCAACTGCCATTTCATGTCCTCCATATTGCAGCAGATATTCGGACGCGCCGGACACGGCGGCATAGAGGTTCATTCCCTCCACGCTGCGCCCGGAACCCTTTGCCAGCTCGCCCTCGCAGGAGAGAAGGATCACCGGACAGTCAAAGCGATTGCACAGGCGCGATGCCACGATCCCGATCACGCCATGATGCCATCCCTCGCCCGCAAGCACGATCGCCGCGTCGCGCTCTGCATCATAGCTTTCCGGCAAGAGTGCAAGCGCCTCGTTTAAAATTCTGCGCTCCTCCGCCTGCCGCTCCGCGTTGAGGTCGCACAGCTTCTGCGCCGCCTGCTCGGTCTCATCCGCATGTCGCTCGCAAAGAAAATCCACAACCATCGACGCATTCGCCATACGACCCGCGGCATTGATGCGCGGCGCGATGGCAAACCCAATATGATCCGTGGAAAGCGGCTTTGCGGAAAGCCCGATCGCATTGAGCAGCGCACGCAACGCCGTGTGCCGTGTGGTGACGATCATGGGGACACCCTCGGAAACAATGATCCGGTTTTCATCAAAAAGCGGCACAACGTCCGCGATCGTGCCGATGCAGACAAATGGCAGATACTCGCGCGCGATCATATGATCCAGCGCGCAAATCAATTTAAACGTAACGCCAACGCCCGCCAGCTGCGGGAACGGATATTTTGAATCCGCCCGATGCGGATTTACCACCGCGACCGCCTCCGGCAGCGTATCGCGGCACTCATGGTGGTCTGTGATCACCATGTCGCAGCCGCGCGCCTTCGCCTGCAGCACCACTTCATGCGCGGTGATCCCGGTGTCCACCGTGATGATCAGCGTAACGCCCTCATCGATCAGGCGGTTGACCGCATCGAGATTCACGCCGTAGCCCTCTTTGATCCGATCCGGAATATAATGCGCACATTGCACGCCATAGCTTAAAAAATATTGCTTTAAAATATAGGTCGATGTGATGCCATCCACATCATAATCGCCAAAAATCGCGATCTTCTCTTTTTTCTCCATCGCGGCATGGATGCGCTCGCATGCGCGATCCATATCGGGCATCAAAAACGGATCATGCAGCGCCCCTAAGTCGCAGCGCAAAAGCTGCTTCGCCTCCTGCGGATCCTTGATTCCGCGCGCAGCCAGAACCCGCGCCGCAAGCGTTGTCAGGGAAAGCGCGCCGCGCAATGCACGCACACAGCTCTCATCCAGCTCACGCGTGTCCCATTGTACCCATTTTTTACAGCCATGCTCCATCATATGCATCCACATTCCTTCCCCTGAAGCCTCTCATTGCGTCATATAAAAATATTATAGCAAATCCGACGCGGTTTCTCAACAAAAAAAGCGCGGGCAGACGCACATTTTTTACAATTTTCGCGCAGAAAAACCGCCTGTGAAAGAAAAACCCTTTCACAGGCGGTTCGGTTAATATTTGCGTTTCCATAAAACGGCAACCAGTAGGGCAAGAAGAAATACTGCGCCGCCCACGATTGCGGGGACGAAATCCTGCACGGAAATATTTTGCGTTTCATGTCCCGGCATATCGGGCGGGCCGCCGCGCCCTTGATCGGGCAGTGCTTGCGCGCCGTCCGGCGGCGTGGGTCGCGTGTCGCTATTTTGCGTTGTGTCGCTGTCATTACCCGCTGCCGTGCCCGTTCCGTCCGACGGCGCTTGCGCGCCGTCCGGCGGTGTGGGCTGCGTGTCGCTATTTTGCGTTGTATCGCTGTTGTTGCCTGTTGCCGTGTCTGTTCCGTTTGGCGGCGCTTGCGCGCCGTCCGGCGGTGTGGGGCGCGTGTCGCTATTTTGCGTTGTGTCGCTGTCATTGCCCGCTGCCGTGTCCGTTCCGTTTGGCGGTGCTTGCGCGCCATCCGGCGGCGTGGGCTGCGTATTTCCATTCTCGCGTCGCCCGCCGTGCCCGCCGCCACCCTGCGTGCCCATCGTGCGCACCAACGATTCATCCACAGTTACAAGCGCTTCTGCCTGCTCCTTCTGTCCGTCCGTCGTAGACGGAATCGTTCCATTAATCTGCCCCAGCACGCTCTCCGCGCGCAGCTTGCAGAACTGGATCAGCGCCTCGGTCGCCGCCTGATACTGCTCGGTCGTGCAGAATTTCGTCGGGTCACTGTCGACCTGCTTGTCGATCGCGTGGCGCACCTGCGCAACCGTGCTTTCCAGCACGCCGCCATTCACATATTTCTCGCAAATTTCGCGCAGGTAAGTGTGGTAACGCTCTAAATACTCCGGCTGCGAAAGCAGCGTGTTGATCAGCGGGCGCTCGCTCGTCTCCACGCCGCTGACCGGCGTATCGATCGGAAAATTGACCGATGCACTCGCGCTTCCGCTCTGAAACCCTCCAAACGCAAGATTATAATCCCACGGCAAAATCGTAACGCGCCCATTGTTCTCATACAAATAATAATTCTGCTGCATACTTGAGCTATAGCTATCTAAATTCACCACAAACGTATGCACCGCAAGGTATCGAAGCGCCTTATCCACATCCCAGTAAGTCTCCAGATCCTCGCCGGTGTTCAGATGCTCGATCGCCGTGATCATGCGCTTTTGCGCGGCATCGCTGCTCTTCTCGACCGCATTTTCAAAAATAGAAGAATATTGCGACGCATCGTCGCCCTGATAGACCAGATCACCGCCACCGCCGGCACCGCCCGGCATGCCGCCGCCCGGTCCGCCACGGTTCTTTTCCGTTTGTGCGGCGTCGCCCTGTTCCTCTTTGCGCGCTGCAAATTCTTCTTTAAATTTCTCGCGGTCCTCCTCGCTGATCTCCGGCGCCTTTCCGCCCATGCCCATAGACATTTTCACATTATATAAATTGCCGTCCGTCGTTCCGTATACGCGGTTTAAAAAGCTCTCGTTGTACAGCTCCACGGCAAGATATACGCCCCATTGCTCGCCGTTTACCAGAATGTTCGCATACGTCGTGAGCGGCGCATCCACGCCCATATAGCGCATGAGGTCATAGCAGATATAATCCTTCATCATGGTATAATCCGAATGCGCGTTGTTCAGCACCATCTGATCAAGCCCAAAGCAGGTCTGCCCATCGATATACTCATCAAAGGACAGGCGGAAGCTATAACGATCACTGTCTGACCCCACGACCTGTGTCAGGCTGGAATTGCCCTTCGGGCGAATGCCGACCGATTCAAATGTTGTGCCGTCGATCGTCACGTCGCACGGGATAAACTGCTCATCAGTCGCATTGTCAAGCATCGTTTGCCACTGCTGCTCATCCACAGAGATGTCGATCGTGATCATGTCGTTTAAAAACAGCTTGGTTGCATATTCCGGCTCAACGAGGTCGTTCCGGTTCGGCTCTGCGACAAGTGACATCGCAAAAATGCCCACTGTCAGCGCCACAAGCAGCGCCGCCGCGATCCATGAGACCCATTTGCTCTCTATCATTTTCGTATCACTCCTCTCATGAGTGGGCGCAGCTTATGCCATATACTCCCCGTTAAAGCTCATGAGCGAAACATCCAAAACGCCCGGGATCTGGCTGAGCACGCCGCACAACTTCTCCGTGTGGTCAAGCTTTACCTCAAGCGTCAGATCGCAGCGCGCGGAATTCACATTCTTCGCCTTTAAAAAATGCTTGCGCGTCCCTTTATCAATCGCCTCCAGCACCTCCTGCTCGCACGCGTCATTGCTGCACTGCACGATCAGCATATACGGCGTGTCGGCGCATTTCCGGTTTGCAAAAATCAGCAGAATAATGCCGATAAACGCGCTGCCGATCAGCGCGAGCGGGATCAGCCCCGCGCCGGCAACTATACCCGCAGAAATCGCCCAGAATAAAAACGCGATATCAAGAGGCTCTTTCACTGCGGTGCGGAAGCGAACGATCGACAGCGCGCCCACCATGCCGAGCGAAAGGATCACATTCGACGTGACCGCCTGGATGATCAGCGCGGTGATCAGCGCCATCGCGATCAGCGAAACGCCAAATGAGGCGCTATACATCACGCCGGAGAACGTTTTTTTATAAATAACAAAAATAAAAAGCCCGATCGCGAACGCAACAAGCATCGCGATCGCAGTATCCAAAACTGAAAACGAAGAGACCTTGGATAAAAAGTCAGATTTAAAAATATCGCTGAATGTCATGAGAAACCGCTCCTTTCATATTGCGCCGCGGCATGCGGCATATTTGGAAAATGCGGTGGCGCGCCGATTGGGAACGCGCACCAGATCGCATAGAAACTGCGGCAAAAACTCGTCATATTTTACCTCTAAAATGATCCCGCTCTGCACGGGCTGCAGCTCCTGCGAAAGCTCAAAAAAACGCGCAGGCTGTATGCAGCGCCGCAAATCATAATCCAGCGTGATGCGAACATTCCCCGCCGGATACACAAACGCCTCGCGCCGATACGCCACGATCTCGCGCGGGCGCAGCGCTTCGCTTTGCCATGCGGCATGCAATTCATCAAGTATTTCGTCGCCCGGCGCATACCACGCATCGCTGCCTTCCAAAAGCAGATCGCATTGCGCGCGGGTCATGCTCGTTTGGCGCTTCGCGCAAAGCCCGTGAACCTTGCTCTTTTTCTCCAAGCGAATGAAGCTGTGATCGTCATTATAATATCGAATTCGAAATTTCGACCGCGGATCAACGCCGTCCAGCTTCTCACGCAGCGCCCGGTCGGATGGCGTGTCAAAATACAAGCTGTTCACGCAATAGCCGCCCGACGCATCTGCAAATCGGTCCGGCAGCGCCGCCGCCTGCAGTCGCGCGCGGATAAGCTGCGCATCGACCGGCGTGATCTCATGCTTGAGCTCATGTCTAAACTTTGCCATATCCTCCGCTCCTTTCCCTGTTGATGCTTTTATCATACACGATCTTTTTGACATTTCCATGTCGTTTATGTGATGGTTTTCTGAATTTTTATTGACAAGCCCCCTGCGCTTTTTTATAATAAGAAAAAAGCGCGCCGCACGCATCACGGCTGCGTTCTTTGAATACACTGTGTATCAGGCACTTTCTGACTTTTGAATAAAGGAGTTTTTTTCATGAGCAATTTTCGGTCGATTTCGCCGCGCGAGCTTTCGGATAACCCGTTTTCGCTGATCGGGCATGATTGGATGCTCGTCACCTCCGGAAACGCAGAGCATTTTAACACCATGACCGCTTCGTGGGGCGGCGTTGGATTTTTATGGAACAAAAACGTCTGCTATGTATACATCCGCCCGCAGCGCTATACCTATGAATTTGTAGAGAAAAATGAAACGCTCACGCTTTCGTTCTTTTCAGAAAAATATCGCGACGCGCTGAATTTTTGCGGCAAGCATTCCGGGCGTGACACCGATAAATGCAAGGCAACCGGACTGACGCCGCGCGCCGTCGGCAGTTGCGTGGCCTTTGAGCAGGCGCGCCTGATTTTGCGCTGCCGCGTGCTGTATAAGCAGGATATGCTTGAAAGCGCGTTTTTAGACAAAAGTTTGCTCTCAAACTATAAAAACGGCGATTTTCATCGTGCATATGTTTGCGAAATTGAGGAAATACTCGTTTCTGACTCGCAGGATGCATAACCCCGGCATCGCTTATTTCATAAAAACGCGTGAAACCCAAATTCTCGGGTCTCACGCGCTTTTTGTATGTTCCTGCGCATTTTGCGCATACTAGAAGCGGAACAGGAGTGTGCATCATGAATCATGAAATAAACATCACAACGCGCGATAAGCTGATGCGCGCATGGCAGGATTCGATGGATCTCGTCCGCGATTTTGAAGTGCATTCGCATGAAATCGCAGACGACCGCACGGTCTCGCAGGTGTTTTCAGAATTCGCCCGGGAAGAGGGCGAGCATGCCGCGCGATTCCGCGAGCTGCTGCTTCATTATCAGCAAAAATAAAAATGCACCGTGCGCCATCATGGCGTGCGGTGCATTTTTTAAGACGGATCATACCGATCCTGCAAATTCAGCTGCAACACGCGGCGAATATTCGCCGGCGGCTCGATCACAATGCGCTCATCCTCCAGCGTGTTGCGATCATGATACAGCATCACCG
>CAKUEM010000034.1 GCA_934646115.1 uncultured Oscillospiraceae bacterium
GAATAATACAGCGGTGTTGTTCCGTTATACTGATACACCTTGCCCTCGGGCAGGTTACCCGCCGCGATCTTCAGCACGCGATAGCCGGAGATCTGCTCCATCGTGACAAGTTCTGCCGCCGCGTCAAGCTTGAGCGCAACGCTGATCGTAATATTTCCCTTGACCGCCGCGCCCGGGATGGTATACTTTCCTTCGCTATCCGCCGTGAGCGTGACCGGCGCTTCCGTTGCGACCTGATAGGTCACGGTCGCGCCCTCCATGGTGTAGCCGCTCTTTGCAGTTACGGTAAAGACGATCTCCGCGCCGTCCTGCGCCTGGCCTTCCGCCACGCCGCTTGCGAAATCGATCGTCGCATTGTCTGCCGCAACCGTCACGCTGTAAACATTCACGCGGTAAAGCGCTTTGTATGAAATATCCGCCGTCACCGCCGTCGCGCTGATCTGTGCGCTGGTGCAAAGCGCATCGCCCTCCGCATATGCCTGCTCCGCGCTCGTCACCACATACCAGCCGCGGAACTCATTGCCGGCTTTGACCGGATCAGCCACAGTCGCCGTGCCGCCATGCGCAATGTCCTGCGCCGCGCCGATCGCGCTGCCGTCGCTGTCATAGAAGCGAACCGCATACGTCTTCTGCGCATACTGCGCGGTATAGCTCTCGCTCTCAGCAAATGTCCGCGCCTGAAGCGCCGCAAAAGAAGTCGCGCCGGATGCGTTTTTCCAACGTGCGTCCGCATCCGCAAGGCGATAGCCGGTCTCGACAGTCGGCGCCGGCTCTTCCGCCGCAGTTTGATAATCTCTCGCGGTGTACAGCCCCGCCTCGTTGTATCGCGCATAGAACACAGCGTCTTCCATCGTGCCGTGCTCGCCCGCCGAGAACGTCACGGTGATGTTATGCAGGTGCGCCGTCGCGTTCTGCGCGGTACTGTCCGCCCACGTCGTATCGTTATACGCAGAGACGTTGGCGTTTGCAAATGTGATCGCCGTGTCGCCGTCTGTAATCGTGTCTTTCACGCGCAGCGCAACCGTGCCGAGCAGGTATGGCGCGCTCGCGCGGATCACGTCGCCGCCATAGCCCAGGCGCACACTGTCCGCGCTGTAATGCTTATTGATCGTCATGTTCTCGCCCGCGCTCGTTGCATCATCAACCAGCTCAAGCTTTGCGCTGTCATAGCACACATCCGCCTGCACCGCGCCAAACGCATAGCTCTCGCCGCCGGTCAGCAGCGCTTTCGCATAGATCACATCGCCCGCGTTAAAATGCTCTTTTTCCTCGCCCGCCGCGTCGCATAGCGACATGACAAACGCCATATCCTGCGTGACCGGGTCGGGCGTGGTCGGGGTCAGATCCATGGTGCAGAGCCACATATAAGCAAACCCACCTGTGATCTCGCCGCGCGCGCCGTCTGCATCCGCCTTTGTGATCGTCAGCTGATGCGTGCCTGCGCTGAGCTGGAGCTTGCCCAGCGTTTCGGTTGCGTCCTGAAGCGTGGAATTCGTGTCCATATCCGAGAAATCATAGGTGCCGATCTCCGTCCCGTCGATCGCGATCGCGCCTAAAATACCGTATTTTTCAACCTTCCAGCCGGTTAATGCGACCTGATAATACCCATCGGCTCTCACGTTAAAATCCAGCGCGAGCCGCTCGCCGCTTGCAAATTCGCATTTTGTAAACGTGCCGTTCAGATTATAATTCCCGGGTCGCGTTGGGATCGCGGGCGAGGTATCCTCCGTATTGAGCGCCCATCCGTTGAGCCCGAGCACCGCCTGATCCGGCTTTGATTTGCTGGCATCGCGGAAGATCACAGTCTGCGCCATGCCGGAATCGATCGTGGTCGGCGTAAGTGTCAGCGATTTTAAAAACATCAAATCGCCGCCGCTTGTCGTATTCGTGCGGTGAATCTTCAGCTTGTGCGTGCCTGCCGGCAGCGTGATCGCGCCAAGCTCCATCACCGCGTTCTCGTTTGTTCCGGAGCCGCCCGGATGCGAAAAGTCGGCGTTTCCGAGCACAAATCCATCCACGGAAACCGCGGCAACGATCCCCAGCGCATCCAGCTGCCATCCGGCCAGCGAGACCGCATAGCTCCCGCTCTGCGCGACCTGGAAATCCAGAACAAGCACTTCATCCATTGCAAATTGCGCCTTCCAGAAGCTGTTCGGGTAAATGACCCAGTTGCTGGTGCGTGCCGGGATCGACGCAGATGTATTTGTCGCGTCCACAGCCCACTGATGCTCTGAAAGCGTATACGCCCCCGGGTTATCAGATCCACCATCCGGGCAGAAGCTGATCGTTTGCGCATCCGCCGCATGCGCATGCAATGCCATCGCGGGAAGCCACGAAAGCAGCAATGCCACAGCGAGGAGCGCGGAAATGATGCGATGCTTTTTTGTAGAAAGTGTTTGCATAGCCATGGTTTTCATTTCCTCCTCACAGATGAATTTTATGATAAGCCGGCGCTAGCGCCCGCTGCCATACGGAAACTGATAACGATGCTCGCCCTCACGTACAGAGAACTGCTGCCCGGCGATGCGGATCTCCGCCGTTGCGCCGCGCGGAACATGGAAGCAATAGCGCACCGTATCCCCATGAATCTCCCATTCGGACGCAACCGTTCCCCGCTGCGTCTCGATCGATGCGCGCACAAATTGCAGCCGCCGATCGGGCGCTGGGGCGAAATGAATATGCGCAAAGCCCGGCTGCGCCTCATCCGGGGCGATCCCCGCGGCGACCTCATACATCCAATCGCCGACCGCGCCATAGGCATAATGATTAAACGAATTCATATCCGCCGACCAGAGTGTTCCGTCCGGACGGATCCCGTCCCAATGCTCCCACATAGTCGTCGCGCCCTTCGTGACCGGGTAGAGCCAGGACGGATAGTCCCGCCGCAGCAAAAGCGAATACGCCTCCTCGGTATAGCCGTTCTCATGCAGTACATGCAGGAGATGCGGCGTTCCGACAAAGCCGGTCGTCATATGCCCGGTCTCGCGCAGCAGCGTAACCAAATGCCGCGCGCCCGCCGCCGGATCGTCCAGCAAGCCGAAGCGCAGCGCAAGCACCCAGGCGGTCTGCGTATCGCTCGTAAGCATACCGTCGCGGATGAATTCCTTCTGAAATGCCGCGCGGATTTTTTCATGCAGCACGCGATACTCGCGCATGTCCTTGCCCAACGCCTCGCCCGCTTTGACCAAAATTGCCACGTCCTGCGCATAAAACGCGGTTGCGATCAGATGCATATCGGTCGCGCCGGTATACACGCCGTGCGCCGCCTGCTTTTTGAATGTCTCTTCATCAAGATCGAGCGCAAGCCAGTCGCCAAAATGCCAGCCTGTGTTCCAAAGGCACTCGTCCTCCCCCTGCGCGCGGATATACTCTACCCATTTTTGCATGCAGGGAAACAGTTCAGAGAGCAGCGCGCGGTCGCCATAGCTCACATACATCTGCCACGGGCAAAAAACCGCCGCGTCGCCCCATGCCGCCGAAGCGCGCTGTTCGGGCTTTCTAAACACATCCGGTACGACATAGGGAATCGCGCCGTCTTTCGATTGCGACGCCGCCATATCGCGCAGCCATTTGCGGAAGAAGCGATCCACATCAAAGTTATACGACGCGCATTTTGCAAACGCCAGCACATCCCCGGTCCAGCCCAGGCGCTCATTGCGCTGCGGGCAATCGGTCGGAATATCGAGGAAATTTCCCTTCTGCCCCCAGATAATATTTTGAAACAGCTGGTTGACCAGCGGGTCCGAGCACTGAAAGCGCCCGATGCGCTTCATCTCCGTATGTAACACACGCGCGCTCACGCCGGAACAATCCGCAAGCGATTCCGCCGCGCCCGGCCAGGCGTCCAGCCGGATATAACGAAAGCCGAAAAACGTGAGCCGCGGCTCATATTCCTGCGCGCCCTCCTTGCAGAGATAGCGGATCTTCGATTGCGCGCTTCGGTAATTTTCCGTGTAAAAATTGCCATCCGCATCCAGCACCTCGGCGCAAGACAGCTCCACGCGGTCGCCCGCGTGCGCTGTCAGCTCGATATGAAGCGTTCCGGTCATGTTCTGCCCAAAATCCAACACGCGCTCGCACTTCGGCGTGCGGATCAGCGCGACCGGCGGCAGAACGTCCGTCACGCGCACCGGCGCGCCCTCCTGCGGGATCAGGTTTTCCTTTCCGCGGCCGGAACGCGCCGCAGCGACCCAATCGCGCGGGGTGCGGCGCGCATCATACTGCTCGCCGGCATAAAGCTCTGACTCGATGACCTCGCCGCTCCCCACCTGCCAGCTTTCGTCCGTCGCGATCACCTGCGTGTTCCCGGCATGATCCGTGATCGTAAGCTGCGCCAGGCATTCCACCTGCTTTGCCCAGAAATTGCGATACCCTTCATGCCCGATCTCGCCCACGCACCAGCCTGGCGCTACGCAAACGCACAGCGTATTTTCGCCGTCACGCAGCGCATCCGCCACGTCAAACTCCTGATATTGCAGACGTGTTTTATATTCCGTCCAGCCCGGCTTCATGTAGCCATCATCCACGCACGCGCCGTTGAGCGTGATTTCATAAACGCCCATCGCGGTTGCCGCAAGCGTCGCCGCAGCTGCGCCGTGCGCCGTGAATGTCTTGCGGAACACCGGGGCCGGCCGCGCCCGCGGGTCTATGATCCACTCCGCATTCGAAAATTGCGTCATTGCCGCTCCTCCTCAGGAAGAAATACGCACTGTTCTTTCACATGAAACGCCTCTGCCAGCTGTGCAACCTGCTGCATCGTCATGGTTTTACGGTTTGGCAGCGCGGCGGTTTTTAAATACAGCTCCGCAGCTTTTTCAATCGTTTCGATCAGCCCGAACGCCTCGTCAAAGCTCTTCCCCGCCGCAACGATCCCGTGATGCGCCCAAACCACGGCGCGGCAGCGCATCATGCACTCCGCCGTGGCGCGCCCGATCTCCTCCGTGCCGCAAAGCATCCACGGCAGGACCGCAACGCCATCCGGAAACACGACCACACACTCGCTGCACATTTTCCAAAGCGTTTGCGTCATCGCGCGATCTGACAGCTCATGCACGCAGGTCATCGCAATCAGATTCGTCGGGTGGCAATGCATGACGATGCGATGCGCCGGGTCTTTTTTCAGACGCATGATGTGATTCATCAAATGCGTGGGGAACTCACTCGTCGGGCGACCGCCGTCTGCAAAGCCCCAAAGCAACTCTAATTCACGCCCGCCGCGCGCAATGCGCACAATGCCGAGCGAGGTCTCCGGCTGATTGGGGATATTTTTAAAATATTGCCCGGTTCCGGTGATCAGAAAGCAGCGCCCGGCAAGCGCGCTGCAATCAAACACAAGCGGAAACCGCGCACTCGGCGCAAGCCCGGTTAAATACTCGCGCGTCTCGTCGGCGCTGAGCAGCAGGCTGATATTTCCGCCGTTGCGCTCATTCCAGCCAAGGCGGTACATATTTGCCGCGCAGTCGCACAGCTCGCGCAGAAACGGCGCGTCCTCCATGCGCCGCAGCGCATATTCTGTAACATTTAATTCCATAACGCACCCCGCTTTGAAAGCACATCGCTTTCATATTTTTTCATTTCGCGCAGCCAGTCAGGCCCCTGCGGCACGTCCGAAAGTTCGCACACATGATCCCACACCGCCGAAAACGGCATGGTTTTCAGCTCCTCCTGCATGGCAAGCCGCGTCGTCAAATCGCCGGAAAGCTCCGCCGCCCGCAGCGTTTCCTGCGGCTCGAGCAGCGCCATGAGCAGCGCCTTCTGCGTATTGCGCATCCCGATCACCCATGCGGCGACCCGGTTGATGCTCGCATCAAAATAATCCAGCCCGATCTGCACGCGCTCCCACGCGTCTGCATATACCAGCTCATGCGCGATCTGCAAAAGCTCGTCGCTCAGTGTCACCACATGATCACTGTCCCAGCGCACCGGGCGCGAAACATGCAGCAGCAAGGCAGGTGCGCCCAGCAGCACGGAGGAAATTTTATCGCTGATCGCCTCGGTCGGATGGAAATGCCCGCTATCCAGCGTCAGCGCGATGCCGCGCTTTGCCGCATATGCCATGTAAAATTCATGCGAGCCGACCACATAGCTCTCGCTGCCGATCCCAAACAGCTTGCATTCCACCGCATCCAGCGCGCACGCGGGGTCGAGCTGCTCGCGCAGCACTTCATCCAGCGCGCTCCATAAGCGGCGGCGCGGCGCGGCGCGGTCGACCGGTGTGTCCTTCATGCCGTCCGGGATCCAAATATTGATCACCGCCCTCTGCCCAAGCTCGCGCCCGAAATATTCGCCGATTTTGCGCGCGCGGCGGCAATGCTCGATCCAGAACGCGCGCACCGCCGGGTCGGCGCTCGCAAGCGTCATGCCGCTCTCCGCCATGCGGTGCGAAAAGCAGGTCGGGTTGAAATCCAGCCCGAGCTGATGCTCGCGCGCCCAATCGACCCACGCGCGGTAGTGCTTCGGCTCGATCGCGTTGAGATCACAGCCGCCGGGCGCTTCGCCGTAAATCGCGTGCAGATTGATTTTGTGCCGCCCCGGGATCAGCGCAAGCGCCTGCTCAAGATCCGCGCGCAGCTCATCCGCCGTGCGCGCCGCGCCCGGGTAATTCCCGGTCGCCTGAATCCCGCCGGACAGCGGTCGGTCTGCAAAGAAAAACCCGCGCACATCATCGCCCTGCCAGCACTGCATGGAGAGCTTAATCTCAAGCAGCTTCTTGACCGCGCGGTCTGTGTCCACGCCGAGCTGCGCATAGCGCTCGCGCGCCTGTTCATAATTTGTCTGTTTCATTTGACACCTCATCGTTCTGTTTTTGGAAAATACTCAGTATATTTTGTCAGCTTGCGCGTAATTGCGCGCGCCGCCCGGATCGAGCCGCATGCGCCCGCCGCGCAAAACTGCATCATCGCGTTTCCGATCACCGATGCTTCCAGCGGGCCGGCAAGCACCGGAACCTCGCACGCATCCGCCGTGAGCTGGCACAGGAACGCATCCCGGATTCCGCCCCCAACGATTTGCAGCCCGCGAAACTGCCGCCCGGTGAGCCGCGAAAGCGCCAGGAACGTCTCGCGATATTTTTCGGCGAGCGCCGCATAGATCGTGCGGCACAGCGCGCCGAACTCCTGCGGCGGCGTCTGTCCGGTCTCCCGGCATATGGCGCGCACGCTCGCCGCCACATCATCAAAGCCCAGAAACCGCGCGTCATCCACATCAATGCGCGGCACATCGCCGCGCCATGCGCGCGCAACGGCTGAAATTTCGGCAAATTCTTTACCGCTCTGCCGCCGCAGCTGCTGTAAGATCCATGTTCCCATGATGTTTTTTAAAAAGCGGATCGTGCCGCCCGCGCCGCCCTCATTGGTGAAGTTTGCGCGGCGCGCCGCCTCTGAAAGGATCGGCGCGTCCAGCTCCGTTCCCATGAGCGACCATGTGCCGGAAACCAGAAGCGCAAACCCGTCGTCCGCATGCGTTGCGGCGAGAAACGCGCTCGCCGTGTCGTGCGCCGCAACCGAGACGATCTGCATTTCGGGAAGCGCAAGCTCACGCCTTGGCGCGCCGAGCCGCATGCCCGGCGCATGCACCGCACCGAACAGCCCGCGCGGATAGCCGAGCGCATCGATCACATCCCAGCACCAGGTATGCGTGCTGCAATCCAGCAGCCCGGTCGTTGAAGCAATGCTATATTCTGTTGCGCAAACGCCGGTCAGGCGAAAATTTAAATAATCCGGAACAAGCAGCAGCCGCAGATCCTCGCGCAGCGCCGCGCCCTGCAGCTGATAAACCGTGTTAAACGTCTGATCCTGAATGCCCGTTTTGGCATACAGCGCGGAATGTGAAAACGTTTGCAGCACGCGCCGCCGCTTTTCTGCATTTTCCGCATTGCGATAATGCATCACCTCGCCGATGCGCGCGCCCGAAGCGTCGATCAGCGCATAATCCACGCCCCACGTGTCGATCCCCGCGCTGATGCAGCCGTCCGCGTCTGCGATCAGCTTGCGGCACGCCTCAAAAATCCGCTCAATGTCCCATATGTATGCGCCGTTTTGCAGCAGCGCGCCGTTTTCAAACCGCCCAACCTCACGCAGAGCCAGCGTTTCGCCCGTAAGCGAGACCGCAACGCCGCGCCCGGACGACGCGCCGATATCTATCGCAAGAACCTCGATGGCTGCCACCTCATTTCTACTCTTTTCATTTTGCGCACTTTGTGTTATGATGATAACGATCTCATCACGCGCTCGTCAATACGATCAAAAGAACGCGATTTTTATCTATAAATATTGTAATGGATTTGCTCTTTTTTGTACATACATGTTTATCACTTTGATAAATGATCACGATAAGTCATGCATTCGAGCAAATTCGATCATCTTCATTCATCAGGAGGATATGCCTATGCTGACGACCGAGCGGCAACTAGAGATTCTATCTATATTAAATAAGAAGAAGGCGGTAACCGTATCGCAGCTGTGCGCCGCGCTTTACGTCAGCGCCGCAACGATCCGGCGCGACCTGGTGCAGCTTGAGCGCGCGGGACTTCTGCGCCGCAGCCATGGCGGCGCGATCCTTGTGGAGGGCGGCAACCGCGAGTTGAGCGTTCTCACGCGCTCGCGCGAGCATGTGCAGGCAAAAAACCGCATCGCGCAGCTCGCCGCGCTGTATATCAAAAACGGCAATACGCTGTTTTTGGATTCCAGCAGCAGCGTTGCCTGTATCATTCCATACCTCGCCGCATTCCGCGAAATTTCTGTGATCACAAACGGGCTGCATTGCGCGCTAAGCTTGTCCGAAACAACAAATTGCCACGTGTACCTCCCCGCCGGGCAGGTCATTTCGCGCACGAATTCGCTCGTCGGCTCTGAAACACTGGAATCGATTTTGCATTTTAACGCCGATGTGGCCGTTGTTTCCTGCTCCGGGATCTCGCAAAGCGGCGGCATCACGGAGGCGAGCGTTGAACAGTCGCGCATCAAGCAGGCGATGCTGCGGCAGGCGAAAACCAAGATCCTGCTCTGCGACAACAGCAAATTCAACCAGATCTATTTCAGCCGCACCTGCGGCGTGGAGGATTTTGACTATCTGATCTGCGAGGAAGACCCGGGCGCCGCGTGGCGCGCATATCTCGCTCCGCACCCCTGCGAGCTGGTTTTTCCGGAGGGATAAAAATACGCCGCGCGTGGCGCTGTTTTTTGTTTGGTTTATGCATTGCCGTTGCTTTTCGACTGTGTTATACTAGAAAAAACAGAATATCCGCACAAAGTGTCGGGGCGTCGGTCACAGGCGTTCCGGTGAAAAGGGAATCGGGTGAGAGACCCGAACGGTTACCAGTCGCTGTATGCACCAAAGATCTTGCGCCCGTCGGCGAAAGCCGGTCATTGGGAAACTGAGAAGGCAGGGGGCAAGACCGCCAAGCATCTGCTTGATAGCGTGTTCAGTCAGAAGACCTGCTTTGATGCTGCTTTGGTATCGCCATATCCGGCGCTGAAGCGGCAGCTCGACGCGTCGGCAAAATTGCCCGGGGCTTTTTTGTGCGTGTCGTGGGCGGAAATCACAGGAAAACACTGCTGTGGTAATTTTTAAATTACCGCAGCTTTTTTATATTTTATAATAGAAAGGATGATGTTTTCTATGAACAAAATCTGGACAAGACTTCTCTCCGCGTTTTTAACGATCGCGATCATGCTCTCCGTCCTGCCGACGGCGGCATTCGCAGAAGACGCGGAAACAGTCTACGAAATCACAAACGAGGCCGATCTGGCGGCGCTTGGCGGTAAAGACATCACTGGCGATATCGAACTGCGCGCCGATTTGGACATGGCGGATACCGACATGCAGCCGATCGCCTCATTCTCCGGCAATTTTCATGGCAACGGCTATAAAATCGCGAACCTGACGATCACGGCAGAGCTGTCGGAGCGTTTGAGTTACAAAGACCCCAATCAGGGCGCGGCGCTCTTCGCCAAATTCTCCGGAAGCGCGTCTGACATTGTATTTGAAAACCCGCGCATTACGCTCAACAAAGGCGAACGCACCGGCGTTGCCGTGCTTGCCGGCACGGTGGAAGACACCGCGGCAACCATCCAAAACTGCGCGGTCATCGGCGGCTCGGTCTGCATCAACGCTGAAAAAACCGATTATCAGGCAGCGCTCGTCGGCTGCACGCAAAATGCGGAGCTGACGATTCAAAACTGCTTCTCGAGCGCCGCGGTGAGCTACACCGGAACTGCCCGCTCCTGCACCAATTACGCGAGCGGCTTGATCGGATATCTATACAACGTTGCACTGACGGTTGAAAATTCCGCCGTGCTGGGCGATGTGTCCGCGCATGGCACAAGCGGCTACGCAGGCGGTCTGGTCGGCATCATCAACGGCTCGAACTCCGGCAAGGCGATCTCCTTTACAAGCTGTTATTTCGCAGGGGCGGTCGCCGGCGGCACGAAGTATGGCTTTGCCTATTCCGGCCGCTATGCATACCCCAATATAACGATCTCAAACTGCTATTACGACAAAACGAAAAACAGCGGCAAAACCTTTGCCTGCTTCCATTCGAACGCGGCGACCACGCAGGCGGTGCAAGGGTTGCCGACCGATGAGTTTGCTACGCTTGATTTAGGGGATGCATTCCGCCAGAAGGATGGTTACCCTCTGCCCGCGTGGTACGTCATCAGCCAGGGCTCGCACACACTCACGATCACCGTGCAGCCCGCCGATGCCATCGTCGCGCTGACCGACGCCGATGCGCAGCCGATCGCGCTTCTCGGGGATTCCGGTCGCTATACCTGCACGCTTGCAGCAGGTAAATACACGCTGGCTGTCACTCCCGCAGAAGGCGATACCGAGCACGAGGCGAAGTCCGTTCCGGTCGTGATGGGACGGCAGAATAAAGAGGTCTCGGTTGAGCTTGTCGCAAGGCACTATGCGGTTTCCTTCCCGCTCACTCCGGATTCTGCGCAGCTCGTGCTGTATTCCGGCACGACTGCGAGCGGCACGGCGATCGATCCGGTTTCGCCCGGCAAATATTCGCTGCCGCGCGGCACTTATTATTATGATGCAAGCGATTTCGGTTATCTGACGCAGAGCGGAACGATCACCGTAACGGAAGATACCTCCCTCCCGCTCACGCTTGCGGAAAGCGCGCGCAGCACATTCCGTTTCCGCATCTATCCGACAAGCGCAGACGCACAGATCACGCTGCGCCGCGCGGACGGCGATCAGCGTGAAATTGCGGGAACAAACGGCAGTTACCTGCTGCCCGAAGGCTCGTATCAATATACGATCGCGGCAGACGGCTATAAAACCCGCACCGGCACGATCAGCGCGCCGGACATGCAGGAGCTGACGCTGACTTTGGTTTCCGGCGAAAGCTGGGACGGCACGCCCGCCACCGACCTGCGCGGCGCGGGTACGCAGGAAGACCCGTATCTGATCGCGAGCGGTGCGGAGCTTGCGCTTGCGGCGCAGCGGATCAATGCAACTACAAATAGCGCGGAGGCGCACGCATACTATCGCTTAGAGCAGGATATCGACCTGGGCTATCAGGACTGGACGCCGTTTGGAAAGACCTCCGCTTCCCCGTTCTGCGGCAAATTTGACGGCAACGGTCACACGATCTCCGGGCTGAATGTCGCGCAGCAGGCGTATGCCTATTACGGTCTGTTTGGCTGCCTGACGGACGCGCTGGTAAAAGACCTCACCGTAACGGGCGAGATCTTCTGCGATGAATCCTCCGGCGCTGCGGGCGGTATTGCGGGCGCGGCGACCGGAAACACCACGTTTGAACGCTGCGTCTCGCTTGTTTCGATATCTACCGGAGCAGGCGTTTCCGCCGGTGGTCTGGTCGGACTGTGCCGCAAAAGCGATGCGATCGGCTATCAGTGGATCGACAACACGGTGCTCTTTAAGCATTGCGTCAATTTAGGCATGATCCTGCAATCGGGCGAGGATTCCAATCGCTTCTCCCAGGGCGCGGTCGGCGGCATCGTGGGCTACAGCAAAAACTGCGTACAGTTTGAAAACTGCGTGAACCTGGGCGCAATTTACGGCGCAAACATCGCGGCGGGACTTTGCGGAAACGTTGGCTCGGCGCAGGGCGATAACGCGCATCCCTATCTCAAAAACTGCTACAACGCCGGGTCCGTGCAGGGCATGCTCGATGCATATCCGCTCTATGGCGGCAGTCTTGGGCGCTCGTATGTGATCAACTGCTATGCGCTCGATACCGTTTCCGGCAACGACCTCGTTACGCTCCAGCCGGATTCTGTGCTGCGCAGCGATGCATTTGCCGCGCTGCTCGGCAGCGACTGGCAGCGTGACGACGCGCAAAACGGCGGCTACCCCTACCCCGTGGGCGTATCGCTCCCGAGTGTAGACTCTTCGCTGTATGCCGAAACGCTCAAATACACCGATGTTCTGCTTATCCCCGTGAATGCCGAGGTCGGCAAGCGTTTCTCGCTTCTGCGCGCGGGCGAAACGGCAAGCGATATCATTCAAGTCGGCTGCGTGCAGGACGCGAAGGACAGCCTGCTCACGCGGCTGGGCAACGGCATGATCCAGCTTGCGAAAAAGAACGAGACAGGAAGCGCGGTCACAGAGACGGTCACGCTGCTCTTTACCGGAAATACCGGGCGCATGCGCCGCAATGTCACGGTGATCATCGCGCCGGAGACCAGCGCGCGCGCCGCATTGATGGATAAGCTCGCCGGTATTTACGCGGCAAAAACAGAGCCGGACGAATGGGTCGTATTTGATATGGCGGCCTATGGCATGCTGAAGCCGAGCGCGCCCGCGCTCTCTGCCGATGCACGGCAAAATTATATCAACCTCGCGATCGATGGGTTAAACCAGAGCTACACGCTTCCGCTCGACCGCGCGAAGGCAGAGATCATTCTCTCTTCGATCGGCGCGGACACGACAAAGCTTTATCCGGTCAACTCCAAAACCCCGATCAACAACCCGGCGCTGCTCGCCAAAGAATCGATCGGCAGCGATTACACCACCGCGATCTGGACGCTGCTTGCCGATATGCAGGGCAACACCGACTTGAATGCAGACAAGATCAAGCAGCTGGTTTCTGCGCTCGTGCGCAATCAGAAGGAAAATGGATTATTCAGCTATACTTATGGGCTGAACACTTACGCGGATGTCGATTCCACCGGCTGGGCGCTCGCGGCGCTCGCGCGCTTCGTGCAGGATTCCGGCGACAGCTACGGCGTGAAGGCAGAGGCGCAGGGCTTTATTGACCGCGCGCTCACCGGGCTTTCCGCGGCGCTTGGCGCAAACGGTTCATACGGCAATATCAACTCAGACGCGATGGTCATCACCGGGCTTCTCGCGCTGGGGATCGACCCGGCTTCCGACCCGCGCTTTGTGAAAAACCAGTGCGCGCTGGCGGATGCGCCGATGCTGTATGTCAACAGCGCGAGCAACGGCTTCCTCAGCGCATACGCATCCGGCGAGGCGGGCGAAAAGCTCTCCCTCCGCGCGACCGAGCAGGGCTTCCGCTCGCTCGTTGCTCTTGAAGCGTTTGAGCAAAACGGCAAAAAACCGTATAACATCTATGCGTTCCGCAGCGTGCAGACCACGCAGCCGCTCAAGACCGCGCCCGTCCGCGCGACCGGAAAAGGAACGCTCTCCCTCCCCGCTGATCCTCCGGAAAGCGCGAATGAGCTGACCGTAAAGGCCGAGGTCGCAGCGCTTGGAAAATCGCTTGTATCCGGCAGCTTTCAGGTGAAAAAGGGCGCAACGGTCTATCACCTGCTCAAGCAGCTTGCTGAGAAAAACGGCATGCAGGTCACGGGTCTGGAGAAGGGCTATGTCAAGGCGCTGACCTATCAGGGCGTGACGTATGCCGAGCTTGCGCACGGCGAATCAAGCGGCTGGCTGTATTATGTCAATGGCAAGCTTCCGAACGTCGGCATCACAGACTATGAGTTGTCCGAAGGCGACGTGGTCTCTTTCCTGTACACCGCGGATTATACGCAGGAAAGCGGCGGCTCAGGTCTTGGCGGCGGCACGATTTCCAAGCCGGATCCCAAGCCGGACGATACTAAGCCGGACGGCACCGAGCCGGAAACCCCCGCGTGGAGCAACCCATTTGCCGACGTAAGCGCAAACGACTGGTTCTATTCTTCGGTTGCCTTTGTGACCGAAAAGGGCATGATGCGCGGCATGGCGGAAAGCTTATTTGCGCCGGACGCTTCGCTCAGCCGCGGCATGTTTGTAACGATCCTGTATCGGCTGGAAAATGAGCCGGATGCAAAAGGCTGCGTATTTACAGACGTTGCGCCGGACGCATGGTACGCCAATGCGGTCGCCTGGGCGCAGGCAGCCGGCATTGTTGGCGGTGTGACCGAAACGGAATTTGCGCCGGGCGCAAGCATCACGCGTGAGCAGATGGCTGCGATGCTCTATCGCTATGCGGGCTATAAGAGCTATGATCTGTCCACGGGCGAGGACACAAATATTTTAAGCTTTGATGACGCACAGCAGATCGCGGAATATGCGGTTTCTGCGATGCAATGGGCATGCGGCAGCGCGCTGATCGGCGGCTCGAATGGGCTGCTGCTCCCGAGTTCAAACTGCACGCGTGCGCAGGCGGCGGCGATCCTTTCGCGCTTCTGCGCGGCGTATTCCGCACAATAAGAAACGCAAGATTGCCCCCGCTGCCAGGCAGCGGGGGCAATTTAATTTTGTTGTCACTGTGCCGGACGCGCAAAGCCATGCATAAAGCCATCCAGCTTTGCCGAGCAGACGTCGCCGCCGATCAGCTTGTTTTTATACACCAGCATATTCGCGCGCACGCCGCTCTCGCCGCCGGGATAATTTTTCACAGCATAGGAATAGCGCATCACGCGCTTCCCGCGGTATTTTGCAAGATCCATGCCCTGCGCGGTTTGAATTTCATTATATTTGGTATATACCTCGTCAAATTCGCGCGGGATCTGAACCTCCATGAATTCCACCGGCTGCTCCTCAACCTCCCAGCCGAGCCGGGTCAAAAACTCCAGCCGCGACGCCGCGTCATCCATGTTCTTTGTTTGAATCACAGATCCGTTCGCTTCGAAAACCGGCGCGCTCTGCTCCCGTCCCGTCCACAAGCACGCGGCACAAATCAAAATCGCAAGCCCCAGGCATCCCCACGCAACCCTCTTTTTTGATACACGCGCCGTCATAACAAGCATGATACTCGCTCCTTCCGCATCAATCAAGTTCATCAACAGCTTATTCACAAGCGCCTCGCATTATGCCTCCCGCGCCGACTTTCGCCCGCATTCTCGCTTGACAGCGCCGTATGCGCACGCTACAATAAATCCGGTGAAGGGAGGCGGCGCGATGCGGCGGCTAATCAAAAAACATGCGGCGATCCTTGCGATTTTGTCCGCTTTTCTGCTCATATTTGCGCAAACCGGGATCGGCTGTCCCATCCGCGCGATCACAGGCATTCCCTGTCCCGGCTGCGGCATAACGCGCGCGCTGCTCGCCGCCATGCGCCTGCAATGGCGCAGCGCGTTTTCTCTCCATCCCCTGTTTCCGCTTGCCCTGCCGTTTCTGTTCTGCGCCGTGCATGCAAACGCGCCGTTTCTGCGCGGGCGCGCGCGACCGTTTGTTGTGGTCTTTCTCGTGTGCTGCACGCTGCTCTTCTTCGCAATTTATGCACTTCGCATGCTGCACGGGCAAATTCCGTGATATTTCGTCAACATTTGCATATTTCCCTTGCAAATTACGCGCACCTGTGTCATACTATTGTTACTGCATTAAATATTTAGGAGGAATCGCATAATGACTCAGGATAGAATTGACGCATATTTGATTGCGAACCAGAAATATTTTCCGCCGGAAAAAATGATGATCCTGCGCGACAAGCTCGCCGCTTTAGACGACTCGCGCGCGAGCGCGTTGACCTGCGTGGAGCTGAAGGATCCGACCACGATGATTATCATCTCGATCTTCTTAGGCAGCCTGGGCATAGACCGCTTCATGCTTGGCGACACCGGCATGGGCGTGTTAAAGCTGCTGACCGCCGGCTGCTGCGGTGTGTTAACGATCATCGACTGGTGTACGATCATGAATAAGACCCGCGAGATGAACTTCACGAATCTGATGGCCGTCCTCTAATTCCTGCCGTACATATTGGGTGGGTTTTGGGCGAAACGCTCAAAACCCACTTTCTTCGCGCCTTAAGGCGCGAAATAAAAATGCGCCCTGCAATTGTGCAGGGCGCATTTTGCTATGGAATAATCCGTGGTTTATTCACCAAGTTATATGCCTCTGATATTTAAGCATTTATTCACACGGAAATCCGGGAGAAATTTAAAGGTTTTCCCTCCTTTAGGGTGCATCCTATTTGCCCATTGCCCTTTTGTATGCGGTTTCATAGACGCTCAGCAGCGCCTCTATGTTCATGCGCTTTGCTTCTGCAACAAAGCCATCCCACTCAGATATCGGGCGCTGCTTGAGCAAAAACTTTGAAACCTGCTCCGTCATAAACGCATTAAGCGGAACGCCGAGATCACCTATTTGTGTGTTTTCCTCATCTGTAAAAGACATCCATAAAGTTGGGTTTGCATGTTCTTCCGTATTCGTATACGCGATTTTGCTTTGAGTCCGCTGTTCTTCCGTGTATATCGCTTCATTGGATTCCGGGTCAGTTCTCTGGCAGAGGCCAAATGTCCCCGCACCATATTTCGTATTCGGGCTTTCTTCCCCACTGAGAATAAACTCGCGCTTTCCATTTACCACGCGATAGGTCTCATTTTCACGTCCCCAATTGAGCACATCAAACGCATCGTCAGAATACATCCAATCAAGCAATTTTATTGCATTGTCTATTCTTTTTTGATTTCCGGTATTACAAGCGTAATACCCGCTTACATCAACATTGGTTTTAGATACCTTAGCCACGCCATCGTCCGCCGCCTTTGGTGGTGCCATCAGCGTTAAATTATATTGCGGGGTAGCGGTGCGGTTAATTTTATTAAAGAAATCTACACGCACGATAAAATCGTTCGTGATAAATCCGCGGTCAGTACTCATCAGCTCTTCCCACTGCCTATTTCCAATATTAGTATAATCCGGTGGAACAAGCCCATCTTCATACATTTTAATAAAATATTCCACTATTTGCTTTGCCGTATCTTCAATCGCCCCATACTTCCATTGTTCCGCGTTAAAATCATAGTATACGCCAAATTGAAAATAAGGCTTCCATTCACACCCGATGACATCTAATCTGGTAATTGCATTTCTTAAGCAAAGCGGATAAGAGCTTGGGTATTGCTCTTTAAGCTTTTTTGCTACCTGATATAACTCGTCCATCGTCGTTGGCGCTCGCAACTGGTGCTTGTCGAGAATATCTTTACGGTACAGCCATGTATACATATTGTTGACCGTACCGGTACCATAAACAGGCGGAGAGTAAATTTTTCCATCTGCACATTTGCGCTGTGCAATCAACTCTTCGCGCTCAGTTTCTGAAAGCGTTTCCATGAATTTTGTATAATACGGCATCCTGTCCAGATTATCGGAAATAGGAACGAACGCCCCCGAAGAGATATGCGCATCCACCAGGCTCTTGGCTGTAGCATGCAAAAGATCAGGGAGCGTATCCGGCGATGCAAGCATCAAATTGATTTTTGTGCCTAAATCAGTCATTGGTATCGCTGTCAAATTAAACTTTGCGCCGGTCTCCTCCTGGAAATACCTCCACAGCGGCCAGTTTTCATTATATGGCCAACTGGCATGCGAGCCAATCACAATATTAAGTTCTGTACCCGGCGCAAAGAGCTTTCCGTCTGTCGTTCCTATATTCTCGTTCCGGTTTTGCTCTGTTTTCGTCAAGGAACACGCTGCAAGCGAAATCGCCATCATACCAGCCAGCGCCGCCGCGGTTGCGCGCTTTAACAATGCATTTTTCATATGAATGCTCCTCCTATTCTTTATCGTGGATGC
>CAKUEM010000035.1 GCA_934646115.1 uncultured Oscillospiraceae bacterium
CCAGCGCGCGCAGTGCCATATCCGCAACCGACGCACTGATTAATCCATCCGCGCGCACCTCGGCAAAATCGCGCACGCGGCGCAAAATTCTGTTTGCAATACGCGGCGTGCCGCGGCTGCGCTTCGCAATCTCATATGCGCCGTCCGGCTCAATATTGATACCCAAAATGTTTGCGCTGCGCGTAACGATCGTGTGCAGCTCCTCCGGTGAATACAGCTCAAGCCGCAAAACAACGCCAAATCGGTCGCGCAGCGGCGTGGTCAGCTGACCGGCACGCGTAGTCGCGCCAACAAGCGTAAACTTTGGCAGATCAAGCCGGATCGACCGCGCGGCAGGTCCTTTTCCGATAATAATATCAAGCGCATAGTCTTCCATCGCGGGGTATAAAATCTCCTCCACGCTCTTATTCAAGCGGTGGATCTCATCGATAAATAAAATGTCGTTCGGGCTTAAATTCGTGAGCAGTGCGGCAAGATCACCCGGCTTTTCGATCGCAGGACCGGATGTGATGCGCAAATTCACGTTCATTTCGTTTGCAATAATGCCTGCAAGCGTGGTTTTTCCAAGCCCCGGCGGCCCGTAAAGCAGCACATGGTCAAGCGGCTCGCCGCGCCGCTGCGCCGCCTCGATGAATACCGAGAGGTTCTCCTTCGCCTTCTCCTGCCCGTAATAATCGCAAAGTTTTTTCGGGCGAAGCGAGCCCTCGCCCTCATCCTCGCGCACAAGCGTTGTAGTGACGATGCGCTCTTCCTTATCCTGGCTGATCTCGTTAAATTCAATACTCATATCACACTACCTCATCAAACCAAACAGCGCTTTTTTTACGATTTCTTCCACCGTGCAGCCCGCCACATCGATCCCGCGCAGCGCCGCGTCGATCTCGCTTCTAGAATACCCCAAAACTGCAAGCGCCGCAATCGCTTCACTCGCCGCATCGTTTGCCGGGGCAGGCACGGTCTGCTGTGCGCCGCCGGCAATTTCAATCTGCTCTTTGGCAATCTTATCTTTCAGCTCCAGCAGGATGCGCTGCGCAAGCTTTTTGCCCACGCCGGACGCGGCAAGCAAAGGCTTTGTGTCCTCGCTGACGACCGCAAGCGTGAGCTGTGCCGGCGTAACGACCGAAAGAATGGCAAGCGCCGCGCGCGGACCAACGCCGGAGATCCCGATGAGCAGCTTAAAGCAGGAAAGCTCCTCCGTGTCAGAAAAGCCATAAAGATCCATCACATCCTCGCGCACATGCAGATAGGTATAAAACGTGACCTGCGCGCCGATCTCAACGCTTGCAAGCGAAGTGAGCGATGTGTGGCATGCGTAGCCAACGCCGCCCGCGTCGATCACGGCAAGCCCCGGCTCAACGTGTGCAAGCGTGCCTTTTACATAATAAAACATCCTATTCCTCCCGTATCAAAAGCGTTTTTGAAACAGCGCGCTGCCCGCCGTGTGCGCATGGCAAACCGCGATGGCAAGCGCATCCGCCGCGTCATCCGGCTTTGGAATGCTTTTTAAGCGCAGGATACCGCGCGTCATCTCCTGCACCTGCTTTTTCTCCGCCCGGCCATAGCCGACGACCGAAAGCTTCACCTGCAGCGGCGTATACTCAAAAATCGGAACGCCCGCCTGCGCGCAGGCAAGCACGATCACGCCGCGCGCCTGGCTGACGTTGATCGCCGTGGTTTCATTCGTATTAAAATACAGCTTTTCGATCGCGATGCTATCCGGCATAAACGCATCAATCAGCTTTTTTATATCCTCATAAATTTCCAAAAGGCGCACATCGATCGGAAGCGAAGCCTCCGTGCGCACCACGCCGTATTGCAGCGGCGTGATATTATTTCCGTTTTTTTCGACCAGACCGTACCCCACGATCGCGTACCCCGGATCGATGCCCAGAACTCGCATTGTGCTTCGCACCTCCCCTTTTTTCGCCCGGATCCGGACGCACAAGACAGTGCTTTCCAAACCCGATCAGATCCTCGCGCCCCGCCGTGCGCAGCGCCTCAAGCACGAGGGCGCGCTTCTCCGGCTTGCGCCATTGCAGCAGCGCGCGCTGCATCGCTTTCTCATGCGGCGAGCGCGGAACATATACCTCTTTCATCGTGCGCGGGTCGATCCCGGTATAATACATGCAGGTAGAAAGCGTCCCCGGCGTGGGGTAAAAATCCTGCACCTGTTCCGGCATGTGCCCGATCGAATGCAAATATTCCGTCAAGCGCACCGCGTCTGCAAGTGTGCAGCCCGGATGCGACGAGATCAGATACGGAACGAGATACTGATCCTTCTGATACTTGCGGTTGAGCGCAAAAAACTTATCATAAAAGCGCCGATAGGTCTCAAAATGCGGCTTTCCCATATAATCCAGAACCGAATCGACGCAATGCTCCGGCGCGACCTTCAGCTGCCCGCTGATGTGATACTGCACCAGCTCGCGGAAAAATTCGTCGTTCTTATCATGCATCAAATAATCATATCGAATGCCGGAGCGAATAAACACGCGCCGAATGCCCGGCAGCGCGCGGATCTTGCGCAAAAGCGAAAGATAATCCGAATGGTCGCAGTCCAGATTCTTGCACGGCTCCGGCGCAAGGCAGCCGCGCTTACACATACCGCGTGTCTTCTGCCCGGCGCAGGACGGCGCACGGAAATTTGCCGTTGGTCCTCCCACGTCATGGATATAGCCCTTGAAACCCGGGCTTTTCACAATCCGCTCTGCCTCCTGCACAACGGATTCATGGCTGCGCACGGAAAGCGCGCGCCCCTGATGAAACGCAAGCGAGCAGAAATTGCAGCCGCCAAAGCAGCCGCGGTTATGAATGATCGAATTCTGCACCTCTTCGATCGCCTTCACGCCGCCCAGCGCTTCATAATCCGGATGGTACGCGCGTTGATACGGCAGCGCATACGTCGCGTCAAACTCCTCCGTTGTGAGCGGAAGCGGCGGCGGCGTCTGCACCACAAAGGTCTTTCCGTGGCGCTGGATGATCGCGCGCCCGGTCACGGCATCCTGCTCATTCTGCTGGATGCGCGTCGCCTTCGCGTAAGACTTTTTCTGCGCGACCACCTCTTCAAACGACGGGCAGATCGTATACGGAAACGTGCAATCCGCCGGGTCATTCGTCGCAAACACCACGCCGCGCAGCTTGCGGAAATCCCCGCCGTCGCGCAGCGCACGCGCAAGGTCGACCATCGTATTCTCCGCCATACCGTATACCAGCACATCCGCGCCGGAATCGAGCAGGACAGAGCGATGCACCGAATCGTCCCAATAATCATAATGCGCGAAGCGCCGCAGCGACGCTTCCAGACCCCCGATAGAGACAAACAGTCCCGGAAACGCGCGCTTCACGCACTGGCTGTATACCGTTGCCGCGCGGTCCGGCCGCTTGCCCATCACGCCGCCGGGCGTGTAATCATCGCGCGAGCGGCGCTTTTTCCCCACGGTGTAATGCGCGACCATCGAGTCGATATTTCCCGCCGTGATCAGCGCGCCGTAGCGCGGGCGACCGAACGCCCGAAACGCGTTTAAATCGCGCCAATCCGGCTGCGCCAGCACCGCAATGCGAAAGCCCGCATGCTCGAGCACGCGGGTGATGATCGCAAACCCAAAGCTTGGGTGATCGACATAGGCATCGCCGGTGATGCATAAAAAATCATAGCTGTCCCACCCGCGCGCCTGCATATCCGCGCGCGAGGTGGGTAAAAAATGTTCTCTTACCGCCTGGGATTTCTGTTGTTTCACAAGCTCTCTCTCCGCATTTTGATTTCCTGCCACTGCTCTTTAGAAACCAGCACCTGGCGCGGCTTTGCGCCTTCAAACGCGCCGACGATCCCGCGTTCTTCCATCTGATCCACGATGCGCGCCGCGCGGGAGTAGCCCAGCTTCAGCCGGCGCTGGAGCATGGAGACCGACGCCTGCCCGGACTCGACCACAACATCGATCGCGGCGTCGAGCATCTCGTCTGCCTCGCTGTCGCCCTCGCCGCCGGGCATACCGCTCTCCTTCTGCTCTGCCTGCCGCTCGATCTGTTCAATAATTTCTTCAGAATATTCCGCAACGCCGCTCTTTTTCACATGCTCAACCACCGCCTCGACCTCCTCACCGGAGATAAAGCAGCCCTGGATACGCGTCGGCTTATTCGAGCCGATCGGGCTAAAGAGCATATCGCCGCGTCCAATCAGCTTTTCCGCACCCATGCAGCCGAGAATGATGTTCGATTCCACCTTGGAAGCAACCGCAAACGCGATGCGGGACGGAATGTTTGACTTGATCACACCGGTAATGACGTCAACCGACGGACGTTGCGTAGCAATGATCAAATGCATGCCGGCAGCGCGCGCCATCTGCGTCAGGCGCATAATAGAATCTTCCACTTCCTTGCGCGCAACCACCATCAAATCCGCCAATTCGTCAATTACAATCACGATCTGCGGCAGCGTTTCGCCCTCGCCGCGCCGCTCGATCAGGCGGTTATACGACTGCATATCGCGCACGCTGTTATCCGCAAACAGCTTGTACCTCTTCATCATTTCAAGCACTGCCCATTGCAGCGCGCCGGATGCCTTACGCGGATCGGTCACGACCGGGATGAGCAAATGCGGAATGCCGTTGTAAATGCCAAGCTCGACCATCTTCGGGTCAACCATGATCAGGCGCACCTGCTCGGGCGTGGATTTATACAGCAGGCTGATAATGATCGAGTTCATGCACACCGATTTACCCGAGCCGGTTGTACCCGCGATCAGAAGATGCGGCAGCTTCGCGATATCGCCCACCATACAGTTGCCGGAAATGTCCTTGCCCATTGCAAACGCAACGCTGCTCTCGCTCTGCGCGAATTCTTTCGAGGCAATGACCTCCTGAATATGCACCATTTGCACCGTCTTGTTCGGCACCTCGATCCCGATCGCCGATTTTTTAGGAATCGGCGCGATATACACACTCGCCGCGCCCAGCGCAAGCGCAATATCATCCGAAAGCCCGGTCAGGCGCGAGAACTTCACGCCCGGATCGAGCTGAATCTCATAGCGCGTGATCGACGGACCGCACACAATGTTGAGCACATGCACCTCAATGCCGAAGCTGCGGATCACATCCACCAAATGCTTTGCATTTGCGCGCAGTTCCTCCTGCGAGTCGGCGCGCGGATTTTTCTCCGGCGCGGTCAAAAGCGAAATCGGCGGGTAGTTATAAAGCACCTGCTGCTCGCCCTCCGTCTCCGCCTGCTCCGATTCTCCAAACCCGTCCTCCGGTGCGGGCTGCGCCGTCAGATCCGGCGGCGTGGCAAGCGATTCCACATGCTCGCTCACCTCGATCGGAACATCGATGATCGTCTCTTCCGGCAGATCATCTGTAAAGTTATCTGGATTTACATGCTCTTCCCCAGTCTGCTCCTCCTCGGTATGATACGGCTCGGGCGGAGTCGCCGCCGCCTCTGCCGCCAGTACCTCCGCCGGCGTTTTCACGCGGCTCGGCGGCAAATTCAGCGGCTCGCCGCGCTTGCGGCCGGGACGCTCCTCGCCGTCAAGCGGAACATCGATCACCGGGCGGCGCCGTTTCGGCATTCGAACGACCGGCGCATGCTCCTCCTCTTCCTCGTAATATTCTTCTTCCTCGTCATATTCCACGCCGCGCGGAATGCGCGCAACCTGCTTACGCACCCAATCGAACGCGGAAACCACGGTTAAATTAAAGCTTTCAAGCAGCGCAAGCACGAGCAAGGCAACAAAGAGGATCACAGTTGGGATTTGGCTGATACCGGTAATTAAAACCGCAGAAACACAGCCGGAAAGAAGCCCGCCGCCCACAAGCGCGCGCCCATCTTCCATCATTTGCATCGCGCTTTTTATCTCTGCACTGCCGGTAAACCCGTGTACCAGGCAACCAAGCAAAAACGGCGTGATGAGCGCCGCGAATACGCGCCCCTTGACCGGACGCCCGCGGCTGAGAAACAGTGCAACCGCCGCGATCGCAAGGCAAAACGGGAGAATAAAAAACCCCGCGCCGATCAGGGCTCGCGTATTGTCGCCTAAAAATCCGATACATACAGCATCATCGCCAAACAGGGCAAGCAGCGTTAAAAGCGCAAGAAAGCAAAGCCCGAACGCCCAATATTGATTATAGCGTGCGCGCTGCTTCTGCGTTTTGCGCTTTGGCGCGGTCTTTTTCTTTCCGCTGCGCTTGCGCGCCGCAGTTTTCTTTTGTGCCATATATCGTTCACCCCAATTGTGTTTCTTCCCGGATCATCAAAATGAGATATTAATTTATTATAGCATAAATTACACTAAAATTCAAAGCAAAAAGTATAAGCTTGTTCTGTGTCAAGCGCACACGCGCGGCTTTTTTATAGCATAAGCTATGTAAAGTCAGTTAGCTTCACATTAATTTGCTTTTTTTGTGTTTCCCACCGTGTCCAAAAAAGCTGATATTGCAGGCAGAAATCATGCTTCAACGCATTATTGTAAAGTCGTTTAACTTGCCACTTATATATTATATTTTTTATTTTTAACCCTTGGCATCATGATTCATCGGGCGCTGGATACGCCTTTTGCCCGGATGCGCAAAATAAAAAGGGCTTGCCAAAGCAAGCCCCTTGATAGTACAGTTATTTCACGCCGATATCGTTTCTCTTGTGCATATCCTCAAAATGAATCTTCTCCGCCGCCTGATATGCGGTCACGATCGCCTGATCGAGAGTCTTGGCAAGACCGGTCACGCCGAGTACGCGCCCGCCTGCGGTCTCGACCGTGTCAGACCCTTCGCGCAGCTTCGTTCCCGCATGGAACACCAACACGTTTTCCATCGCTTCCGCATCCGAAATTCCGCTGATCTCGTGCCCCTTGCGATAGCTCTTCGGATATCCGCCGCTTGCCAGCACAACGCAGCACGCCGCGTTATCCGTCCACTCGATCTGAATTTGATCCAGTCGCTCATCAATGATCGCGTTCATGATCTCGACCAGATCGGTCTTCAGTCTCGGCAGCACCGCCTGCGTTTCCGGATCGCCAAAGCGCGCGTTATATTCGATCACTTTCGGACCGTCCTTCGTGATCATCAACCCGAAATACAGCACGCCGCGAAACGGCCGCCCCATGCGCGCCATTCCGTCGACCGTCGGGCGGAATATCTCATTCATGCAGCGCTCTGCAAGCTGCGCAGTATAGATCCTGCTCGGCGAAAAGGCGCCCATACCGCCGGTATTCGGTCCCTTATCATGGTCATAGGCGCGCTTATGGTCCTGCGCCGATGGCATGGGCGAAATCGTTTTTCCATCCGTAAAGCACAGAACGGAGACCTCCGGACCTTCCAGATATTCCTCAATCACAACGCGCGCGCCCGCTTCGCCAAACGCCTTGTCGCACATTGCATTTTGAATTGCGCCGATCGCCTCGTCCTCCGTCATGGCAACGGTCACGCCCTTGCCGAGCGCCAGCCCGTCTGCTTTCACAACGATCGGCGCGCCCTGCGCCTTCACATAGGCGATCGCCGCATCCGCATCGGTAAACACCGCATAGCGCGCGGTCGGCACATTGCAATCCTGCATCAGCTTTTTAGCAAAGCTCTTGCTGCCTTCAATGATCGCGGCGTTTGCATGCGGACCGAATGCGCGAATTCCCTCGCGCTCCAGCGCATCGACCAGCCCAAGCACCAGCGGGTCGTCCGGCGCGACCATCACAAGATCCGGGCGTTTTTCCTTTGCGAAACGCACGATTCCATCGATATCCGTCGCCGCGATCGGCACGCATTCCGCAAGGCTTGCAATTCCGCCGTTTCCCGGCGCGCACCAAAGCGTTTCCACTGTGGGGTTCTGGCGAATTTTCCAGGCGATCGCATGCTCGCGTCCGCCGCCGCCAACCAGTAATATCTTCATGCAGCCTCTCCCCTTTTAGTGCTTAAAATGGCGCGTTCCGGTAAAGATCATAGCGATCCCGTGCTTATCACACGCCTTGATGCTGTCCTCATCGCGAATCGAGCCGCCCGGCTGAATGATCGCGGTCACACCCGCCTTTGCCGCCGCCTCCACGCAATCGTCAAACGGGAAAAACGCGTCTGACGCAAGCACCGAACCGGCAACATTCTCACCGCCATACTTGATCGCCAGCTCAAGCGCCGTGATCCGATTGGTCTGCCCCGGACCGATGCCGACCGTCGCCTGATCCTTCGCCAGCACGATCGCGTTTGACTTCGTGTGCTTGACTACGGTCATGCCAAACTTCATCGCCTTAAGCTCTTCCTCTGTCGGCGCGCGCTTCGTCACGACCTTGAAGTTTTCCTCATGATACAGCTCGCAGTTTAAATTCTGCACTAGCAGTCCGCCCGCAACTTTTTTATAATCCAGCATATCCGCCGTATTTTTCTTCGCGATATCCGGCAGCGCAAGCAGACGGATATTCTTCTTTTTGCTCAAAATTTCCAGCGCCTCCGGAGTAAAGGACGGCGCAATGATGATCTCAAGGAAAATTTTCGCCATCTCCGCCGCAGTCGCCGCATCGCACGGGCGATTGAGCGCAACGATCCCGCCGAAAATCGAAACCGGGTCTGCCTCATACGCTTTTTTATACGCGTCGTAAATATTCTCTGCAACACCTACGCCGCAAGGGTTTGCATGCTTTACCGCCACGGCGCACGGCGCGTCAAACTCTTTAACAAGATCAAGCGCGCCGTTCGCATCGTTGATATTGTTATAAGAAAGCTCCTTGCCGTGCAGCTGTTTCGCCGCCGCGAGCGTCCCGTCAAAATGCCCGATCTCTTTATAAAATACCGCGCTTTGATGCGGATTTTCGCCGTAGCGCAGCTCCTGCGCCTTTTCAAACGTCGGCGTATACACCTCCGGGAAGCCGAGACCAAGCTGCTTGCGCAGATAATCCGCAATCAGTGCGTCATAGCTCGCGGTGTGTTCGAATACTTTATACGCAAGCAGGCGCTTGGTATCCAGCGTTACACCGCCGTTTTCCAGCTCCGCCAGCACGCGCGCATAATCCGCCGGATCGACCACGACCGAAACGTCCTGCCAATTTTTTGCCGCCGCACGAATCATGGTTGGACCGCCGATATCGATATTTTCGATGGCTTCCTCGAACTGTACGCCCTCTTTTAAAATCGTCTGTTTAAACGGATAGAGATTGATCGCCACCACATCAACCAGCGTGACGCCAAGCTCCTCTACCTGCTTCATATGCTCCGGATTGCCGCGCATAGCAAGAATGCCCGCATGAACAAGCGGATGCAGCGTTTTTACGCGTCCGTCCAGACATTCCGGAAAGCCGGTCACGTCCGAAATCCCGGTAACGGCAACGCCCGCCTCGCGCAGCACTTTCGCCGTTCCACCCGTAGACACGATCTCAAACCCCTGTGCCTCCAGACCCTTTGCAAACTCTACAATTCCGGTTTTATCCGATACGCTGAGTATCGCACGTCTTTTCATGCTCTTTCCTCCAAAATCACGTGTTTATTTTGAAATTTTCACTTTTCCGTTTTCAACCTTGACCTTCCCGTCGCAGCAAAGGCGCAGCGCCTCGGGCAGAATGACCCACTCGCACTCGCGCATAACGCGCTTTTGCAGGGTTTCCGGTGTGTCATCCTCAAGGATCTCCGTGCTTTTTTGCAGAATGATCGGTCCTCCGTCGGTCACCTCGCTAACGAAATGCACGGTTGCCCCCGTCAGCTTCACGCCGTAGTCAAGCGCCGCGCGATGCACGCGCAGACCATAAAACCCATCGCCGCAAAAGCTTGGAATGAGCGACGGATGCACATTCAGCACTTTGTTTTTATACACCTCGCAAAACTTAGGCGACAGGATATACATAAACCCTGCGAGCACAACGATCTCCGCTTGCACCGCTTCCAGCTGCGCAAGGATCGCATCGGTATAAGCTGCTCTGTCTGAATACGCTTTGCGCTCGACCACATAGGTCGGAATCCCCGCTGCCTCGGCGCGTTGGAGCGCATACGCGTCCTTCCCTGAGGAAATCACCGCGCACAGCGTTCCGTTTTCCAGGCGCCCCGCCGCCTTCGCGTCGATGATCGCCTGCAAATTCGAGCCGCCGCCCGAGACCAAAACCGCAACATTTAGCATAAGCAAATGCCCCGCTCGCCCTGCACGACCTCGCCCAGCACGCACACGCGCTCGCCACAATCAGACAAAATCTTCATCGCGCGGTCCGCGTCCTCGCGGCTGACCGCAAGCACAAGCGAGATGCCCATATTAAACGTGTTATACATATCACGCTCCGGAATATTTCCGGTTTTCTCGAGAAGGCGGAAGATCGCCGGCACTTCATAGGCGCCCTTCTCAATCTTCGCGCACGCGCCCTCCGGCAGCATACGCGGAATATTTTCATAAAATCCGCCGCCGGTGATGTTGGAAATACCCTTCACACGCACGGCACGCGTGAGCGTATTTAACGATTTCACATAAATGCGCGTCGGACGAAGCAACTCCTCGCCCAATGTACAGCCCAGCTCTTCCACATGGCGTTCAAGCGTTTCGCGCTTCATATCAAACACATGACGCACGAGCGAATATCCGTTAGAATGCAAGCCGCTTGACGCAACGCCGAGCAGCACATCGCCCGCAGCGATCTGCTTGCCATCGATGATATCGTCATAATCAACCATACCGACCGAGAAGCCCGCCACGTCATATTCGCCCACCGGATAAAAGCCCGGCATTTCCGCAGTTTCGCCGCCGATGAGCGCCGCGCCCGCCTGGCGGCAGCCCTCTGCGATACCGGAAACGATCTGCTCGACCAGCTCTGGGATATTTTTACCGAGTGCAAGATAATCTAAGAAAAACAGCGGCATTGCGCCCGAGCACGCGATATCGTTCACGCACATCGCTACGCAATCGATCCCGATCGTGTCATGTTTATCAAGCAAAAACGCAAGGCGCAGCTTCGTTCCCACGCCGTCTGTCCCGGACACAAAAACCGGGCGCTTCATGCCGGAAAGATCCGGCGCGAACAGACCGCCGAATCCGCCGATCCCGCTCAGCACGCCGCTGTTATATGTACTTTCCACATGGGATTTGATCAGTTCCACCGCACGGTAGCCCGCGGTTACGTCTACGCCTGCCGCTTTATAGCTTTCGCTTCTGCTATCTCTCATTGTCTGCCGCGCTCCCTTCAAATGCCGTTTTTTCAAGACTGTCCGGAACCTCGATCGAATAATCGCCGGTAAAGCACGCATTGCAGAAGCCGACCTTCAGCCCGCGCACCGTTTCCGGCAGGTCCTCCACGCGCAGATAATCGAGCGAATCCGCCCCGATGATGCTGCGGATCTCCTCAATGCTGCGATTATGGGCAATCAGCATGCTGCGATCCGGCACATCCGTGCCAAAGAAGCAAGGGTGCAAAAACGGCGGCGACGAGATGCGCATATGTACCTCGGTCGCACCTGCCTCGCGCAGCAGACTGACGATGCGCGCGCAGGTTGTTCCGCGCACGATCGAATCATCCACCATGATGACGCGCTTGCCCGCAACCGTTGCCGCAAGCGCATTTAATTTGATTCGAACCGAGCGCTGCCGCTGTCCCTGCGAGGGCTGGATAAACGTGCGCCCGATGTAGCGGTTTTTAATCAGACCTACACCATACGGAATGCCGGATTCCTGCGCAAAGCCCATCGCCGCCGACAAGCCGGAATCCGGAACGCCGATTACGATATCCGCCTCGTTTTCATTCCGCCGCGCCAGACAGCGCCCTGCCTCCTGCCGCGATTGATCAACTGAAACGCCGTCGATCACACTGTCCGGTCGCGCAAAATAAACATATTCAAACACGCAAAGCGACTCTCGCGCTTTCAGCCCGCAATGCATTGAATGAATTCGTCCGTCCTCGACCACAACGATCTCGCCCGGCTCTACGTCGCGGATAAACTCTGCGCCGACCGCGTCAAACGCGCAGCTTTCCGATGCGAACACCACGGTTTTCCCGATGCGCCCCATGCACAACGGGCGGAAACCATTGGGGTCACGCACGGCGATCAGCTTGCGCTGGCTCATGATCAGAAGCGAGTATGCACCGTGCAGGTACTGCATCGCGCATTTCGCCGCGTCCTCAAGCGTGTCGGAATTCATGCGCTCGCGCACGATCATATATGCGATCACTTCCGAGTCGTTGCTGGTATGGAAAATACCGCCGCGGCGCTCCACATCCTGCCGCAGCTCGCGCGCATTGACTATATTTCCGTTATGCGCAACCGCGAGGTTCCCATACACGTGGCTCAGCACGATCGGCTGCGCGTTCACGCGATGCGCAAGCCCGGTCGTGGAATAACGCACATGCCCAATCGCAAGATCCCCGGTCAGCTCGCGCAGATTGTTTTCATGAAAAACGTCCGGCACAAGTCCGGAATCCTTGTGGAATACGATACGTGTCCCGTCTGACGCTGCGATCCCGCAAGACTCCTGCCCACGGTGCTGCAAGGCGTAAAGCGCGTTATAGGTTTCGCCCGCGGCGTTGATATGCTCATCCGCCGCAGCCGCAATGCCGAACAGCCCGCACTCCTCATGCAGCTTATCCGGCCCTTTGTGATATTTCCGTGTCACCCTGTATTTCATCTTTTCAAGCCTTTCTTTCAAATCCGTTGCAGCCCAAACGATTTATTCACCAAGCAGGCGGCGCATGACCTCCTGATACGCGCCTTCCACGTTGCCGAGATCGCGGCGGAAACGGTCTTTATCCAGCTTTTCGCCGGTCTTGCTGTCCCAGAAACGGCAGGTGTCCGGCGAGATCTCGTCCGCCAGGACGATCGTACCGTCTGAAAGGCGACCAAACTCCAGCTTAAAGTCAATCAGTTCAATGCCCGCATCCTTTAAATAATCCGATAAAATCTCATTGATTTTCAGCGCATAGCGGTCGATCGTCTTAAGCTCCTCCGGCGTAGCGAGATCAAGCGCCATTACGTGATAGGTGTTGATAAACGGATCGCCCAGCGCATCGTCTTTATAGCTATATTCCAAAACGGTTTTCGCAAGCTTCGTGCCCTCCGGAAGACCAAGGCGCTTCGAGAGCGAGCCGGCGGCGATATTGCGTACGATCACTTCAAGCGGAACGATCGTCACTTTTTTCACCACGGTCTCACGGTCGGAGATCTCTTTGACAAAATGGGTGGGAATGCCCTTCGCCTCGAGCATTTTCATCAGGTGATTGGTCACGCGGTTGTTGATGACGCCCTTGCCCACGATCGTCCCTTTTTTCTCGCCGTTAAATGCGGTCGCATCGTCCTTATAATCCACGATATAGAGCTCCGGATCATCGGTCTTAAAGACTTTTTTTGCCTTGCCCTCATAAAGCTGCTCTAACTTTTTCATAACAAAGAAACCTCCTTCTGAATGTCTGCATCCTTTTTCATAACTTCTTTTGCCATATTTTCTTTAAACTCGCGCATCGCCTGCGCAAGCGCGGGATCAGAGATCGCGAGCATCTGCACAGCAAGCAGCGCAGCGTTTTGCGCGCCATCGACCGCAACAGTCGCCACCGGGATCCCCTTCGGCATCTGCACCATGGAAAGCAAGCTGTCAAGTCCGCCCATGAGCGATGTTTTGATCGGCACGCCAATCACCGGAAGCGTGGTGTACGCAGCGATCACCCCGGCAAGATGCGCAGCCTTGCCCGCCGCCGCAATGATTGCGCCGAAGCCCTCCTGCTCCGCTGTTTTCGCAAATTGTTCTGCCTCGCCCGGCGTTCTGTGCGCAGAAATCACACGAACCTCACAGGGTACGTGGAATTCCCGCAGGCAAGAAACCGCGGCCTTCATCGTTGCAAGGTCACTGTCTGACCCCATGACAACGGCAACCTTTTTCGCCATGCTTCATTCCTCCTGATAAAAATAAAAAAGCGCCGCAAAGCGACACTTCTATTTACACTTCTTTAGCGAACGACAAAAAGCTGCACGAGTAGCCATGCAAATCGCCGATAAAACACAGCTGCTTCTGCATGCGGTACACTCCTTTGCAGTAAGATAAGAGGCAAAGGCGCCCGCGCCCTTTGCAACTATTCTTATTTTAGTGCATTTTCGCGCAAAAAGCAAGGTCTTTGCGGTGCGAATTGAAACTTTTGTAGATTTACACAGTTTCCTGCAGGAGCACGCGGATGAGCTTGGTAAAAAGTCCAGTTCGGACGATGCACCACTTTGGCGCAGCGTCAATATAATAGAGCAGAAAGGAGTGCTGCAAAACGACTATGGACACGAAAAAAGCCTTTGCCGTGCTGGGCGGAGACCTGCGACAGTGCCATTTGGCGGAGCTGCTTTCTGCCGATGGGCATGCCGTTTCCGCGTATGCACTGGATAAATATGAATTTACCGGCGCTGTAACGCGCTGTTACAATCTGCAGGAGCTTGCGCGGCGCGTGGATTGCGTTGTGCTGCCGCTCCCGGTCACGAATGGCGCAGGGCTGTTAAACGCGCCGCTCTCTCTGGATTCCTACCTGCTGGAAGATGTTTTTAATCTGTTCGCAACCGGACAAACCGTGGTTGCAGGCAAGGTGGATCATAATTTATTTGAAAAAGCCGGACGCAACGGGGTGCAGCTTTTCGACTACTTAGAGCGCGAGGAATTTTCCGTGGCAAACGCCATCCCGTCCGCCGAAGGTGCGGTGCAGCTCGCGATGGAGGAGCTTGCCATCACGCTGCGGCAGGCGCGCTGTCTCGTGATCGGCTATGGACGCATCGGTAAGCTGCTCGCGCATTATCTGCGCGGCTTCGGCGCAGACGTCACGGTTTCCGCGCGGAAATACGGCGATATCGCCTGGATCGAGGCGTTTGGCTATCACAGCGCGCATACCGCGCAGCTTTCCGGGCTGCTCGGTGAATTTGATGTGATTTTCAACACCGTTCCGGCGGAGGTGCTTGACCGCGCGCTACTTCGCGAACTGCGCGAGGATTGCCTGGTCATCGATCTGGCATCCAAGCCGGGCGGCGTGAATTTCGCGGCGGCGAAACAGCTCGGCGTGCGAACGATCTGGGCGCTCTCGCTGCCCGGAAAGGTTGCCCCTGTGACTGCCGCCTGCGTGATGAAACAAACGATTTATAATATTTTAGACGAATGGAGGGCAAAACCATGACGATCGGGTTTGCACTCTGCGGCTCATTCTGCACATTTTCCAAAGTGATCCCGCAGATCGCGGCGCTCGTTTCGGCGGGCTATGATGTGCTGCCGATCATGTCGCCCGTGGCTTACACGACCGATACGCGCTTTGGCAAAGCCGCCGATTTTAACGAAACGATCCGCACGCTTTGCGGCCGCGAAATCATCACGACGATCGCCGAGGCAGAGCCGATCGGTCCGAAACGCCTGCTCGACGCGCTGATCATCGCCCCCGCAACCGGAAACACGCTTGCAAAGCTTGCGCACGGCATTACCGACACCGCAGTAACCATGGCGGCGAAAGCGCATTTGCGCAATGCGCGTCCGCTGCTGCTTGCGGTTTCAACCAACGACGGATTATATACCAGCGCGGCAAATATCGGAACGCTTGCCGCGCGGCGGCATGTCTATTTTGTTCCCTATGGGCAGGACGATGCCGCAGGAAAGCCAAACTCGCTGGTTGCCGATATGGCGCGCATCCCGGAGGCGCTTTCCGCCGCGCTGCTTGGAAAGCAGCTTCAGCCCGTGCTGCTCGGCGCGCAGTCAAATTAAAAAATTGCGCAAAAAGCCAAGCAGCCTCGGTTCTTGCGACCAACGCAAGCCGAATCCGCTTGGCTCTCTTTCTTATGGCCGGAAGCCCAAACGCCACCTCGCCTTTTGTGCTGCAAGCTGTGATATCAAAGCCAAAGTCTGCAATCCTTCTGCGATAGCTGCTGCAGCTTCTCCGTCACTACCCACATATTTCTCCGGATTACTTATGCAGTATGCATATAGATTGAGCGTTTGGTTGATCGCGCGGATATCGGCAACTTTCTTTTCGCCCTCGCCGTATTCGCGGTCACCATAGATCATATTTCCGACGTTCCAATGGGTGTCTTCGCTGAGAAAGCGTCCGATGGTTGGGTCATAATTTCTCGCGCGGAGGTAGTACGTTCCGGCATCGCTATCCCAAAACTCGCCGCAATAACGGAATGGATTGCGATCCCCCGGCACCGGCGCGATTTCATTACCATATGCGTCATAATCATACGTTTTTGAAACCGCGCCGGTGCTGTCGGTTTATTTGAAATCAGTAGAAAATAGTTTTGTTAAAAAATCAATTGTTTCTTTTCGTGATTTTCGAAAAAGCAATAATTCTGACACAAAATAGAGTGCAATAAGCACGGCAACAATGAATAACAATATAAAACACCTTTCCATTAAGTCAACCAATCCTGCATTTTCGTAAAATAAAGAAAAAGTAATTCGAAAAAATCCACAGACAAATACTGATATAAAAAATATATTATAACAAAGCTTTTCTTTCTGATGTGTACTTTGACATCAGATTTAAATATTTACTTTCAAGTGTTAAACATGTTATATCTGCATAATTAACAGTTGTCGGAAATTCATCCCATTCTCCAACGCCATCAAAATTCCAAATATCTACAGAGTCATTAGTAACATGCATAATTTCACCTATGAAAAAAGCTGGATCTTCTTTATTTTCACACTCAATAATAATATTTTGATTCACTAATTGTTGAAATATTGTATAAAAACTATCAATTTCGATTTGCATTACACAACTATATGGTTGAAATATTTTCTCTTTCTCAAAAATCATTTCAGAATGTTCTTCTGTCTCTTCACGTCTTACAAACGTTATATCACGCGTTCGAATAATTTGATATCCATCAAATTGAAAATCATATGTATAACTTAATAATAATAAATCTTTTGACATTTTCTGCGGTATACAAAACAAAGAGCAATCATCAATTTTTTCTCTTTTAATACAACAATGCCATTTATTTTGAATATAAATTTGAATTTGATTTTCCATCTTTTTATCAAACATAAAAATTTCCTACTTCCTTTTATCTTTTCTTGGTGTTCTGCGGGCATCTCCTTTTTCGCCGCCATGATCCCGCTGATTTCTTGCTTGTCCCTTCTGATGCTTATTACCTGTACTTTTTCTCTTATTTTTCGTATGTTCTTTATATAAATAAACACCTGTTGCTACTATGCCGACTCCAATCAAGACCCATCCAACAGGATTCCAAAAATTAGATGCTCCTGCCGCTAATGTTGCTGCAAAATAGCCATCTCTATCAACATAGCTCACTGGATTACTGACGCAATACGCATATAGATTAAGCGCTTGGTTGATCGCGCGGATATCGGCAACTTTCTTTTCGCCCTCGCCGTATTCCCGGTCACCATAGATCATATTGCCGACGTTCCAATGCGTATCCTCACTCAGAAAGCGCCCGATGGTTGGGGCATAGTTTCTCGCGCGGAGATAGTAGGTTCCGGCATCGTTATCCCAAAACTCGCCGCAATAGCGGAACGGATTACGGTCACCGTCTACCGGCGCGATTTCGTTGCCAAACGCGTCATAATCATACGTTTTTGAAACCGCGCCGGTGCTGTCGGTCAAGCCGACCACATCGCCGTGCGCATTGCGCATATAGATGCTCCGTGCGGTCATTGACCCGCCTGCCACGGTTGCGCTTTCCCGGCTGATCAGTCCCGCGCCGTAGGTATACTTCTCCCATATCTGATTATTGCCGTCTGCCGTCAGTACGATCTG
>CAKUEM010000036.1 GCA_934646115.1 uncultured Oscillospiraceae bacterium
TACCCGCTGTATGACTTCGCGCATCCGATCCAGGACGCGCTCGAGGGCATCACGCATTCGCTCTGCTCGATCGAATTTGAGGACCATCGCCCGCTGTATGACTGGGTCGTGCGCGAGCTGGGCTTTGAAAAGCCGCCGCGCCAGATGGAATTTTCGCGCCTGAATATGACGTACACCGTGATGAGCAAGCGCTATCTGCGCGCGCTCGTTGAGGGCGGTCATGTCGCCGGGTGGGACGATCCGCGTATGCCCACGCTCTCCGGTCTGCGCCGCCGCGGCTACACGCCGGAGGCGATCCGCAATTTCTGCGACCGAATCGGGATTTCCAAGACATATAGCGTGGTGGATTTCGCGTTTCTTGAGCATTGCATCCGCGAGGAATTAAACGCAAAGGCGGCGCGCCGCATGGTCGTGCTGCGCCCGATCAAGCTCGTGATCGACAATTATCCGGACGAGCAGGTCGAATATTTCGAGGCGGAGAACAACCCGATGGACGAGCAGGCGGGCGCGCGCGAGGTGCCGTTTAGCAGGGAGCTGTGGATCGAGGCGGACGATTTTATGATCGAGCCGGCGAAGGGCTATCGCCGCCTGTATCCGGGCAATGAGGTGCGCCTGAAATACGCCTATTACGTCACCTGCACGAGCTATCGCTGCGATGAGGACGGCAATGTGGTTGAGGTGCATGCGGATTACGATCCCGAGTCACGCGGGGGCGGCACGCCCGACGGGCGCAAGGTGCGCGGCACGATCCATTGGGTCAGCGCGCGCCATGCGATCAACGCGGAGGTGCGCCTGTATGACAATTTATTCCAAACGCCCGATCCGGGCGATGTGCCGGAGGGGAAGAGCTTTACGGATAACTTAAATCCGGCGTCGCTTCAGGTTTTGCATGATGCAAAGTGTGAGCCGTGCATGAAGGGCGCGCAGTTCCCGGATAGCTTCCAGTTTTTGCGGTCCGGCTATTTCTGCGTGGACAATCGGCTCTCCTCGCCGGAGAAGCCGGTGTTTAACCGCACGGTCTCGCTCAAGGATTCGTGGGCGAAGGGAAAATAAGGAGTTGACAAGGAATGGTTGATTTTCAGGCAATGGAGGCGCGGATCCCGAAGGGGAAGGTGCGCTGCCGATTTGCGCCCAGCCCGACCGGGTATATGCATATCGGCAATCTGCGCACCGCGCTGTATACGTATATGATCGCAAAGCATGCGGGCGGCGATTTCATCCTCCGCATCGAGGATACCGACCGCGAGCGTTATGTCGACGGCGCGATCGATCTGATCTATCGCACCATGCGCGATACCGGGCTGCACTATGACGAAGGCCCGGATGTGGGCGGCCCGGTCGGTCCGTATATCCAGAGCGAGCGCGCGGGGCTGTATCTCGATTACGCAAAGCTTCTGATCGAGCGCGGCGCGGCGTATTACTGCTTCTGCGGCAAGGAGGAGCACGGCGAGGGCTTTGCCCGCTATGACGGGCGCTGCGCGCGCCTCGCGCCCGAGCAGGTTGAGAAAAATCTCGCCGCGGGCAAGCCGTATGTCATCCGGCAGAAAATGCCGCGCACCGGCGCGACCACGTTCCATGACGTGGTGTATGGCGACATCACGGTCGAAAACGAGGAGCTGGACGATCAGATTTTAATCAAGTCAGACGGGATGCCTACTTATAATTTCGCAAACGTGGTGGATGACCATTTGATGGGCATCACGCACGTCGTGCGCGGGGCGGAGTATTTATCCAGCGCGCCGAAATATAATCTGCTGTATCAGGCGTTCGGCTGGGACGTTCCAACCTATGTGCATTGCGCGCCGGTTATGAAAAACGCGACCGAGAAGCTCTCAAAGCGCAAGGGCGACCCGTCGTATGAGGACCTGCTTGCGATGGGCTATCTGAAGGATGCGCTGATCAATTACGTTGCGCTGCTGGGCTGGAGCCCGGGCGGCGAGCGGGAGATCTACACGCTGCCCGAGCTGGTCGAGATCTTTGATATCAAGGGCATCTCGAAATCGCCCGCGATTTTTGATATCCAGAAGCTGGATTATATGAATGCCGAATACATCCGCGCGCTGCCGGCAGAGCAGTTCCACGCGCTGGCAGAGCCGTATATCCGCCAAACGGTGAAGAATCCCGCGATCGATACGCGGCTGATCGCGCCGTTGTTGCAGCCGCGCTGCGAGCATCTGACCGATATTCCCGAAAAGGTGGATTTCTTCGATGCGCTGCCCGAGTATGACACGGCGATGTATTGCCATAAAAAAATGAAAACCGATGAGAAGATCTCAAAGGATATGCTGGAGCGTCTGCTGCCGGTCGTGGAAGCGATCGACGACTGGACGGCTGAGGGCATCCACGCGGCGCTGTTCGGCTTGATCGAGCAGCTCGGCGTGAAAAACGGCGTTGTGCTTTGGCCGCTGCGCACGGCGCTTTCCGGCAAGCAGACGACGCCGGGCGGCGGCGTGGAGCTGCTGCACATTCTCGGCAAGGAGGAGAGCCTGCGCCGGATGCGGTGCGGGATCGAGAAGCTCTCTGAAACGCTTGGCGAATAGATCTGCTGAAAAAAATAAGAATTGCCCCGGTCTGTGTGTTTCACACAAACCGGGGCAGTTTCATATTTAGAGGGTTTGCAGATCGGGCAATTTGAGGCATGCGCCAGGGAACGCCTATTTCTCCGGCGCGCGCTCATCGCCTAAGAAGAACACCGCAACCGTGCCCGGTCCGCAGTGCGAGGCGATGATCGTTCCGATATCGCAGATGCGGATCTCGCCGGAAATATGCGGAAACCGGGCGCGCACCGCGTCACGCGTGCGCTCCGCGTCCTCCGGACAGTTCGAGTGGCACACGAAGCATTTGCCGCTGTAATTCACGCCGCCCTCGGCGTGCTGCTCCATCGTGTCGATTGTGGTTTTCACCGCGTTGCTTTTACCGCGGATCTTGCCGTATGCAATGATTTTGCCCGCGTCGTCCAGCCGCATGATCGGGCAGATGCTCAAAATCGTTGCGAGCATGGCGGTCGGTCCGGACATGCGCCCGCTGCGCCGGTAAAAATCCAGCCGCGTCGAGTAAAACTGATGGTGAACGCGCCGGCGGTGCGCCGTGACCCAGCCGGCAGTGACGGCGAGCGTTTCGCCCGCGTCGCGCAGGTCGGCGGCGTAATCCACAAGCATGCCGTAGCCGGATGAGCTGCATAATGAATCGATCACGCAGATCGTGCGATCGGGATATTTTTCCCGCAGGCGCTGCGCCGCAAGCTCGGCGTTTTGCACAGAGCTTGTCATGCCGGAGCCGAAGGCGATATGAAGCACGTCGCCCTGCTGCACGAGCGGCTCGAAAAATTCTTCATAGGCGAATTCGTTAAGCTGCGAGGTCAAGGGCATTTTTCCCTCGTCAAGCAGCTTGTAAAAATGCGGCAGCGCCGCCGGATCGCGCAGCATATCGTCCGGATAGTCCACGCCGTCGATCGAATAAGAGTAAAACAAAACCGGAATGCCGCGCCCCGATACATAAGAATATGGAAGATCAACCGTGGATTCGCAGGATAAAATGAATGCGTGCTGCATTGCGAATACCTCCTTGTATGCAGTGCGTGCCAAACGATTTGACTGTTATCTGCACACGTGTTATAATAACTGATGAAAGAACGCGCCGCGTGCGCCGTGCCGACGCGCGAGAGGAATCTCTCTGATATTTTGCCAAAAACAACCTCATCGCGGCTGCGCCGCGTGCGAAAGACGGATTTGCGATCGACCCGTGTGGATGAACTTGCGCGCCGTGTTAGTACGGGCAATCCGCCCGCCTGCGCGGCGAACTCGCGCGCTGTGCTAGTGCGAATAACCCGCCCGTCTGCGCGGCGAACTCGCGCGCTGTACTGGCGCGAATAACCCGCCCGTCTGCGCGGCGAACTCGCGCGCCGTGCTAGTGCTTATTTAGCTATGATATACCACAGAAAATGGGAAAAATGCAATGATAGTACTGCGAGAAATGCATGATATTTATACAGAATATGGTGATGTGTAATGGAAAAGGCTGTGGATAAGCGCATTGTCAAGACTCGAAAAAATATCAAGGAAACGCTGATCGAGGTGCTGCAGCAAACGCCGTTTGAGAAGATCACGGTGGCGGAGCTGTGCCGCCGCGGGCAGACCAGCCGCATTACGTTTTATACGTATTACGACAACAAATATGCGCTGATCAACGAGATGCTGGCGGATTACATCCGCGAGGCGGACCGGGACTATCATGAGCTGCAAAAAATGAATAACCCGACCGGCGACGGGCTGATCGGATATGAAAACCTTTTAGAGTGCATTCTGCGCCTGTTTTATCGCAATGTGCGCTTCTTTTCCCACGCAACGCCGGAGGAGAACCCCTACCTGTTTTCGGCGTTTTTTAACCACGTGGTCGCGAGCGTGGACGATTATTTGCAGCGGCACACCAAGCTGGTCGCGCAGTATCCCACGCGCGAGACCGCGGCGCTTTTGTGCAACGGGCTTTTGGGCGTGATCAACGTGTGCAGCCAGGAAAAACGCGCCCCCGGCGAGCTGCGCCGCATCGTGAGAGCGATGTATAACGACATCTTGACCTCGAATTTATTCCGCAAGCAGGAGGAGAGCGTGTGACCCGCGCGGAAAATAAAAATCCGCTCTTGACAAACGCCGTATCATCGTGTATAATACCGTTTGTAAAGTAGATTAGCTTTACAAAAAGGAGGGATCCGTTCATGAAAGAAAAATCCTATGAAATGACTATTTTGTTTGACTTTTATGGCGATATCCTTACGGAGAAACAGCGCGAGCTGTTTGATTTATATTATAATGAAGATTTGTCGCTGGGCGAGATCGCAGAGCACCTGGGCATCACGCGGCAGGGCGTGCGCGATGGGATCGTGCGCGCGGAGCAGGTGATTTCTCAGCTGGAGGAGAAGCTCGGTCTTGCCGCAAAGTTCGGGCGCTTGTCAGACCATGTGCGGCACATCGAAGACGCGGCGGAGCGCATTCGCGCCGTGAATGAGGGCAATTATAAAAACGAAGAGCTAGAGCGTTGCGCGGCGGAGATTTTAACTCACGCCCGCGCATTGGCAGAATGATCCGGAGGGAAACATGGCATTTGAAGGGCTTACCGAAAAGCTGTCGGGCGCGTTCAAACGCCTGCGCAGCAAAGGCCGGCTGACGGAGAAGGACATCAAGGAGGCCATGCGCGAAATTCGCATGGCGCTGCTTGAGGCGGACGTGAACTTTAAAGTCGCGAAGGACTTTATCGCCCGCGTGTCAGAGCGCGCCGTCGGCATCGAGGTGCTGGAGGGGCTTAACCCCGCGCAGCAGATCGTAAAAATCGTGAACGAAGAGCTGACCGAGCTGATGGGCAGCACGAATGCAAAGCTGACCATCGCGTCGCAGCCGCCTACGGTGGTCATGTTCGTCGGTCTGCAGGGCGCAGGAAAAACGACGAATATCGCAAAGCTTGCCGGCCATCTTGCAAAAACCCAGAATAAGCGCCCGCTGCTTGTCGCGTGCGACGTGTATCGCCCGGCGGCGGTGAAACAGCTGCAAGTGGTTGCGGCGCAGTTAAAGCTCCCGGTTTTTGAACAGGGGCAGGGCGACCCGGTCGCGATTGCAAAGGCGGCGATCGAGCATGCAAAATCGCATGGAAACGACCTGGTATTTATCGATACGGCGGGGCGGCTTCACATCGATGAAGAATTGATGGACGAGTTGGTTCGCATCAAAGATACCGTGCATCCGCATGAGATCATGCTGGTGGTCGACGCGATGACCGGTCAGGACGCGGTGAACGCCGCGAGCAAGTTTAACGACATGCTCGGGATCGACGGCGTGTTTCTCACGAAGCTCGACGGGGACGCGCGCGGCGGCGCGGCGCTCTCTGTCCGTGCGGTGACGGGAAAGCCGATCAAATATATCGGCGTGGGCGAGAAGCTTGACCAGATCGAGCCGTTCCATCCGGAGCGCATGGCGTCTCGCATTCTCGGCATGGGCGACGTGCTGTCGCTGATCGAAAAGGCGCAGACCGCGTTTGACGAGAAGCAGGCGGCGGAGCTTGAGAAAAAGATCCGCCAAAATTCGTTTACGCTTGCCGATTTTTATGACCAGATGGTGCAGATGCGCAGCATGGGCTCGATGACCGAGCTGCTCGGCATGATCCCCGGCGTGAATAAAGCGGCGCTGCCTGACGCGGCGACCAGCGAAAAAGCGCTTTCGAAAACCGAGGCGATCATCCTTTCCATGACGCCGGAGGAGCGCGACAATCCAAGCATTTTATCCTCCTCGCGCAAGCGGCGCGTGGCGCTTGGCTGCGGCATGAAGGTGGAGGATGTGAACCGTCTGCTCAAGCAATTTGAGGCATCGCGCAAGATGATGAAGCAGATGACCGGCGGCAACATGAAAAAGCTCAAGCGGAAAAAGGGATTTGGCGGCATGCGCCTCCCGTTTTAGTGTAAAGCAGATTTGCTTTGCTATGCAATGCATGTGCGGAAAAATAAAATGCCTAGAGCGGCAACGTGTTTGCGCGCATGTAAAGCAGTTTTCCTTTCGTATAATGACCCGATGGGGCATTAGATATCATACCGCTCACTGTAGGAGGTGAATGATAGATGGTTAAAATCAGACTTCGCAGAATGGGTGCAAAGAAGGCTCCGTTCTACCGCGTTGTTGTTGCGGATTCCCGCTTCCCGCGCGACGGTAGATTTATCGAGGAGATCGGCACCTACAATCCGCTGACCGAGCCGGCAGAGATCAAGATCGATACCGAGCGTGCGCTTGAGTGGATGAAGAACGGCGCGCAGCCGACCGATACGGTGAAATCGCTTCTGAAACGCGTCGGCGCGCTCTAATGGAAATGAGGTGCGAAAACATGGTAGAACTTCTTACCTATATTGCTAAAAACCTTGTCGAGAACCCGGACGACGTCAGCGTTACCGAGGTCGCGCGTGAAGACGGCGAGTTTGTGTATGAGCTGCGCGTTGCGCCCGGCGACATGGGCAAGGTGATCGGCAAGCATGGTCGCATCGCAAAAGAGATCCGCGCGATCATGAAATCCGCTGCGGTCAACCGCGGGATTAAGGTGTCCGTGGATATCGTTGATTAGGCGCGTGCGCTGAGGCTGTTTGCGCATGCCGGGCGATGCTGATCGCGGGCAGGTGCAAATCCTTTCAGATGCAAAAAATCCGCTGTAAGGGGGATTCCCTTTTCAGCGGATTTTTTATTTTGCGCGCAGCGCGTAACTATAAAGAATGGGGCGTGCCGTCCGACGGGTCGGGCTACGCCTTTTTTTCTTGCGCTTTTTTCCCGTTTTGCCGCAGGATCTGCTTGCGATATTCGCGCGGCGAAACGCCCATGATCTGCTTAAAGGTTTTAGAAAAAACCAGCGGCTCATAGCCCACCGAGTATGCGACCGTGCTGATCGACGCCTCCGGAAACGAGAGGAATGTACACGCTTTTTTGATGCGGAACGTGATCAGATAATCTTGCAGCGACATCCCGGCATGCTGCTTAAACAGGGTGTAAAGATAGCTGCGGTTGATGCCGACGCTGGTCGCAATATCATTCACGGTGATTCGCTTGTCATAGTTGACCTCGATATAATGAATCGCGTCATGCACATAGCGGTTGGACAGATTGACGCGGTCCAACGTTTTGGGAGTATGCCCGTGCAGCACGGAAAGCTCTACCAAAATATTGCAGATGCAGCGCAGCTGATAGATCTGGTTAAACACGTCCTGCGTGCGCCCGGTCGAAATCAGATCCATCATGCACGACTCGATATAATAATTAAACGGCTTGGAAAACACCGGCGTTTTCGGCGAAAAGCCAAGCGATTCAAAGCATGCGCGCACTTTTTCACCGCGCAGCAGCACCCATAAGTGCGACCACGGTTCTTCCTCGTCTGCATGCTCCTCGACCACGGTATTCGGGAATGTGACAAACAGCTGCCCCTTCTCGATGGTATGCTGCTTGCCGTCGCTGGTCAAAACGCCCTTGCCGCCCGTGCACAGCTGCATGGTAAAAAAGTCGCGGATGAGCGGACCGCAGATATAACCCGCGGGATGCGGCGGGTCGTTCTGCGCCTCGCCGATCTGAATGTCCATAAAATAGGGATATTTTAACGATAATAACTGTATATGGTTTAATGATTGCACGGTGATGCTGCCTCCTTTTAAAACGATAACACGAAGCCATGTAATTCTAACATCAAACAATATTATTGTCAAATTTTTTGTGGTAATATGTAGTTACACAATAGGGGAATATAGCTTTTGTGCGATAAAGGGGTGAATGTTTGCCAAAATTTTCATCTCATAGTGCGGAACGTTTTGCTCTTATACGTCATATCGTTCGAGCAATCTAACATACGGGAAGCTTTGTCGCATAAGCAGCACATGAGGGAGGAGGAATTTTTTCATCAAACAAAAGCGCAGGAATTATATATTAAGAGAAGGAGAGTTGAAGAAATGAAGAAGCATCTGACAAATCGCATCGTTTCCATGCTTCTGGCTGTCTGCATGATCATCGGCATGGCGCCCGGTCTTGCCGCGGCTGATGGCACGGGCTCTGACAATATCGTATTTGATTTTGTCAAGGCGTACCAGGGCAGACAGGGCACGATGGACGAAGCGAAGGCGATCACCTATGCTATGACAACAAAGGGCAGCGCCTCAGAAATGAACACGAGTGTCGTGACGGAGCCGTGGGAGTTCCATTCCACAACTGCTGCGGGCGGCAACAACTTTGTCATGTACTTAAAGATCACCGGCAAAGAGGGCTTATGGCTGAAGCGCAAAAGCAACTATCAGCTGAAGCTGAAGCTCGATAAGGGCGGCAGCTACATCCCGTATGCCGAGGTGAGCAGATACACCTCCGGTCCGGCGGCTGTTTCGCTGTATGAATATGATAAGGCGAACAACACGGTGGGTCAGCTGATCTGCACGAAGGCTATCCCGATCAACCAGGCGCAGGATTCCGAGGTCGCGCTTTCCGATGCCGCGGTCACGCTTTCTGCCGGCGAGTATATCATGCGCGCCGAGGTCACATCGGGCGATAAGGATCAGAACTGCGTGATCAACAAGCTGATCTTAAAAGACAGCTCGAGCGTCACGGCGGAGCTTGCGGCTGCATTTGCGGATTCGAAGGGTATCGTTTCCGTGAAGGCGGGCGAGGACGTTATGACTGTGCTGGATCTCAGCTATTCTGATAACGCGGTTGTCGACTATGCAACGTGCAACGCGGTGCCGACCTTTGCGGAGAGCGGGATCGCTACCGCTAACGTGCAGAAGGACGCGACGGGGCTGAAGGTCTCGATCCATGGCGTGAGCGAGGGCATGACTGCGCTGACCGTTAAGGTTACCGATAAGAACGGCACCAGCGCGGACGCGCGCATCAACGTGAAGGTTCTTTCGGACACTGCGCCGGAAGAGAAGCCGCGTGATCTGTACTTCGATTTAAAGAAAGGCGACACCGGCGTTATTACACCGTTTACCGATTATTTCAAAACGATCAGTTACGCCAAGACCACGAAGGATTCGATCGAGGAGCTGAATAAATCCATCGTGACCGATTCGTGGGCGTTTATGGACACCACCGTAACGGGCGGCAACAACTACGTTGGCTACGTGAGTAATAAGATCTACGGTATGGCGATGTGCATGAAGGGCACGGTCACGCTTCGTTTGCACGTGCCGGTTGCCGGCAAGTACATTCCGCAGGTCGTTCCGTATCGCGATAAGCTGACCAAGGACGCGACGATTCGTCTTTATAAGATCGAAAACGGCGCGCTTGCAGGCGAGCCGCTCCTGGTAACGCAGGTTCAGGCGGAGGGCACGAGCGAGACCAAGGCATATGATCTTGCGGATGAGCCGCTGGAGCTTGAGGCGGGCGAGTATGCGTTCCATCTGACCAACGAGATCGACCGCACGGCGACGGATCGCTTCCTGACCGTTATCAACGGCATTTCGTTTAAGTATTATAATCCGCTTTCGATCGAGGCGGCGGATACAACCATATATCTCGGCACGGATGTAACCGTTCCGATTTCTGCGACATTTAACGGTGTGGACGTTCCGTTCCGCGATCTGGAAAGATTTACCACACAGATCCCGGTCGATGGGGTCGTGAAGCTTAAGAACAGTATGGGCAACGGCGGCATCGAGCTTACCGGCGTGAAGGCGGGCAACACGACGATCACGCTCAAGGCGGAGCATCAGGGCGAGAAGGCGGAGAAGCAGATCAACATTACGGTGAAAGAGCCGTCGGCTGAAATTTCCGCAACCGTTCCGATCATCTATATCAATAATAATACGACCATTCCGGTCACGTTCAGTAAGGCCGGCACGCCGATCGCATTCTCTGAGCTGACCGACGTGAAGGCGACCTCCTCCGCAACGAGCACGTTCACCGTGCAGGGCATCTCGGCGGATGGGCTGGTTCTGCGCGGTCTGAAAGTCGGCTCGGGTCAGGTCACGATCTCTGCCAACTACAAGGGCGAGACGGTTAGCGCAACGTATAACGTGAGCGTGCGCGAGGCGAAGTTCATTTATGACATGAGAAAGCTGTTTATGAACTACAAGCCGGAGTTTGATCTTTCTACTGTCACGGATTGGGAGCAGACCACGATGGGCTCTCCGAAGGAGATCAATAAGGGCACGACCTACTCCAGCTGGACCGATCCGTTTATCTATGAGGACAAAGAGCCGGTCGCTGACTTTAACCTCGGCGAAGCGATTTACGGCTTGAAGCTGTTATACGGCTGGGGCAGACTGCGCATCCGCGTTCCGGTCTCCGGCGTGTATAGCTTCACCACGCAGTATTCAAGATTCACGCAGGGCGGTATTATTGAGACATATCTTGCGCCGGCAGATGCGGAAAATCCGATGGCGCAGAAATACTACCTCGGCGTGGAGGACACGTATGGCAGCAATCAGTGGGACACGACGAAGCACCTGCGCAATGTCACGCTGGAGGCTGGCGAGTATATCATCACGGTCAACAATATCGGCAAAGATCCGAACGCCGGCGCAGGCTTCGGTCTGCTTGGCAACTTCCAGCTGATCGCGCCGAAGGAGACCGAGCTGTATCTCCATGCGGACGATATCAGCCGCGCGGTGATCGACAATGTGGTTGAGATCCCGCTGCATCCGACGCTGGACGGCGCGGAGACGACGTTCGCTTCGGCGACCGAGTTGACCGCAACCGTTGCAAAAGAGGACATCCTCAGCGCGGAGATCAAGAAGAATGCAGATAACACGGCGGTTCTTGCTGTGACGGGTATCAAGGAAGGCAGCACGTCGGTCACGGTCAACACCACGATCGATGGGCGCCAGGCGAGCGTGACCATTCCGCTCACCGTTGTGTATAAAAATGCGCTCGATTATATGGAGCTGCTTTCTGAGAAAGACGAGCTTTCCGCGGGCGAGACCACTGCGCTCACGCTCAACGCGTATCAGATGGACGGGACCGTGATGGATCTTTCCACGCTGACCCCGTATTACGTCAGCGACGCGCCGAGCGTTGCTACTGTGGACGCGCAGGGCGTTGTGACCGCGAAGGGCAAGGGCAGCGCAACGATCACCGCTTATCTTGAGATCGGCGGCGTGCTGCGCAAAGCAAGCGTAAAAGTAAAAGTATTAAACGATCCGGTCAAAACCAGCGCTGCGCTTTCCGCGCTGAGTGTGATGGAAGTGGGCGACAGTCAGGCGCTTTCGATCACCGGTACGCTGCTGGGCGGCGGAAATTACAGCGTGACAAGCGGAGAATTTGAGATCGTATCGGCTGATCCGGCGGATGCGGCAACGCTTTCCGGCAATACGCTGACCTCGAATGCGATCGGTTCTGTTACCGTTCGCGCGAAGATCCCGGCGGATGGCGACCAGCAGGAGCTTGTTACCGAGCCGGTCACGATCTCGATGATCAAAACCGAAGAGCCTGCGGGCGACCCGGTGGAGCATTACATCAACTTCAGAGATCCCAAGACCCAGGCAGTTGGCATTCTTGCGTCCTCGGCGCTCAATGAGGGCTGGGGTCTGAATCGCTCGATGACGCCGGAGAACGTGTATAACGACGCGGCGGTTTCGGGCAGACGCTTCCGCTATCAGGTATACGGCATTGGCGCGCAGTATCTCAACGATGCCAATCAGGAGTTCAACTCGGATATCACGTTTGACGTGAAGATCGCGAACAGCGGCGTATATGAGCTGCGGGTCGACGGCGGACTGTATGGCGCGGGCGCGCGCACCGCGATTTACGTCGATAAGCAGTATGTCGGCGAGTATGACTTCTACAGCACGGCGAATGTGCTGCAGGGACCGACCGTGCAGATGAACACGGTTGCGCTCTCGCGCGGCGTGCATACGGTCACGTTCCGCCGCATCAGCGCAGAGAGCAATCACTGCACGCTTTATATCGGCAGCATGCGCTTCACTCCGGTGGAGACTGAGCCGACGTTTAAGGGCTTCCGCCTTGAGGCGGAGCAGACCACGCTCGCCGCGGGCGAATCCTGCGAGATCAAGGCGGGCGGCTATATGAGCGACGGTTCGCCCTGCAATTTCGGCAACCTGTTCGCAGGCAATGCTGCAAACACCGATAATTACGCGAAGCTCGAGATCACGGGCGACGCGGTGAAGGTTGAAAACGGTCGCCTGATCGCGGTGAAGGCAGGGTCGGCAACGCTCCGCCTGACCGGGAAGTATAACGGCGGCACAGAGGAAGTAAAGACCCTCGCGGTCACCGTGGATGATCAGAAGATCGGCTCGGTCAGCGCAAGCCTTGAGAGCAACACGCTGGAAGCGGGCAAGAGCACGGAGCTTATGACCGAGGCAAAGACCGAGAACGGACGCACGCTGAATGCGAAGAGCGTTACGATCAAGGTTGAGGCTGAGAGCGCAGGCATCGTGAAGATCGACGGCACGACCATTACCGGTATCGGCAATGGCATGACCAATTTAAAGGTCAGCGCAACGTTTAACGGAAACACCGTGACGACCACCGTCCCGGTTACTGTGACCGGCGCGGCGACTGAGCTTATTCTCAGCGCGGATATCACGAGCTTAAAGCCGAATGATGCAACGGGCGCGCAGATCACCGCGCAGCTTAAGACCGGCGAAAGCAACGTCGATATGACCAACGCGCAGATCACCTATCGCAGCCTGAATGAGAGTATCATCACCGTCAGCAGCACCGGACATGTGCTTCCGGTCGCGCTGGGCAAGGCTGAGGTTGAGGTCACGGTTGAGCTGGCAGGTCAGACCTATGTGGGCACGCTGCTGTTTAACATCTCCGCGGGCAAGACCGCAGCGAGCTACTTCACTGATGAGCGCGTGTCTGCACTGCGCGAGAACGCAGAGAAGTATAGCTGGGCGCGCGAGAACATGGATGCTACCGTGAAAAAGGCGGATAAATACCTCGCGCTGAACGTCAACTTTGAAGATTTCGTGACCACGCAGGAGTTGCCACGCGGTTGTACCGTCGGCTACCGTTGGGATCCGAACGCGTATTACTGCCGTTTCTGCGGCTGTGATCTGCGCGTGAAATATGGTAACTATGGCTGGATCTTAGATCCGATCAACATGCCGTGGAAGGTGCAGTGCCCGGATTGCCGCCGTCAGTTCCCGTCGAACGACTTCGGCAGCTTCTATGAGCTCGGTATCGACGAGCATGGCAACTGGAGCTATGAGCTTGCAAAGCAGAAAAACGCAGAGCTTGTTGCCGCCGGCGAGGATGGATATCTGAAGAATATCCTCTATCCGGATAAGGGCGAAGGCTGGGGCGTTGACGATGGCTACGGCTATCGCACCGGAAACATGATCACCGGCACGAATAACAAGCCGCAGGAAGAAACGCATACCTATATCGCATACTACAACCACTGGGGCATCTGGTATGACCTCGGCACGATGGAATATGGCGGCATCCTGCAGGATGTGTCTGAGACCATGCGTGAGGCGTATCTCTACACCGGCGATGCGAAGTACGGCCGCGTGGGCGCTGTCCTCGTAGACCGTGTCGCGGATGTGTATCCGGATATGGAGATCGCGCCGTTCTTCCCGAACTTCTTCAACTCCGACTCGACTACCCCGAAGGGTAAGATGGTTGGCTGTATCTGGACCTACTCGATCTCGAGCTCGTTCACGAACAGCTACGACGCATTCTATAACATGTATGATGATCCGCAGGTCATGCAGACCATCCAGGCGCACGCAGATAAATATGATGTTGGCTGCGCGAAGGAAACTCCGGCTGATGTGCGCGAGCATATCGAGGATCATCTCCTGCGCGAGAACTACAAGTCGATCCTCAACGGCAACATCCATGGTAACTTCGGTATGCATCAGTCGCTTGCGGCGATCACCGGCGTTGTTCTGGATACCATGCCGGACACGAAGGAAATTCTCGATTGGGTTTACGCCAGCAGTACCGACGATTATGGCACAGATTATGTAAGCGGCGGTAACGTGCAGGCGCAGATCATCAACATGGTCGACCGCGACGGTCTGGGCGCGGAGAGCGGACCGAACTATAACGTCCTCTGGCTCAACGCATTGGTTCGCATTGCGGATTACGTTGCGGGCTATCAGACCTATGCGGCGGGCGATATGTATAATAACTCGCGCTTTGTCAAGATGAATAAGGCGTTCGCACCGCTGACGCTGACGCGCCGCGCGACTGCGCAGATCGGCGACTCGGGCGCGACCGGTAAGGATGGCTTTATCCAGGGTCCGTCCTCGGCGCTCAAGGCGTTTATGTATACCGGCGATATCGAGCTTGCGCAGATCGCGTATGCGTTCAACGGCGGCACGACGAAGGGCTTGCATTACGACAAGTATACCAAGGATCCGGAGCGTGCGGCAGAGGATGTACAGGCGGTCATCGACCAGTATGGCGAGTATGACTTCGACCGCAGCCAGATGCTTGCGGGCTATGGCTTTAGCATCCTGCGCGACGGTACGTATATCCCGGCGGCAGACAGTGCGAAGGCGCTTGATACCCAGCGCGACTTCTGGTTGTATTGGGGCGGCGCGAACAGCCATAAGCATGCCGACGTGCTCAACCTCGGCATCGAGGCATACGGCATGAACATCTCGCCGGATCTCGGCTATCCGGAAACGGCGGACGGCTCTGACAAGAGCGTGAACTGGGGCATGGGCTCGATCAACCATAATACGGTTATGGTGAATAACCAGCGCCTCAACCAGCCGCGGTCTTACACGATCAAGGGCGCGATTCCGCGCCAGAACAGCACGCCGCTGCATTTTGACGATGCAGGCCGCGTGAAGCTGATGGATATCGATGCGCCGAAGACCGTGACCAACGGCACCGCATCGGATCCGAACGGCATCTACCGCAGAACCGTCGTGATGATCCGCGTGAATGATGAGATCAGCTACGGCGTGGATTTCTTCCGTGTCAAGGGCGGCAACGACCATCTCTATAACTTCCACGCGATGAGCGATGAGATCTATGAAACCGAGAACTTGAGCTTTGTTTCGCAGCCAATGGGCAGCTACGCAGGGCCGGAAGTTCCGTATCAGACGCCGGGCTACAGCAACGGTACCACGTATCTGAAGAACGTGCGCCGTGCAAGCAACCCGGGCAATGAGGTCGCTGTTGACTTTAAGATCAAAGACTTCCGCGACCAGCTCAAGAAGGATATGGATCTCCATCTCCGCGTGAGCATGCTCAACGACTTTGACCTTTCTGAGCTTGCGATCGCAAGCGGTCAGCCGCCGCAGCGTGACGGCAACCCCGAGTGGCTGGAGTTTGCAATGGCGCGCCGCACCGGTAAGGACCTCGATTCGCTCTTTACCACGGTGTATGAGCCGTATAACGGCGAGCGCTATATCGACCATATGGAGCAGGTCGAGATCAGCCGCGTCGGTGGCGATAAGCCGCAGGTGACCGATACCGCAAAGGCGATCAAGATCACCCGCAAAGATGGCAACATTGATTACGTTGTGTATGCAACGAACAATGCGATTCGCTATCGTGTAGACAACATGTTTGACTTCCAGGGCTTCGTTGGCGTGTGCACGGTGAATGGCGGCGAGATCGTTTACTCCTACGCAAACGATGCGACGCAGATCGCAGACGTGAGCGGTATTGCATCGTACAGCGGTAAGGTCGTTGACTTTACCAAGGAGTTGACCAGTCAGAACAACATGACGGTTGAGTTTGACCAGAACGTGGACGCTTCCAAGCTTGTTGGCAAGCACATCCGCGTGAAGAACGGTCTGACCGAGAACGCGGTTTACCAGATCAACAACGTGACCAGCGCGGGCAACGGCCGCTATGTGCTTGATATGGGCGATGTTTCGTTCATCACCAGCACGAAGGACGCGGACGACCTGAACGCGGGCTACAATTACCTGGTCGCGGCGGGCGATTCGTTTGTTATCCCGCTGAACATCACCAGCGCGAATGAGCCGTATTTCCTGGAGATCGAGAGTAAGCAGGTCGAGGCGGGCAGTGAGCTGAAGTTCCAGGTCATTGCGGAAAGCCCGGTCGGCAATGCGCTGACCTATTCGGCAGGCGAGCTGCCGCGCGGCGCGAACTTCGATGCGGATACGCAGACCTTCACCTGGATCCCGGATTCCTCGCAGCTGGGCGATAACGTTGCAACCTTTATCGTGAGCGACGGCGTGTTCTCTGTGAGCAAGTCGGTTCCGATCAAGGTGTACAACCGCACCACCGGCGGTGGTGGGACAGGTGGCGGCGGCACGCCGAGTCCGCAGCCGCAGCCTCAGCCGCAACCTCAGCCGCAGCCTCAGCCGAAGCCGGAAGAGGATGAAACCACCTTCGCGGCAAGCCCGGATGAAACAACGGCAAGCAATAAGCTCGGCAGCGTGACGTTCCCGAACGGCACGTTTGAGGGCGACGGTCAGGGCAAGCTTAAGATCACGAAGGACGG
>CAKUEM010000037.1 GCA_934646115.1 uncultured Oscillospiraceae bacterium
TCTTGGTTTAGGTCAAAATATGCTTGTGATGTGTATTGTGACCCTCGGTCGCTGTGGAGGGTTAGTCCATCAGCGACCTTCTCTTTTTTGCAGGCATCCCGAATGGTATCCGTCACCAGTGAAGAGGTCATATCGCCGCCGATCCGGTAAGCCAAAACCATTTTCCCACACAGATCCGGCACGGCACACATGTTGGCTGTAGGAATATAGGTAATATCAAGCGGTTAGGAAACGGTTGGGCAAAGGCGCGCTACAACAGATTCGGACGGCCTGTTGGTAATGCCGATACGGCTTGCGGCGGCGTACCTGTGAAAGCAGATCAAGCTTGCGCATTACACGCAAAACGGCTTTGAGATTGACATTTTTGCCATGCTGTCGTTTCAGCCATCGGCGAACACGGCGGCAGCCATAGGTTTGTTTACAACGCTGTTGGCAGTCGATGATCAGATCAATAAGCCATTGATCTCTGGCTGGCTTGCCCTGCCGTTTTCGCCAGGCATAGTAGCCGCTGCGGGAAACTTCAAATATACGGCACATTAGTCCGATCGGATATTTTCCGCGAAAACGCTCGATCACACGGTATTTCAGCTTCACCTCCTCCCAGCTTCGGACAGAAAATTTCGCAGCAGCTCCACCTGCATGCGCAGTTCAATCAGTTCGTTATTTCGCTTTTGTTCTTCATTGAGCAGACCTTTGCGCGGCCGACCCTTCGGTTGCGGAACATAGCCGTTGGCGATCAGTCGCTGTTTGCGGTTTTGGCGCTTGACGAGACCTTTTATTTGCTCCTTACTCAGCCCGAAACGGGCACCGATCTCTCGGTTCGTTTCTCCTGCGGCTTTTCGCCGGAACACTTCTTCGCTAAGCGTCTCTACTTTTGTATATTGTCTGGACATGACAGCACCTCCTGTTGCAGTTTCTATTCTACAACAGGAGGTGCTTTTTTTCACTGTCCGTTTTTGGGGGTATAGTCCAAACAGAATACAGGCACTGTGTCTTTTTTCTATCCCGAAGACTGTGATTTTTGATCATAAAAAATATCCTGCGGTTTTCCCGCAGGATATTTTTATAAAAGCAAAGCTTACTTGTGGTCAACCGAGTACATATGACGGATGAGGTCGACAACCTTGTTGGAATAACCCCACTCGTTATCATACCAGGAAACGACCTTCACGAAGGTCGGGGAGAGCATGATGCCTGCATCCGCATCAAAGACAGAGGTGCGAACCTCGCCTAAGAAGTCGGACGAAACAACAGCGTCTTCGGTGTAGCCGAGGATACCCTTCATCGAGGTCTCAGAAGCTTCCTTCATCGCCTTGCAGATTTCCTCATACGTGGTCTCCTTCGCGAGACGAACGGTCAGGTCAACAACGGAAACGTCCAGCGTCGGAACGCGGAAGGACATACCGGTGAGCTTGCCGTTTAATTCCGGAATAACCTTGCCGACAGCCTTCGCAGCGCCGGTCGAGGACGGAATGATGTTGCCCGCAGCAGCGCGGCCGCCTCTCCAGTCCTTCTTGGACGGGCCGTCAACCGTCTTCTGGGTAGCGGTGGTGGAGTGAACGGTGGTCATCAGACCTTCGATGATGCCGAATTTATCGTTTAATACCTTGGAGATCGGCGCCAAGCAGTTCGTGGTGCAGGACGCGTTGGAAACGATGTTCATGTCGCTCGTGTAGGTGTCGTTGTTGACGCCCATAACGAACATCGGAGCATCTGCCGACGGAGCGGAGATGACAACCTTTTTTGCGCCGCCCTTGAAGTGCGCGCTTGCCGCCTCGCTCTTCGTAAAGACGCCGGTGGACTCTACGACGTACTCTGCGCCGCACTCGCTCCACGGAATCTCTGCCGGATCCTTGCAAGCATAGACCATGATCTTCTTGCCGTTTACGGTGATGGAGTTTGCATCGTAGCTGATCTCGCCATCGAACTGACCATGCATCGAATCGTAACGGAGCATGTACGCCATGTACTCCGGATCGATGAACGGATCGTTGATGCCGACAAACTCAACGTCAGACGCGTTGATGTTCGAACGGAAAACCAGACGACCGATGCGGCCAAAACCATTGATACCAATTTTGATACTCATTTTGTTTTCCTCCTGTTTTTTATTCGCAATAACAGTTCAACTGATAGTATATACTAAATTGCGCTCGTTTACAAGTTTTTTTGTTAAAAAATCGACACATCTTTTTGAAAACTTTTATCAGAAATATTGTGCGTTTTACCAAAAAGGAGTATAATAACTTCGAATGAACCATAAATTTTTCAGGAGGCGATACCTTGAACGTGCGGAATGCATCAAAGAATGAGAGAAAGGCGGACGATTTGGTTTGTTCACAACTGATTTCATTTTACGAACGAGCGCCGGAAGGACTTTTGATTATTAAACACGATGTGATCATGCATGCGAATCAGACGGTCAATTCGTGGTTCTCCATGAATTTGACCGAGCGGAAGATCGATGCAGTTCTCGATCCTGAGCTGCTTGCGCAGATCCGCGCAGGGCTGGAGCAGGCAGATGACGCGGTTTATGAGAATGTGGAGGTCGCCGGGCGGAGCACGGTCATTCACGCGATAAAAATGTCGGGCGGCTATGTTCTGCTGCTGCACGCGCTGTGTTCTGAGGCGGAGCAAAAGCGCCGCGCGCAATTTTCTGCGCAAACGATCCGATCGCTTGCAATTCTGTTCCGAGATCCGATGACCACGGTGACGACCGCGCTTGAAACTCTGCGGCATCGACTGCCGGGCGATGTCTATCAAGGCGTGGAAAAATATATTGAAATCATCAACCAGCGCTGTTTTTCTACGTTGAAAAGCGCGGAAATGATCTGCGAAGAGGCGGAATATCTCTGCGGCCGCGGGGAAAATTCTTTCCATACAAGCTGCGATATTTGCCGGCTGCTGCATGGCGTGGAGGGGCAAATCAACCGCGCGCTGCCTGAAACAAGCGGGAAAATCACGCTTCGCGAGATTCCGGAGATGCACATGGTCGCCTGTAACGCGGTGCAAATCGAGCGCGCGATATATTGCGTGATCTCCGCTCTGCTGCAAGGGCAAACCGCGCCGCGCCGGGTGGAGATCGATCTGGAATGCAGGGAGGATCGGACGCTCATTCATTTTTACAGCGGAAAGACAACGTGGGGCAGCGAATATTTGCAATTTGTACAGAAAAAGCGCGAGGGATATCTCACGGAGGACATCCAGCGTTATGGATATGACATGCTGCGCGTCGGCAATATTATGGAGCTGCATGGCGGGCAAGTCATGATCGAAACCGAGCGTGAGGATGGATGTCACGTGACGCTCGTGCTGCCGTATCATGAGCCGTCGCTGCACATGGCGGAGCTGCAGACGCGATGGGAAGGGTGCTGCACGATCTTGACGCAGCTCAGCGACATTCTGCCGGAAAATGCATATGCGCCGCGCAAAGAAACGCGCAGCAGGCGAAATACCGAGCGGTGAATACTTGCGTATAAAAAGAACCGACATTCTTTGTCGGTTCTTTTTTACTATGAAATGCGGAAAAAGCGCGAGCCGTTTTCATAAGTGATCCGTGCGATCTCTTCGACAGAAACACCGCGCAGCGCGGCAATTTTCTCCGCAACAAGCGGAACATAACCGGGGAAATTGCGCTTTCCGCGATACGGAACGGGCGCGAGATAGGGCGAATCCGTTTCGATCATGATGCGGTCCTGTGGCATCCAGGCCGCCACGGCGGGCGCGGCCTTGGCATTTTTAAACGTGATCGCGCCGGTGAACGACAGATAAAACCCGAGTGATATTAAAATTTTTGCGTATTCCAGACTGCCGGAATAGCAGTGATACACGATGCTTAAATCGGTAAAATCGCGCAGGATACGCAGGCAATCCTCGTGTGCATCGCGCTCATGGATCACGACGGGCAGCTGATACTGCCGCGCAAGCAGCAGTTGGTCGCGCAGGCGCGCCTGCTGTACATCGCGCGGGGAAAGATCATAATAGTAATCAAGCCCGATCTCGCCGACCGCCTGGATATGCCGCCTGGAAAACAGCGCCGCGAGCGCATCGAGATCTGCATCTGTCATCTGCGCGGTCTCATGCGGATGCACGCCGACCGCGCCGTAAATAAAATCATACTCTGCGCAAAGCGCAACGGTTCTTTGGGATGAAGCCAGGTCGCTTGATGCATTTAAAACGCGCGTGATCCCAAGCGCGGGCAGCGCGGCGATCAGTGCTGCGCGGTCTTCATCAAAGCGTTCGTCATCCAGGTGCGCGTGCGTGTCGAAAAACATAGTCATTCCTCCTGACAGATAGTATAGCAGAACTCTGCGCGTCTGTCATGAAAAAGTGGAAAAAATGCTAAAAGAAATTTTGGAAAGGCTATTGACTTTGCGCGCCGCACCGTATACACTGAACGCAACTTGAACCGCAGGTGGGGTCAGACGTGAAACCATTTGGCAAGCGACGAAACGGCACAGCCCGGGAAAAGAACGGTTGCTGCACGGCACAGCTTTGTGAGCTGTGTTTGCGTGTCTGCCTGCGCGTTGCCAAATTGACGCAGGATGCGGTCGGTCTGCTCATCGCCTGCAAACAAAGCAAGCGTATAGCTGCGGTTCAAATAAAATAATGTAGAGGGCGGCGCGCACACCCGATACAGGGTGTGTGCGGCGCCTATTGTGCTTTCCAGAGAAGAAAATCGATAGAGCCGGCATTCGGTCACGGCGCATTCGGCAAATAAAAGCAAGCCCTCGCTTCGTATGTAAGCCTGCACGCGCAAACGCCCATGCGGCATGAATCCGCGCAGGCGCAATGCGTGGCGGCACAGGTTAAGCGCGTCCTTTGCGGTCATTTGCGCCGGGGCGCAGGGCAGCTCGCTGTTTGAATAAGAAATCAGAAGATGCGTCGCATCGATTTTTGTTAGCTCCATAGGCTCACCCCCGCGCTTAGTATACTCGATTTTTGCGCGGGTGGAAATGAAAAATATTTGGCAGTTGTCTGGGGGAAAAGACATGTTTAAAAAACAAACCATACTTCGTTTATTTCTTCCCGTTTTTGTTGAAACCATGTCGGTCACGCTGCTCGGCATGGTCAGCGGCGTAATGGTAAGCAGCGTGGGCGAGGAGGCGATGAGCGCGGTTAGCATCGTCGAAACGTTTAACGCCGTTGTGATGAATTTATTTATCGCGATCGCGACCGGCGTGACCGTGAAGGTGTCGCAGTATATCGGCAATAGCCGCCCGGTGGACGCACGCCGCGTGGCGGAACAGTCGATCTTTCTGAGCGTGCTGTTTTCCGGCGTACTGGGGCTTGCGATCATTTTATTCGGAAAGCAGATTCTTGCGCTGCTGTTTGCCGGCGCGGCGGATGGGATCCGCACGCAGGCGAATTCTTATCTGATCGCGTGTGCGGCGAGCTATGCTTCTTATGCGCTGTTTACGACCTGCAACAGCGTGTTTCGCGGCGTAGGCGACTATAAAATCACGCTGTTTTCCGGCATTTTTATCAACCTGCTGCACGCGGCGGGCTCGGCGCTTTTGATCTTCGTGTGCCGCTTGGGCGTGCTGGGCGTGGGGCTGTCGCTCGTGTTTTGCCGCACGGTGTGCGGGCTGCTGAATTATGCGATCCTGCGCCGCGGAACGAACAAGATCCGCATCGGGTCGATGTTTCAGAGGCTGCAATGGAAGATCGTACGCGCGGTGCTGTTTATCAGTGTCCCGGCGGCGATCGATTCTGCGGTGTTCAACGGCGGGCGGCTGCTCGTGCAGATTTTTATTGCGCAGGGCGGAACGGTTGCGCTTGCGGCGAATGCGGTGGCAAACGGCGTGACCGGGCTGATGCAGATCCCGGCAAATGCGGTCAGCGTGCTGGCGGTCACGATCGCGGGGCAGCATTTCGGCGCACATGATCTGCGCGCCACGCGCCGCAGTATTTGGAACACGACGCTGTTTTCCAGCGCGCTGGAGCTGCTTGCCTGCGGCTGCGTGTTTCTGTTTCTTGACCCGATCATCGGATTATATCAGCCGACCGCAGAGGTCGCCGCGCAGACGAAAGATCTGCTGCTGCTCATGATCGCAACCATTCCGCCGCTTTGGAGCTTTGCGTTTGTCATGCCGGCGGGTCTGCGCGCGACCGGCGATGTGAAATATACGACCACGGTCTCTGTGACGAGCATGTGGGTAATACGCGTATTCTGCGCGTGGCTGCTTGCGGTGCAGCTCGGCATGGGCGTGATGGGCGTTTGGTATGCGATGGTGCTCGACTGGGTCGTGCGCGCCGTGTTCTATATCGGGCGCACCTGCTCGCATCGGTGGGAGCGGCTTGACCGCATATGAAATGCTGATTGAAATTTCTTGACTTTTTGGCGGAAATACTATAAAATTTTCTATATTATATATGCATCCGTTGATGCGTTGCGGCGCCACCCTTGCCCCATCGGTGGGGCAGGGGTGATTTGCGTCTGAAAGAATCTGATAAAGGCAGTGTTGAATTATGGAGAAGATCACAGCACCGCGCGGGACAAAGGACGTGCTTCCAAGCGAGTCTTACCGCTGGCATTATCTCGAGGCGAAGCTGCGCGATGTGGCGCGCCGCTCCGGCTTTTCGGAAATTCGGTTCCCCACGTTTGAGGATATCAATCTGTTCTGCCGCGGCGTCGGCGATACGACCGATGTGGTGCAGAAAGAGATGTATGATTTTACGGATAAGGGCGGGCGGCATATTGCGCTGCGCCCGGAGGGTACGGCGTCCGTGGTGCGAAGCGTGATTGAAAACGGGCTGTACGCCAAGGGGCTTCCGATCAAGGTGTATTATATCGCGCCGAACTTCCGCTATGAAAAGCCGCAGGCGGGGCGTCTGCGCGAGCATCATCAGTTCGGGATCGAATGCTTCGGCAGCTATGACGCGGGCGCGGACGCGGAGGTGATCGGCGTGGCGGATCGCATGCTGCGCGAGCTGGGAATTCGCGATGTGTCGCTGCATATCAATTCCTGCGGCTGCCCGAAATGCCGCCCGAGCTATCATGCGGCGCTGAAGGAGTATTTCGCATCGCATAAGGACGAGCTGTGCCCGACCTGTCTGGATCGGCTGGATCGCAATCCGATGCGCATTTTAGACTGCAAAAGCCCGGTCTGCAAGGAAATTGCAAAGCACGCGCCGGTGATTTCTGACTATTGGTGCGAGGACTGCGTGGCGCATTTTGAGGCGCTGCAGGCGCATTTAAAAAACTGCGGCATCGAGTATGTACTCGATCCGCGCATCGTGCGCGGGCTGGACTATTATACCAATACCGTGTTTGAATTTATTGTAGACTGCATCGGCGCGCAATCGACAATTTGCGGCGGCGGGCGCTATAACGGTCTTGTGGAAACGCTGGGCGGGCCGCCGACTGCCGGGCTGGGCTTTGGCTCCGGGCTGGAGCGGCTGCTGCTCACGATGGAGGCGCAGGGCATCGAGATCCCGAATCCGGACGTGCCGGATGTGTTTGTTGCGGCGCTTGGAACGCAGGCGGAGTTCTGCGCGGAAAAGCTTGTGAGCGACCTGCGCGGCATGGGTTACGCGGCGGAGCGGGATACGCTTTCGCGCTCGCTCAAGGCGCAGATGAAGTATGCGGACAAGCTTTCTGCGCGCGCAAGCGTTGTGATCGGCGAGGATGAGGTCGCGAGCGGGAAAGTCATTGTGAAGAATATGCAAAACGGCGAAAAGACGGAATGTGCGCTTGCGGCGTCTGCAATTTCTGCGGTTTTGTCGAATATGGAGGAGTAATTCATGGAAAGCATCAAGGGGCTTAAAAGAACGCGCTATTGCGGCGAATTTCGCCCGGAGCATATCGGCGAGCGCGCGGTGGTGTTTGGCTGGGTTCAGCGCATGCGGAATCTGGGCGGGCTGATCTTTGTTGATCTGCGCGACCGGACAGGCGTTGTGCAGTGTACGTTTGACGAGGCGGTGCATAAAGAGCTGTTTGACCGCGCGTTTACCGTGCGCAGCGAGTTTGTGCTCGCCATCGCGGGCACGGTGCGCAGCCGCGGCGAGGCGGCGATCAACGACCGGATGCCGACCGGCGGTGTGGAGATTTTTGCGGATGAGCTGCGCATTTTGTCCAAGGCGAATACCACGCCGTTTGAGATCGTGGAGGACAGCGACGTGAACGACACGCTGCGTCTGAAATACCGCTATCTTGACCTGCGCCGCCCGGACATGCAGCGCACGATCGCGCTGCGGCACCGCATTGCGAAAATTGCGCGCGATTATTACGATGAAAACGGCTTTTATGAGATCGAAACACCGATTTTGACCAAATCTACGCCGGAGGGTGCGCGCGATTATCTCGTGCCGTCTCGCGTGCATCCGGGTAAGTTTTACGCGCTGCCGCAGTCGCCGCAGCAGTATAAGCAGCTTTTGATGGTCGCGGGGTTTGACCGTTATATGCAGATCACGCGCTGCTTCCGCGATGAGGACCTGCGGGCGGATCGTCAGCCGGAATTTACGCAGATCGATCTGGAGATGTCGTTTGTCGACGTTGAGGATGTGCTTGCGGTCAATGAAGGCTTTATTGCGCGCCTGTTCCGCGAGATCCACGGAATCGAGCTGCCCACGCCGTTTTTGCGTATGCCGTATGCCGAGGCGATGGCGCGCTTCGGCTCGGATAAGCCGGACATGCGGTTTGGCTATGAGCTGTGCGATATTTCGGAAATCGTGAAAAATACGGAGTTTAAGGTATTCTCCGGCGCGATCGCGGCGGGCGGAAGCGTGCGCCTGATCAACGTGAAGGACGGCGGCGCGAAGTATAAGCGCAAGGAGATCGACGCGCTGGGCGAATTTGTGAAAACCTATCGCGCCAAGGGGCTTGCCTGGATGAAATTCACCGGGGGCGAGATGACCTCTTCGTTTGCGAAATTCCTGAGCGAGCAGGAGATCGAGGGCATTAAAAAGGCTGCGGACGCGGGCGAGAACGACCTGCTGCTCGTGGTGGCTGACGCGAAGGACGCGGTTGTGTTTGCCGCGCTGGGCGCGCTGCGCTGCGAATGCGCGCGCCATATGGATGTGATCCGTAAAGACGATTATAAGATCCTTTGGGTCACGGATTTCCCGCTGTTTGAGTATGACGAGGAGGCAGAGCGCTTTGTTGCGATGCACCATCCGTTTACCTCCCCGCGCGACGAGGATATCGACCTTTTGGAAACGCAGCCTGAGAAGGTTTGCGCCAAGGCGTATGATATCGTGATCAACGGCTCGGAGGCGGGCGGCGGCTCGATCCGTATCCATGATTCTGAGGTGCAGAAAAAGATGTTCCGTGCGCTCGGCTTCACGCCGGAGCGTGCGCAGGAGCAATTTGGGCATATGATCGAGGCATTTTCGTTCGGCGCGCCGCCGCATGGCGGGCTGGCGTTCGGGCTGGATCGCCTGGTCATGCTGCTCTCCGGGCGTGAATCGATCCGCGATGTGATCGCTTTCCCGAAGGTGCAGAACGCGTCTGAGCTGATGATGGCGTCGCCGGACGTTGTGGATGCGGCGCAGCTGCATGAGCTGCATATTGCGCTCGACCTGCCGGAGCAGGATTAGCGCTTTAACAAAATTGTAACATTTTAGCATCAAAAACGTGCTATGATGAACACAATGCAAATTTGCGCGTGATGCGCGGAGGAGGGAATTCTATGATTGAGGTGAACGGGCTTACCAAAAAGTATGGCTCGAACCTGGCGGTAGACAATATCTCGTTTCATATTAAAAAAGGGGAGATCGTTGGCTTTTTAGGGCCGAACGGCGCGGGAAAAAGCACAACGATGAATATGATCACGGGCTATCTGTCCGCAACGAGCGGGTCGATCAAGATTGCCGGCTATGACGTGCTGGACGATGCGCTTGAGGCGCGCCGCCATGTGGGCTACCTGCCGGAGCAGCCGCCGCTGTACATGGACATGACTGTCAACGAGTATTTAAACTTTGTATATGATCTTAAAAAGGTGACGCATAAGCGCCGCAACGATCACCTCAGCGAGGTGTGCAAGCTCGTGGATATCGAGCATGTGCGCCATCGCGTGATCGGCAATCTGTCTAAGGGCTATAAGCAGCGCGTAGGCATTGCGCAGGCGCTCATCGGCGATCCGGACGTTTTGATTTTAGATGAGCCGACCGTCGGTCTCGATCCGAACCAGATCGTTGAAATTCGCGATATGATCCGCAATTTGGGACACAAACGGACGATCGTGCTCTCCACGCATATTTTGCCGGAGGTCAGCGCGGTGTGCGAGCGTGTTTTGGTAATCAACAAGGGCGTGATCGTTGCGGACGGCTCCGCCGATCAGCTGACGGCGGGCACGACCGCCGAAATTCGCTTCCTCGCGCGCATTGAGGGTCTGTGCGACAGCGTGCTTGCCGCGCTGCAAAGCGTGGAAGGCGTGCTGAGCGCGAAAGCGCAGAAATCCGTGGAAAAGGGCACGTTTGACTATGCAATCACCGCAACAAGCGAGGACGTGCGCAAGAAGATCTTCTTCGCGCTGGCGCAGCGCGAGATGCCGATCCTCAGTATGCAGACCGATGGGGCGACGCTTGAGGACGTATTTGCCACGCTGACGATCGAAAACGGCAAAAAGCTTTTATTTAATGAAGAAACGGCGCAGACCGAGAGCGCGCCGGCTGAGCCGCCGGTTGAGCCGCAGGCGGAAGCGTCGGCAGCAGAGCCGCAGGCGGAAGCGCCGGAAGAGCCGCCGGCACACCATGCGGGATTCTCTGTGGATTTCTCCGGCACGGAAGTGTCGATCACGCGGGAAAACGAGGAAAAGGAGGGGCAGTCGGATGAAAGCGATTTATAAGCGCGAGCTGCGCGCCTATTTTACCGGACCGATCGGATATATTTTCATCGCGATCTTCATCTTCCTTTGCAACGGAAGCTTTTATCTGAGTAATTTGCAGGCATATCGCAGCGATTTCTCCTCTGTGTTTATGCTCATGACGTTGATCCTGATCGTTTTGATCCCGCTCATGACGATGCGGTTGTGGAGCGAAGAAAAACGCCAGAAGACCGATCAGCTTTTGCTGACCGCGCCGGTCTCGACGACCGGGGTCGTTTTGGGCAAATTTTTCTCTGCGCTGACCGTGTTTCTCATGGGGCTTGCGCTCACGCTCATTTACCCCATCCTGGTCGCATGGCGCGGCGTGCCGGAGACCGGGAAGATCGTGGGGAACTATGTGGCGATCATTCTGCTCGCGGCGGCGTACATCGCGATCAGCCTGTTTATCTCTTCACTGACGAAAAGTCAGCTGGTCAGCGCGATCTGCTCGATCCTTGCGCTCTCGCTCTTCTTCTTCATGGATATGCTGAGCGGCGTGACAAGTTCCGCGTTTTTGGCCTCGGTTTTTGACTTTTTGTCATTGATCTCGCGCTATAATAACTTGTATCGCGGAATTTTCTCACTTTCTGATATCGTTTATTTTATCAGCCTTTCTGTGATCTTTGTGTTCTTAACCTCAAGGGTCATTGAGAAGCAGCGCTGGAGTTAAGGAGGGGAGCTACCGATGAAAATCAATAAAAAGAAATTGCAGTATGCGTCGCTCTCCACCGTGTTTATCATCCTGTTTGTCGTTTTGATCATGCTGGTGAACATGCTGTTTGGCTACCTGACCAACCGCTTTTCGCTCAAGCTGGACATGACCGCGCAGGGTGAATATTCCCTCTCGGATGAAACGCAGGAGCTGCTTCATAATCTGGACGAAGATATCACCGTTTATATCATGCAGTCGGAGGCGACGATCCAGAAGGATCAGACCAATGTCCGCGCAAGTGTGGTGGAAACGATCCGCCGCTACAGCACGGTCAGCGGCAACAAGCTGCACTATGAGTTTATCGATCCGAACCAGAACCCGAAGTTTTATGACGATTATCCGCTTGCCAAGGCGGCAAAAGAGGGCGAGAGCGCGGCATTTTTGATCGTAAAATCCGATCGGCGCTACACTCCGCTTCTGTTAAACAATATCGCCGGCTACAGCCAGGACGCGACGACGCGTTATAATAATACAGAGTCTGAGCTGTCCAGCGCGATTTTATATGTCACCTCGAAGGAGGTTTCAAAAGTCGCGGCGATCACGGGGCATAATGAGGACAGCGTGCCCGGCTTCCAGAATATTCTTGACAGCAATAAGTTTGAAACCGTAAGTGTGAATCTGCGCACGGATAGCATTGCGGAGGATGTAAACAATATCCTGATCGCGGGTCCGCAGCTCGATTTCACCGATGAGGAAATTGCTAAAATCGATGCGTTTTTGCAGACGCCGGGGCACAACCTCTATATTTTCTGGAGCGGGCAGGTCAATACCAAGCTCCCGGTGCTTGAGCGCTTTTTGGCGGATTGGGGCTTTGCGGTGAGCGAGACCATGGTGCTGGATCAGGAGGACTGCGTGTATTCTCCGGTTATCGTTCTGGGCGAATTGCAGGAAAACGATGCGACCGCGAACGTGCAGCAGACGCAGCAGCGTTTCCTCAGCCCGAATACGCATCCGATCACGATTCTCTGGGAAGAAAAGAGCTATACGCGCACCATGCCGCTCTTAAACAGCGGCAGCAGCTCGTATGCGCGCTTGATGGACGCTTCCGCCAACACGACGGACGCCCGCAAGGAGAATGAGGCGCGCGGTCCGTTCTGCCTCGCGGCGCTTTCCGAGAAGAACGTGCAGAAGTCGGACGGGAGCGTGGAGTCCAACCGTGTGTTCCTGTTCGGCAGCGAATTTACCGCGAACGAGCAGATGACCTCTATGCCGATCAGCTTAAACAACACGATCTTCAACACGGTGGTCAGCTATGCAAACACGAATACCAACACAATGCAGATCGAGCCGAAGGCGATCTCGTCAAGCGATTTGAACTTCTATGAGTCGCAGATCAATACGCTCATGGTGATTTTGGTCATCGTGGTGCCGCTTGCGATCCTGGCGCTTGGTATTGTAATATTCTTGCGGCGCCGCCATCTGTAATACGGCTTTAAAAATACGATCCGCCGTTTGGCGGGGGAGAGAGATGCTATGAAAAAGAAGTTAAAACCGATTTTGATCACTGCCGCGGTTTGCGTGGTGCTGGCCGGCGTGATTTTTGGCGTGATCAAATTATTTCCACAGCGCGATAATGTGGCTGAGCAGCCAAAGGTCGATCCGTCCAGCGGCGAATCGATCTATATCGTCAACAAGGCTGCCACTCTGGTCGAATCCGTTGAGATCACGCCGAGCGAGGGCGACAAGTTCCGCATCCTGTATTCAATAAACGATGCGGGAGATCAGGTCGCGGAGCTGAAGGGCTCCGGCGAGGAGTTTAAGTATAAGAGCGACGAGCTTTACACCTTGGCGGGCTATGTGGGCATTCTTACCGCGATCGAAGAGATCGACAACCCGAACGGACGCGATGCGGAATTTGGCTTTAACAAGCCGAAGCGGACAATCAAGGTGAATTTCACGGATAATCAGCAGGTCGAGCTGATTCTTGGCGCGGACGCGCCGACGGGCGATGGCGTGTATATTAAGCGCAAGGATACGGGGCGCGTATATCTGATCGGCGGCAGTACGACGAGTATGCTGATGAAGTCGCAGGTCGATTTCCGTGATATCACGCTGTATGAGGCGTATACGTCCATCGATACGATCCAGGAGGTCTCTATCCAGCGACCGGGCGAGGAGAAAATCACTGTACGCCGCAAGGAGAATGCAGAGCCGGTCACGAACGAGAACCCGACCGCGCCGCAGTATGAGATCACATCGCCGGATCAGGCGGATGCCACAAACGACCCGGTAGAGAGCAAGCTGCTCACCCCGCTGATCGCGATCGCGTCGGAGAGCCTGGTGGAGGATTATCCGAAGGATCTGAAGAAATACGGGCTGGATAACCCGACGGTGATTTCGTTTACGGACACCTCGAAAAATACGCACACACTCAAGGTTGGCGGTTTGAGCGAATTGAGTCTCCGCTATGTGATGTGCGACGATGTGCCGAGCGTTTTGACGCTGAAAGAGGATATTTCTTTCTTAAATATCGGTGTTACGGATCTGATGAACCAGCTGCTCTGGCTGCATAATCAGAAGGATGTGGCGCAGATCCAGTATCAGCTGCCGAGCGGCGAGACGCATGTGCTTGTAATCAACACAACGGATAACGGCACGACGGCTACGTACGACGGCGCTTCGATTTCCGCGGGAAATGCGACGAATTTGTTCATGCATTCGATTCAGTTCACGATTCAGGGCTCGATCGATTCGTCTATGAAATATGGCGCGCCGGACTATACGCTGACTATGAAGCTGCGGGACGGCAGCACGACAACGCTTCAGCTCTCGCGCATCAATGAGCGCCAGTATGCGGCAAGCGTGGATGGGCAGACGCCGCGCTATTACGTGAATGTCAGCCAGGTCAACGCTTTGGCAAAGGCATTCCAGCAGCTTGCAAGCGGCGGGAACGTGGCATCGATCTTCTAAATGAGTGGATAGATAAGGCAGCGCAGAAAATGCGCTGCCTTGTTTTATTTCCCGCCATCTTGCTTTGCGCGCAGCGGGCGCTTGTCAATCCTGAGCTGCGCCAAACTGCTCAAATGCGATGACTTTTTTATGCGCGGCGGCATATCCTCCGATATTGTCCCATATACATGTATTGACAATAACAGTCCGCAAGGAGGAATTGGCGTGGAAAGTTGCACAATTTATGAGGATATCGCACGAAGAACCGACGGAGAGATCTATATCGGCGTGGTTGGTCCGGTGCGCACCGGAAAATCCACATTGATCAAGAGGTTTATGGAATCGCTCGTCCTTCCGAATATCGATAATGTGTACCGCAAGGAGCGTGCGCGCGATGAGCTGCCGCAGAGCGGCTCGGGCAGAACGGTCATGACCGCTGAGCCGAAATTTGTGCCTGAAGAGGCGGTTTCAATTTCGGTGGCAGACCACGCGGAATTCAAGGTGCGGCTGATCGATTGCGTGGGCTATATGATCCCGGGCGCGCTTGGCGTGGCGGAGGATGGCGAGCCGCGCATGGTTTCCACTCCGTGGTATGACCATGCGATCCCGATGACCGAGGCGGCGGAGATCGGCACGCGCAAGGTGATCGCAGAGCATTCTACGATCGGGCTGGTCGTCACGACGGACGGCAGCGCAACCGAAATTGCGCGCGAGGATTATCTTGAAGCGGAGGAGCGCGTCATCCGCGAGCTGCAGGAGCTGGGAAAACCATTTGTGATCCTGCTCAATTCGGCACATCCGGACGCGCAGGAAACGCAGGAGCTGCGCACCGCGCTTTCGGAGAAATACGGCGTGACCTGCATGGCGGTGAATTGCCTGACGGTGGATGAGCCGGAGATCACGGAGATCATCCGCGAGGTACTGTTTGAGTTCCCGATGACCGAGCTGCAGGTCTATCTGCCGAGCTGGGTCAACGCGCTGCCGGCCGGGCATGAGATTCGCGCCGGGCTGTATGACGCTATGCTCACAAACGCGAAGAAAACGCGCCGCATCCGCGATGTGGACGCATGCATCCGCACGCTCTCCGAGCAGGATCAGATCACGCATGCCAGCCTGCGCAGCATGGATCTCGGGCGCGGCGTTGTCTGCGCCGAGCTGGAGCTGCCGCGCGCGCTGTTTTACCAAACGCTTTCAGACCAAACCGGATTTGAGATACGCAACGACGGCGACCTGCTGCCGCTCTTGATGAAGCTGCACTCGGTCGACGACCAGTACCGGCGCGTGGCGGATGCACTGCGCGAGGTGCGCGAGACCGGCTATGGCATCGTCATGCCGGAAAGCGACGAGCTCACGCTGGAGGAGCCGGAGATCGTCAAGCAGGGCGGTCGCTATGGCGTGCGCCTGCGGGCAAGCGCGCCGTCTATCCATATGATGCGCGCGGATATTACGACCGAGGTCTCGCCGATCGTCGGAAGCGAGAAGCAATCGGAAGAGCTGGTGAGCAGCCTGCTCGCGGAATTTGAGAATGACCCGATCAAAATTTGGGATTCCAATATTTTCGGGAAATCGCTGTATGAGCTCGTGAATGAAGGGCTGCACAATAAGCTCTATCGTATGCCGCAGGAGGCGCGGCTGCGTCTGTCTGAAACGATCGAGCGCATCATCAACGAGGCATGCACCGGGTTGATTTGTATTATCATTTAAACGCAGCGCCCCACTGTCATGCAAGACGATGGGGCGCGTTTGCTGCTTTCGGGGGTATAAACGAAAAAATGTTTGGGAAATGATTGACAAATTTGGAAAATATGGTATACTATAAGAACAAGCGTACAAACACAAAAGAAATGGGAGGATATTATGCGAAAATCTATTTTGTCATTCGTTTGCGGCGCACTGGTCACAACTACGCTGTTTGCCGGCTATCCGGCGCTTGCGGCGGGTCTTGAGGCAACGATCAATGCCGTGCGCATTAAGGTGGGCGACCAGGTGGTTGCCGAGGTGGGAGAGAGCTTTTCGCCGGGCGGCGTTTCTGTGCCGACCAGTATTTCCTATAAAGGAACTACCTATTTGCCCATTCGCAAAATCAGCGAGACGCTTAAACGGCCGATCGAGTACGATGCGAGCACGAAAACGATTTCAATTTCGCATGCAAGCGGTCCGTATCGAATTTACCCTGAGTTTTCTAATGTCATTGGTGTGCCGGATTTCGGCGATTTGACCGGGCTTCCGATCGAGAATAAGATGGCAACAGACAATGGCTTTGCTTATTTGTATGATCTGAGCAACACGATCGGAAAATATGAAATGGAATATGCAAACTTATACTATGTGCTCGGATGGG
>CAKUEM010000038.1 GCA_934646115.1 uncultured Oscillospiraceae bacterium
ATGCTTGCATTCCAGACAGCGGTTTGCCTCCTTGATCGCCTGCTCCTCCGTATAGCCCAGCGCAACTTCTTCGAAAATTTTATTTCTCACGTTCGCATCCTGCTCCGGCATGACGACGCGCTTTGGTGACATATTCGGCATATTATTTTCCCATCCCTTTCATTCTGCACTCGTGCTCTTCCAACTTCGCGCGCTCCTCCGCGCGGTACATCCCGCCGCGGCGCATCGCTTCGTCAAAATCGACCAGATGCCCATCAAAATCCGGGCCATCCACGCAGGCAAATTTTGTTTCGCCGCCGACCGTGAGGCGGCAGCCGCCGCACATTCCCGTGCCGTCGATCATAATGGAATTCATGCTGACGAGCGTTTTCACATTGTACGGCTTCGTGGTAAGCGAAACGAACTTCATCATAATCAGCGGGCCAATTGCAATGACAGCGTCATATTCCACGCCGGCGTCCAGCCGCTCTTTCAGAATATCGGTAACAAGACCCTTCTTGCCGTTTGATCCATCGTCGGTCACAACATAAAGATGATCGCAAACCGCGCGCATCTCATCCTCTAAGAAAATTAAATCTTTGTTACGGAAGCCCGCGATCATATCGACCTTCGCGCCGTGTGCATGCAGATATTTCGCCTGCGGATACGCGATCGCGCAGCCCAGTCCGCCGCCGATCACGCAGACATGCTTCAGCTCATCTAAATGCGAGGGGTTGCCCAGCGGACCGACAAAATCAAGAATTGTATCGCCCTCTTCCAGCGCGCCGAGCATACGCGTCGTTTTGCCGACTTCCTGAAAGATGATCGTGATTGTCCCCTGCTCACGGTCGTAATCCGCGATGGTAAGCGGGATCCGCTCGCCGGTCTCCGTCACGCGGAGCATGATAAACTGCCCCGGCAGCGCATGCCGCGCAACCTCCGGCGCTTCCACAGTCAGTAATTTCACCTGTGGATTGAATATTTTTTTCGTCCTGATTTTAAACATAAATCCACCTCAACTCTTATTGATACATTACATTATACAAAAAACATACTCTGCTTTCAAGGGAAATCCCAAATTGTCTTAACTTTGCAACAATCCATCCAAGATCAGGTACTTATGCCGAGCTCTTCCCGCACTTTTTTAACGCGCTTTGCATGCAGCTCTGAAAGTTTTAAGCATGGGTCATATAGATCGTGTTGAAAAGCATCCGCATCTTTTAAAAGCTCATCAAACGCAGTATGGATCTCCCCTTTTGCACTGTGATGGTAAATAGCAGAATAAATCGCCGCAATTTCCTGCTGTTTAAAACCGCCTTGCTGCCTAAGATATTGTTTTGCAAAATCTGCGCATGGAATCGCATGGTTTTTCCATTCGCTTTCTTTGCTGAAAGTAAGATAACCATAAAGGTCATGGAGCATCCCGGCAATAAGAGCAAGCTCACTATTTAAATTTCTCTTTTCTGCCAAGAGAACACAAAGCGCTGAAACGCCGTAAAGATGTACAAAGGCGCATCTGCGATTCATAGAATCTGGTATCTGCAAAATTTTTGCATCGATCTCTTCTCTTAATTGCTCTGCACGACTCAATACAATCACCTGCACTTTGTTATAATTTTATCAAATTTTTCCTTAATTGACAAGATTATACACCAAAAAATATAGCATTATTTTCTGATTTTATAGAACAATTATATTTTTGTTGCTTTTTACGGTAAAATTCGCAGAAAATGCATAGATTTCATGCTGTTTGATTCTTGCAATTTTTCTTGCGTCATGGTATCCTTTATTATGTTACTAAATGTCCATTTATGGCGCAATATCAAATATTTAGGAGGCAATATTCATGAATGACGTGTTAAAGCAAATCGGCGCTTACGGTGTCGTACCGGTCGTGAAGATCGACGATGCGAAGGACGCGGTTCCGCTTGCCAAGGCTTTGGTCGAGGGCGGTCTTCCGGTCGCGGAGGTCACGTTCCGCACGGCGGCTGCGGAGGATGCGATCCGCGCAATGGCAAAGGCGTATCCGAACATGCTGCTCGGCGCAGGTACGGTTCTGACGACGGAGCAGGTCGATCGCGCGGTTGCCGCCGGTGCGACGTTTATCGTCTCCCCAGGTCTCAACCCGAAGGTCGTTCGTTACTGCGTAGAGAAAAACATCCCGATCACCCCGGGCTGCAGCAACCCGTCTGACATTGAGGCGGCGATCGAGCTGGGTCTTGAGGTCGTAAAGTTCTTCCCGGCGGAAGCATGCGGCGGTCTTGCTGCGATCAAGGCGATGAGCGCGCCGTACGGCGGCATCAAATTCATGCCGACCGGCGGAATCAACGAGAAGAATATTGACTCTTATCTTGCGTTTGGCAAGATCCATGCTTGCGGCGGCAGCTGGATGGTGAAAGACGCTTTGATCAAGAACGGCGAATTCGACGAGATCACGCGCCTGACCCGCGAGGCGGTCAACAAGGTCCTTGGCTTTGAGCTGGGTCATGTCGGCATCAACTGCGAGTGTGAGAATTGCGCGGCAGACGTTGCCAATCAGTTTGCAAACATCTTTGGCTTCGCAGTGAAGAACGGCAACAGCTCGATCTTCGCGGGCGCCGGCATCGAGGTCAACAAATCCAAGGGCCTCGGCACGCACGGTCATATCGCGATCAAGACGAAGAATCTGTCCCGCGCGGTCGCTTATCTTGAGAGAATGGGCGTTGCGCTCAATGCGGATTCCAAGAAGTTTGATGCAAACGGCAACATGGTCGCGATCTATCTTGCAGATGAGTTCGGCGGCTTCGCAGTGCATCTTGTTCAGGCGAAATAAATAATTTTTCTATGAGGTGAAAAAAGATGAAAAAGCAGAAGGTTGTTACTTTTGGTGAAATTATGCTGCGTTTAAAGTCCCCGGGGCATGAGCGCTTCTTCCAGTCGCCGGTTCTTGAGGCGACGTTCGGCGGCGGCGAGGCGAACGTTGCGGTCTCGATCGCAAACTACGGCATGGACGCTTCGTTTGTGACCGTTCTTCCGGATAACGATATCGGCAACGCATGCGTCGGCGAGATCCGTCGGTTCGGCGTGGATACATCCTTTATCTCCCGCGGCGAGGGTCGCATGGGCGTTTATTATCTTGAGACCGGCTCGAACCAGCGCCCGAGTAAGGTCGTATACGACCGCGCGGATTCTGCGATCGCGTTGGCAAAGCCCGGCTCGATCGACTGGAAGGCTGTGTTCGATGGCGCGACCTGGTTCCATATCTCCGGTATTACCCCGGCGCTCAGCCAGTCTGCGGCGGACCTCTCCTTTGAGGCGTGCAAGGCGGCAAAAGAGCTCGGCGTTACCGTTTCTTGCGACTTGAACTTCAGAAAGAAGCTCTGGAAATACGGCAAGACCGCGCCGGAAGTGATGTGCGAGCTGACGAAATATGTCGATGTCGCGATCGCAAACGAGGAGGACTGCCAGAAGTCCCTCGGCATCAAGGTCGATTCGAACGTTGAGGGCGGCAGCCTGAACACCGATACCTACAAGGCGCTTGCTGAAAAGGTTCTTGCGGATTATCCGAACCTTCAGGCGATCGCGATCACCCTGCGCGAGAGCAAGAGCGCAGACACCAACGGCTGGAGCGCTTGCCTGCATGACCGCAAGCAGTTCTACCACAGCAAGTCTTATATGATCACCGACATCGTGGACCGCGTGGGCGGCGGCGATTCGTTCTCCGGCGGTTTGATCTATGGTCTGCTCAACTATGAGAACCATGAGGATAGCTTAAACTTCGCGGTTGCTGCGTCCTGCCTCAAGCACACGATCAGCGGCGACTTTAACCGTGTTTCGGTCAGCGAGGTTGAGGCTCTGATGGGCGGCGACGGTTCCGGCCGCGTGCAGAGATAACTTTTTACCGATCTGAATAACCAAAAAGCGTCCCTTGCAAAATGCAAGGGACGCTTTTTTAATCGCGCAGCATAACGATCGGGTCATAACGCGCCGCGCGCCGCGCCGGGATCCAGGCAAACGCCACGCCGCAAAGCACCGCGCAGCACTCAACGAGCAGGAACTTCAGCGGACTGAAGATCCCCGGCATGCCCAGCGCGCTTGTGATCGCATATGACCCCAAAACGCCGAGCGCCGCGCCCAAAACGCCGCCGATCCCGGCAACGATCGCCGATTCAACAACAAAACAGCGCGAAATGTCGCGTCGGCGCGCGCCGATCGCCATCATGATCCCGATCTCGCGCCGCCGCTCCCGTGTGGCGGCGAGCATCGTGTTCATAATTCCAAGCCCCGCCACCGCAAGCGAGATCGCCGCAATGGCGGATACCAAAAGCGCCACCAGCCCCGCAATGCCGCGCAGCCGCGCCACGTGCCCGGAAAGGTTTTCGCTTTGATAGGCATTCGGACGGTGATTATGACGTGCAAGCGCAGCGCTCGCCTGCTTTCCGACCTCCTCGGTATCGGCGTTTTCCGCACAGCGCACCGCGATCTGACTGAGCGTCCTGTCGCCGCGCAATTCGCCGAGCGTGCTGTATGGCATATACGCAAATTGCGGCAATATCCCGCCCACTATTTGATTTACGCCGTCCTTCTGCGAGCGGATCACGCCGATGATCTCAAATGTCTCCGCATGCTCCGCGGCGGTCAGCACGATCTTCTTGCCCACGATATTCGTGCGCCGATACTGCGCAATCGCAAGCTCTTCATCCACGACCGCAACATTCCGCTTCTGCGCAACATCCGCCCGGCTCGGCATTCGCCCATGCAGCAGCTCCACGGACAGCACGCGCTCTACGCCTGCATCCACGCCCCAAAGCAGCATGCTTCCGGAATCATTTTTGATGCGATATCCTCCCATTTCAAGAATCAACGGCTGCGCCTCCTCCGTGCCCGGCACGCGCTGCATGACTGTCTGCGCGTCTTGCGGCGCAAGCGAAATATCGCCGCGCGCGGCATAGATCGTAATGCCGGAAAGCCCAAGCTTTGCGATCTCGCGCTCGACCACAGCGCAGCCGCTGTCGCCCAGCGATGAGATCAGCATCACGCTCGCTACGCCGATTGCCACCGAAACCGCGGTCAGCACAGCGCGCATTCTGCCGCGCCACGCATTGCGCGCGGCAAGACGCAGAACATCCGCCGCGCGCATTATGCCCCCTCCCGCACACGCACCGCCGCGCCATGTGCAAGCGCATCCGATGGGTCGATCACAACACGCTCGCCCGCCTGTACACCCGCCAGAATTTCCACCTCATTATCCAGCTCCAGCCCGGTGCGGATCGCCCGCTTGCTCAGCGCGCCATCCTGCTCAAGAAACACAAATTCGCGCCCTTCTTCGTCTTGCTGCACGCTGGTATAGGGCACAACGACCGCATTTTCGTGGTTTTCCGTATAAATTTTTGCGGAAACCGAATATCCTGGGCGCAGAACGGTCTCCTCCTCATTTATCGTGAGCAGTACTTCCACGCAGGTCTCCCCGCTTCCGGTCAGGCTGGTTTTCTGCTTCGCGGTCGGGCTGATTTGCGCCACAACGCCGCGATATGTCGTTTGCGAGAACGCTTCCCCCGTGATCTCCGCCGGCTGCCCCACGCGCACCTTTTGAATGTACAGCTCCGGCACACGCACGCGAATTTGCAGCGCATGGAAATCCGAAATCGCGGCGACCACGCTCTGCCCGGACGCCACGTCCCCCTCCTGCACCGAAAGCGCGGTCACCACGCCGGAGATCGGCGCGGTCACATCCGGCATAAATTCCTCACTCGTCGCGCGCGGCATGTAAAATTCTGCAAGCGCAGCAGAATAATCCATATCTTCGGGCAGGCTTGCCACCGTCGCCAGCGCGTCCTGATTCTCCGTCAGCGCGGGCAAAAGCGCAAGCGCGCTCTCCACGCCGGATTCCCCCGCCTCCGCTTCCGAGACCTGCATCAAAAGCTCACCCTCCGCGACCGAATCGCCCACGCGCACATGCAGCGCATCGACCCGCGCGTCATGCCCCAGCCGGATCTTGCGCGCCGCGCCCTCCTCCACGCTTCCGCGTGCGAGCACACTGTCATAAATATTTTTAGAAGCGGCGGCGGAAACGCTGACTACCGGTCGGTTTTGAAAAGCGCGCCGCGGCGACGCGAGCCACATCCCGCCAATAATCGCCGCGGTAAGTATCATGCAAAGTATCCCTCGTTTCATGTTCCGCTTCCTCCCCACTGCATATTTTCGCCCGCTTCGGATATCTTAATAATAAAATTTTTTTGATAAGAGTGATGATTATGAGCATGATCCATTGCACAAGCAGCTGCGTATATCAAAAAGACGGATTTTGCCACTTAGATCAAGCTGCATCCGGGGGTGTGCCGTCTGAAAACGGCTGTATTCATTATGTCCCGAAGAGCGGCGGGCGATACCCAAAAGCAGCGCCCGGAAAAACAGTAAATTTGCCCAGAAGCGCGCAGGGAAAATAGGGCAACCTGTTGCGCATTTTCTCGCACGGCGCGCATAAGCTTCAGTGTGGAAAGGAGCGATGCCTATGGCATATTCAGACCGCGAGCTGCTCGCCCGGCTGATCCAGTGCGAGGCGGGCGGCGAGGGCGATAACGGAATGCGCGCGGTCGCGAGCGTAATTATGAACCGCGTCAACGCGGCGGGCGGCGAATATGCGCGCGTAGGGCAAGGCAACGTGCGGAACATTATTTTTCAGCCGGGGCAGTTTGTCTGCGCCTCAACCACAGAGCGCGGGCGTCCCAACGCGCAAAATATTTATAACATGAATCCGGAGCAGATCCATTATGACATCGCCGATTGGGCGATCGCCGGAAACCGGCTGTCCACGCTCGGTCAGGCGCTCTGGTTTTTTAATCCCTTCTCGCCCGCCTGCCGGCAGAAATTTCCCAACGAAAACGGATATCTGATCGATCGGATCGGAAACCACTGCTTTTACAACCCAACGGATGGGTATTATCAAATATAAGGACGGTGCTTTTTATGGACAAAACCGCACAGCGCGCGCCGCTGGATCTCATGCCGGGCGAGCCGGAGCGCATCATTGCCGATCCGCAAAACGCCGAGGAAGCGTATCGCGCGTCGCTTAACGCAACGCTGAGCCGCAACATCGGTTATTATGTCATCTGCGAGTTTTTGATCGGCACAAGCAATCTGGTCGTGCGAGACGGGACCATTTATTCTGTAGGAAACAACTTCATCACGCTCTATCAGGCGGAGGAAGACCGCTATGTCGTGTGCGATATCTACTCGCTGAAATTCATCACATTCTACGATTCACACATGCGCCCGCGCTACGTTCGCGTACCGCGCAACATCGGGTATTGAATTCGCCGCAATATACAACATTTTTGCATTGCCTTTTCTCCGCGTGTCTGGTATGATGACAAAAAAACCGCTGGAGGAAAGAAAAAAATGAAAATTTATTTACTTGCGCAGGACGAAACCTCGCGCTTTGCCGCGGAGGAGCTGTGCCGCATTCTGCGCGCGGTCGGCGTTCAGCCGGTCATGCAGGAGTGCGCGGCGCAATATCAGCCGGAAACGGATGCGCTTTGGCTCGGCACGCTTGCGCATTTTCCGCAAATTGCAGCGATGCAGAAAAATCCGGATGAGATCGATGATGAAATTTACATAAGCACGCAGGGCGAGCGCGGCGTGATTGCCGGGCTTGCCCCGCGCAGCCTGCTGATCGCGGTGTATCGTTATGCCACGGAGCTTGGCTGCCGATTTCTTTCCGTCGGGCGTGAGGGCGAATATCTGCCCAAGATCAACATGGCGGCGTCGGCGGTTTCGGTGCATGAAGTGCCCTCCTACCGGCATCGCGGCGTCTGCATTGAGGGCGCGGTCAGCCGCGAAAACGTGTGTGAAATGATCGATTTTCTGCCGAAGCTCGGCATGAATTCTTATTTCATTCAGTTTCGCGAGGCATACACCTTTTTTGCGCGCTGGTATCGCCATGAGGAAAACCCGCATCTGCAGTCGGACGAGCCGTATCCGGTCGAGGAAGCGCGCGCCTGCTGCGCCGCCGCGGCAAAAGAGATGAAAAAGCGCGGCATCGTGCATCATGCGGTCGGCCACGGCTGGACGTGCGAGCCGTTTGGCGTTCCCGGTCTCGCCTGGAAGAAATGGACCGAAAAGATCCCGGACGAGACGCTTAAAAACTTCGCCATGATCAACGGCGTGCGCGCGCTGTGCGACGGCGTTCCGCTCAACACAAACGATTGCTACAGCAATCCGGACGTGCGCGCAAAAATCGTTGAAAATATCTGCGAATATGCAGAGGAGCATCCGGCGGTGGATGTGCTGCACGTTTGGCTTGCAGACGGCAGAAATAACCTGTGCGAATGCGAGAATTGCCGCACAAAGCGCCCCTCCGACTGGTATGTCATTTTGCTTAACGAATTAGACGCGGAGCTCACGCGCCGCGGAAACAACACGAAGATCGTCTTTTTAATCTATGTCGACCTGCTCTGGGCGCCCAAGCAGGAGCGACTGCGCAATCCTGCGCGCTTTATCATGATGTTCGCGCCGATCACGCGCTCATATCGCAAGAGCTTCACGGTAGACAGCGCTGTGCCGGAGCTTCCGGAATTTTCGCTCAATCACAATGCATTTCCGCGAAATGTTTCTGAAAATGTGGCACATCTGCGCGCCTGGCAGAAAATATTTACCGGCGACAGCTTTGATTATGACTATCATTTTATGTGGGCACATTGGAACGACCCGGGCATGATCCGCCTTTCCGCCACGCTGCACGATGACATTCGCCGGCTGGAGGACATCGGGCTTTCCGGCTACATCAGCTGCCAGCTTGGGCGCTGCATGTTCCCCAACGCGCTCAATATGGTCACGATGGGTCGCACTCTCTGGGATAAAAGCACGCCGTTTCGCGATATCGCGCACGATTATTATCAGCACGCTTACGGCGCGCATGGTGCTGCGCTTTACACCGCGATGAGCAAGCTTGCCGACCTGTATTATGAGCTGAACCTCGAGGGTGTGAAATGGGAAAAGGACCTGCCGCGCGCAGAAAAATGCCGCGAGATCCTTGCATTTCTTGAGAGCTTCACCGTTCCGGATGAGGACGGGCTCGCCTTCACCTACATGCGCGACCTGAAAGCGCTCTGGACCGAGCATATCGGGATCCTGATCCTGGTATTCTCCGGCGAGCGCTATGACGTGATCGAGCCGCGCCTGCTTGCGCTGCGCGATAAGGTGTGGGCGCATGAGCCGGAGGTGCAGCCGGTATTTGATTGCTGGGGCTTCCAGATCCAGCGCGTGAAATTCATTCTCGAGGGCATTCAGCGAGACGATGCATAAATTTATAAAAGAAGTCCTCCGCCGGGTCTCGGCAGAGGACTTCTTGCTTTTTATCGATACGCTGAAACGGAAAGCAGCTCCAGCTCGCGCGTGACTGTTCCGCGCGCGGGGTCATACGGCTCAGAATAATCAGTTGATAAATATTTTTTATTATCGTCTGCGAAGGTGGTCACGAAATCGCCGCCGCCCGCCTCCGCCTGCTTCATGATGCAGCCGACCAGATTCGCGCCGCTCGAGATGCCAACGCCGATCCCGAACTGCTCAGAAAGCATGCGCGCCATAATGATCGCATCCTCATCGTCCACAGAAACGACCGAATCCAGCTCAGAAAGCTTTAAAATACTGGGGATAAACTCATCCGAAATGCCCTGAATGCGGTGCTTTCCGACTTTATAGCCGGTAGAAAGCGTGGGCGAATTGAGCGGCTCAAGCGGGTGCGCCGCAAGCTTTGCGTTCTCCTTTCGCAGCCGCCGCGCAAGCCCCATGATCGTTCCGCCCGTGCCGACCCCGGCAACCAGCCCGTCCGGCTTCACATGCAGCCGCGCAAGCTGCTGCGCGATCTCCTCGCCGGTCAGCGCAATGTGCGCGTCAATATTATCCTCGTTTGAAAACTGGCGCGGCAAAAACACCCCGCCGCCGCGCGCCAGCTCCTCGCACAGCTCGATCGAACCGAGAAATCCCCCCTGCTCGCGCGAAACGAGAATGACCTCCGCGCCAAACGCCTGCATTAAGCTGATCCGCTCGCGGCTCATCCAATCCGGCATATAAATGCGCACTTTGTGACCCAAATACCGCCCGATCGCGGAAAATGCGATCCCGGTATTGCCGCTTGTTGCCTCGGCGATCACGTCGCCCGGCTGCAATGTTCCGGTTTCCTGCGCCTTTTTTAAAATATAATACGCCACGCGGTCCTTGATGCTTCCGGTCAGATTGTAATACTCCGCCTTGGCAAACGTGCGGTATTTTTGCCCGCGGTATCGATAAGTGATCTCCAAAATCGGCGTGTGCCCGATCAACGGCGCAAGCCGCGTCCAAACCTCTTCTGCCATAAAAACCCCTCTGATCTCTCTATATTCTTAAATATGCGCTATTTTTTCGCGTATACCATAAACCCGTCTGGGATCGCGCGGCCCTTCACCTTATTTGCGGCGGAAGGCTTTGTGATCTCGCGGCCGTTATAGTACATAATACTCGACGATCCCCCATCCAGGTTACATGCTTGCACCGCATCGTATTTCTTTAAAATATCCGCGCAGTCGCCAAGCGTTGCGCCGATCGAATAGCCGGGCGCGCGCCCATCGATGATCAGAAGAAGCACTTCCCCGCGCGCTGTCTGCCCGATGGCAGAGCGCGGCTGGATCCCCCAACCGGCAGAGCTGTGCACCAGCTGCTCGCCATTAATGATCAGCGCCGGCTTGAATTCGACCGCGTCGCGGAATCCGCTAAGCGACTTGTATTGCCCGATGTGCAGGCGATTTTTCTCGTCAAATCCGATCACTTTGTTGGCGCTTCCGATCATGTCCTGATAAATCTTCCCGTTTGAAATGACAAGACCATAGGCTTTTCCGCCATTTCCCGTTCCGTTCGGATCTTCAAAGCCGCTGGCATTGATCCCCAAGATCGCATCATTGTAATTGACCAGCTTTTCAATGCCGCCGCCTTTTGTGCCGAAATTTTTTGCAAGCCCAATGCCGACCTGCGCCGGGTCTTTGATGATCGCAAGCTTGCCCACGAAGCCATCGCCCGTAACCTTCACGATCAGGATACCGTTTTCCGCATCGATCGCAACAACTTCGTCGCCTTGCTTCGTTTTGATATCCGTGCCGCCGTCCTTCAGCCCCGCTTTGTCGAGTTTGACCGTGCCGTCCTTCGCGTAAACCTCGTCCTTATGCTTCTCGGCATAGCTGTCGAAGCTGGATTCATCCACCTCATGGAACACGCGGAAGAAATAATCGCGGTCGCTTTCCCATGGCTTTTGCGAATCGAACCCAAATTTAGCGTTGCTCCAGTTCGAAACCAGCCCGGTCTGCTCTTCATCCAGCAGATAGCGGTCGCTCATGACTTGATCGATCACGCTTTTAGGGATGAACGCCGTGGCAAGCCATTGGTGCGTCATGGTGCTCATCGCGGTTTCGATATAGATCGCGCGCCATTTCGCGATAAACGGAATATCAGAAAATACCAAAATGGAATAAATACTGCCCAGCAGCACGACCGCCGTGATCAGCTTGCGAAGCACATGGCGTTTTTTCTTGCCCTTTTGCTTCTTACCGCGCCGCGATTTTTGCGCTTCCGCCGTGGCTTTCTCGCGCCGGGGTTTCGGTATTTCTTCCTCATGCACTCGCCGCCGCGCGTTCGATTTCTCTTCCGCGTACGCGCTTCGCCGCGCTTTTGGCGCTTCCACCTCAGGCTCTGCGCGCCGTTTTTTTACCTTGCGCCGGGCAGAATGCTGCGCCGCCGGCTGTTTATCGCGCGCAGGCGCGGTCTGCCGCCGGGGGCGCGGCGCAATCTCATAGGCTTCTTCAAAATCGTCGGTCTCGTCCTGCTCATCCTCGATCTCGCGGGAGTATAAATAATCCTCTTTTTCCCAAACAGAATTCCAATCGACAAAATCCTCTTCTTCATCATAGGGGTATTTATTTCGCTTGTGCGATGGCTGATCCTTGCCGCCCCATACCTTCAAACCAAATCAACTCCACAAAAACCCAAGGGGAATCGGGATATCGTTCTGCACCGCGATATCCAAATCCCCCCAACATAATTCTCTTCCTATTCTGCCCCGGCGCTGCCCGCACAATGCATGCGCACCGACGCTCTAGATATCATACCATAGAAGTGTGATTCTGGCAAGAGATAAAAAACATTTGCGGCTATTCGTTCGGTTTTTCTTTTGGCTTTTCCTTTGTGTCAAGCATATATTTGCGGATGACCGGATACGTCGCGTAGCTTGCGAGAAAGCCGCAGAAACCGAACGTGAACGTCACCATCAAAAACACATCGAGATATGCGGTCGATGCAAACGCGAATATCGAAAGCGCGCAGACCACCGTGACCAGAATATTGCGCCACAGTCCGAGCACGCCAAATAGGTAGGCATTTTTAAAAATCGCCTTGAGCGGCAGCTCAAACGTGACCGCGATCGGATAAAGATAATAGCGCATAAATTGATAAAAAATCGCAATCAGCACCGCGAGGACACGCAAAAACGAATAAAAATAATACATTCCGCCGCTGACCTGGCTGAAATCCGCGCCGATATAAAGCAAAACGCTTGCGAACACGAAAATATCGACCAGTCCAAGCACAAAACCCTGCTTAAAATTCGCCATTGCGCGCGAGAAAATGTCAGAATACCACGCGTGCGAATCGCTCGCAAGATTACGCATCGCATAGGCAAAGCCGCAGGTCATCGGTCCATAGAAAACGGCCGAAACCACAACCAGCGCAATGCTTACCGGCATCGGCAGCCAGAGGGATGCGCGCAGCATCCAGTTTAAAAGCACTGTGTTTGCAACGGTCTCCGCCGGAATGCCGAGCAGCGTGACCAGCCCGGTCGCCAGCGCGCAAAGCAGCGGCAGGATGCAGATAAAATAAATGACATTAAACACGCAAATCTTATAAATTCGCTGCACAAGCAGCTCAAAAAAGCGAAAAAAAGCGTTTTTCGGCTTTTCCTCACGCGGAATATCGCGTCTCGGCTTGCCGAGCAGCGTTTTTTTCTTACGTCCCATTCGTCCTGACATATTTTTCTTCTCCTCTATCGTCAATTATGCGCGCGGGTGGAATTTATTATATGTATTCTTCAAATTTTGCTGCAACAGCATGGCATAAACCTGGGTAGATGCGATGTCCGCATGCCCCAGCATCTCCTGGATCGAGCGAAGATCCGCGCCGTTTTCCAAAAGATGCGCCGCAAATGAATGACGCAGCGTATGCGGCGTGATATCCTTGCGGATTCCCGCCGCCTCTTGATAATGCTTCACGATCTTCCAAAAGCCTTGCCGGGTCATCCGCTCGCCTGAAAGATTGACAAACAGCGCCGATTCTGACGGATCAGAGATCAAAATGCTGCGTGCATGCATGAGATACTCCGCCAAAGCGCGCACCGCCGCGGGATAGAGCGGAACCATGCGCTCTTTTGCATCGGAGACCACGCGCACAAACCCAAGCTCTGTGTTGACGTGATTGATGTTGAGCGAGATCATCTCGGTCACGCGCATCCCGGTCGCATACAAAAGCTCAAGCATCGCGCGGTCGCGATAGCCCTTCAGGGAGTTCGGCTCCGGCTGGCTGAGCAGAAGATCGACCTCTGCATTGGTTAAAATCTGCGGCAGTTTTTTTTGTGCACGCACCGTTGTGAAGCCGCGCGTCGGGTCATGGTCGATCATGCCTCGCGCCATCATGAAATGGAAAAATGAGCGCAGCGAAGCGATCGTGCGCGTCTGCGTTGCGGCAGATTTCCCTTCGTCCTGCATCGTGCCCAGGTAGGCGGATACCGTGTCCGTCGTGATTTTAGAGAGCTTCGCCGGCGCATAGGATAAAAATTTGCGTACATCGCGAAGATAAGACGCGAGCGTATTGACCGACGCGCGCTTCTCTTCACACAAAAAATGTTCAAAATCCGCAAGATAATTCTGCATGGCGAAAGCCCTCCTTTCTTAAAAAATCAAAGCATACGAAGCGCCGCAAACGCAACCAGCTTCGGAACAACGGTCAGCTCAAGCACAACGGTCAGCGCCAGAGCGAGCATGCACGCGCCAAACAGCACGAAATAGCCGCGCGGGAACACCGAGCCGATCATGACGCGCTTGCCGCGCGCCATCATTTTTGCAAACGATTGCGCCGCAAGAAATCCCTGCGCCGAAATGATCATCAAGCACGGCACGCCGATGAGCGTCTGCGTTCCGAAAATCGCAAGCGCAAGCCAAAGTCCGGACACGCCGAACAGCTTGACCATAGATCCAACAGAAAACGCGAGGAAAAATCCGCGCAGCGCAACCGTTCCCGGGATCAGCACCACGCCGAGCGCGGTAAAGCCGAACAAAAAGGCAAAAAGCGGATATTGAAACACGCTCCAAACCGTTTTGGGCAGAAGCGTAAGCGGGTGCTGCCCCTCGCCGAATGCGGTGACATAGCGCGTCATATAATCGCCGAGCGTCGCGCCGGCGTCGCCGCCGATGAACGATGCGCAAACCGCGCCCGCCACAATGCCGCAAAGAAAAATCGCTGTTAAAATAGCAAGACTGCTTGAAATATTGCCCTTTGGACGTTCCTTTTTATGTTGCATTCCGCTCGTCCCCTTTCATCATCCAACACCATAGGTATGAAAGAGGCGCGCAAAATATGCTAGCGGCCCAGCTCCTCCGCGCGCTGCACCGCGCGGGTAAACGCCGCTTCGATCATGTCTTCAAAATGAAAATCGTCAAACGCCGTCAACGCGGCAAGCGTTGTACCGCCAGGGCTTGTGACCTGCGCGATCAGCTCGTCCGGCGTTTTCTTCGTCTCCTGCATCAGGTGGCAAACGCCGTGCATCGTGGCGCGCGCGAGCTCAAGCGCCGTTTCACGCGGGATACCGCTTTTCTCGCCCGCATTCATCATAGCACGGAGAAAACGGAAAAAGAACGCGGGCGAAGAGCTGGAGAGCGGGATCGTTCGGTTGATCTCATCCTCCGCAACGACCATCGTGCTGCCCGCCGTTTGAAATATCTTCATAACCAAATCAACGAAATGCTGCGCAACATCGATCGGCCGCGCGATCACCGTGCAGCCCTGCGCAACGACCATCGGCGTATTCGGTAAAACGCGAATTACAGAAACATCGCCGCCAAGCACCTCGCGCAGCTTCGCCACCGAAACGCCCGCCAGCATAGACACAACGCATTTGCCGTGGAACATCCCATGCAGCTCCGCGCCGATCTCCTGAAGCTTTTGCGGTTTAAACCCTAAAAAAATCAAATCGCTCTGCGCAACGACTTCGCGATTTGACGCCGCGGCGCATACTCCGCATTCTGTAAACCGAGTAAGCTTCGCCTGCGTGGGATTATACGCGCTCACCTGCGCCGGGGACAGCACCTCAGACGCAAGCGCTGCGCTTAAAATAGCGCCGGCCATATTGCCGACGCCGCAAAAACCAACTCGCATATTGCGATTCATTGGATCACACGCCCTCTCTATCCGCTTCACTTTACATAAAACCAGTATTATAAAATATAACGTAAATCGCGTGTTTTTTCAAGTGATTTTTATGTATTTTCGCAATTTTGTGAAATGTCACGAAAGATATTATGTAAACCGTTTTATGTTAACCTGCGCAACCCACATTCTGTTGTGGTTTTCTCTCCGAGTCACCACAATTTTACTTCCTGCCCGGCAAGTACCTCTCGTTCGCATAACCGCTCCCCTTCTGTCACGTGGCATATTCCTACAATCCAAAAAAGCGCGCGTTAAATTTGCGCCACGTTTGCCTTTTGATTTTCGCATGGAGTACCCTCGTTTTTTCCGCGACTTTTATAAAATATTACAATCATTTTCCCCGGGTTTTCATTGACATTCTATGCCTATTTTTTTATAATTAACTTTAGAAAGGTTGTGATTTTGTGATCTTTAATCTCCCTATATATGATGAATTTCTAACACTTCTCAACCAATATGAAGCTTCCTCCGCGCATGATGCAGATATCGTTTTCTTTGGCGATTCTCTTACGCAGCGCGGTCCGTGGGATACGCTGTTCCCGGAATATCACACTGAGAATCGCGGCATCGGCGGCGAGCATATTTTCCACGCGGCGCTGCGCTTAGATCCCATTGTCGCGCTGAATCCCAAAGTCCTTTTCATGCTCTACGGTGCAAATGATATGTACTACTGCCCGGTAGACCATGCGGCAAAAGCGTATGAGATCGTGCTGCGCACATTGCGCCGCGCGCTGCCTGATACGCAAATTTTTGTTGAAAGCGCGCTCCCTATTCGCGCAGAGACCCATTTATTTATGAAGCCAAAGCTTCTTGAATATAACGTCCTGCTCGAAAAGCTTGCGGCGCAGCATGGCGCAGCATTCATAAACCTCTTCCCGCATTTTGTCGATGAAGAAGGGCTTCTGCGCGCGGAATACACGGTAGACGGCGTACACCTAACACAAACCGCCTATGACATGTGGCGCGATCTTTTAACGCCGTATCTGAAAGAAATTTTTGGATAAAACCGCCCGAGTTGAAACACACGGAAATCTCACGCAGTGATCGTTTTTCAAGAAACTTTCACCCCGGCTTGTGTTTTTTGCGTAAGCCGGGGCATTTTTTGATTATGCAGATATTTCATAAAAAAATCCCCAATGCGAAAGCATTGGGGATTTTAAGAGAAGGAGCTATGCAGTGACATAGCGGGAAGAAGCTTTGTTTACCACTCCATGAACAGGATGCGGTCTAAGATCACCGCGACCTCGGCGCGCGTCGCCTTGCCCGTCGGGT
>CAKUEM010000039.1 GCA_934646115.1 uncultured Oscillospiraceae bacterium
TTTCGATGCCACAGAAAAAGCACCCGCGTCACCCTTCGGCGACGCTGTATTGCTAAAATAGTGCCAACACTCCCGCGCAAAATCTCGCGCGGGGCGCCGCCCGGCGCGCTCTTCCATCCCCGCGCCGTTCGCAAACGCTACTTCTTTTTCTTATATTTCTCCAGGATCGCCTGCACGAGCGCACGCGCCTTCTCATTCGAGATGCCCAGCATTTGCGCGATCTCAGGCGCAGACGCGCCCATCTTCAAAAGCTCGATCACCTGCTGCACTAACTGGCTATTCTCCTGGATATCCAGCTCGCGGTCGCTCTGGTCAAGCTTCCGGTCGTTCTGCGCAAGCTCGCGCTGCGAATTTCTCTCCTGGATATCCAGCTCGCGGTCGCTGCGCGCGGCGTCGATCTGCTTCCAATAATTATCCTGCGCCATGTTCTGCGCCTGCATTCCGAGCTGCGCCATGGTCTCGGCGCTCTGCGTTTGCAGCTCGCTGAGCCGCTCATACATGCTTGCGATCGCCTCATACTTCGCGCTGTTGCCATCGCGGATCGCCTCCGCGGCGGCAAGCTCCAGCTCATTTAAAGATTTCAGGCGGTCGCGCTCATTGCCCGCCAGCGCCTGCTGATAATTATTCAGCAGCGAAACCATGCTCGTTTCCGCAAAGCCAGACTGCGAAAGCCCTAGCGCCGCAATCTGTTCCGCGTTGATTCCATAGGGATTCGCCGCATCGCGATACGCGTTATAGCTCGTCTGGTTCGCCTGCAAATACTCCTGCTGCGCGCGCTTTTTCTGGTTCTCGATCTGCTTGAGCTGCGCGCGCAGATTCTCCTCGATCTGGTTGAGCCGCGCGGTGTTCATCTGCTCCGCCGCGGTCTGCGCCTGCTGCATGCTCCGGTCATACTGCGCCAGCACGCCCTGCATGGTTGGGATCGCGCCGAGCCGCGCGTCCTGCGTGTAATTCACGCCCTGCGCGTTGATCTGCGCGCCGTTTGGGATCATCGCGGTAAAATTCGGGTCGGCATACAGCTGCCCCTGCGGGCTGCGATACGCCAGATACTGCCTGCCGCCCAGCGAAAACGTATTCTCCTGCGCGCCCGTTCCCGGCGTCACGCGCACGCCGCGCCCGCTTGCGTCAAGCAGGTAATCGCCGCCCGCCGTCCGCACGATCGATCCGACCGGAACGCGCTGCGTGCCGTTTGCGTCCTGATAGGTCACGCCGTTTTTGATATACCCGGTTTTCGCCTGGCCGTTCGGGTCGATATACGTCGGCTGCGCGCCGTCTAAGCGCTCGGACGTGCCGTCCGGCAGCCTGCGGTATGTGCCGCCCGCCGTGTGCACGATGCTATACGGCTCCACGCGCTCGCTGAGCTGCGGGTCTTTATACGTCACGCCGCCCGTCGTAATATAATACTCCTGCGGCGTGCCGTCCGGCGCAAACCCGGTCGTTTTCGTCACTTTTTGCGACGCGCCCGCGCTCTGCTGCGCCGGAACACTCGCCTGTGCCGGAATGCCCGCGCCCGGAGTGGTTTGCGGCGCGCTCGCGCTATTCTGCGCGTTTCCCAGAGCGCGCTGCGCGTTCCCCGCGCCCCATGTCGGGGTCGGATCGTGCCGAATTCGCGTGGTGCGCGATGCGTCCGGCACAGGCTGCGTCTGCCTGGGCGCCGTTACCGGCTTGAGCGGGCGGCGCAGCGTATCCGCCACGCGCGCCCCGCCCATGCTCTTTCTTTTGTTTGCCATATTTTTCCTCCTTCTTGCTACTTCGCGAAATAGCCGCGCACAAAGCGCCGCTCGATCGCATACACGCCGAAGCCCTGGTTGACCTCGTCGTTGCGGCAGATCACCTGGATCATGCGATAGTCCTTCACCTTGTGGTCAAACGGGATGAAGCCGTTCGGGAAGGTGTTGAACGTAAAGTTTTTAAAATCCGTGTGTTGAAAATTAAATACGCCGCGGCGCGCCTCGTTGAGCAGCACGCCGAAATCGTGATCGGTGCGCACGAGCAGCTTGATGTTTGACGCGTCGTAGCTTTTGATATGCACGCCGCTTCCGCGCCGCCGCAGCTGCTTTAACACGCCGAAATCGCCATCGTCGTCCAGCTTGGTTGCCCATTCGGCAACAATGGGCGCGCCGTCGTCGCTGTATGCGTTCATCGCATAGCCGCCGCGCGGGTCGAGCCGGTCGTCATTCAGGCGGCAGAGCCGTCCGTCCGCCGTGCCGAAAAACACCGTGCCATCCGCCGCGCAGACGACGCGCGCGGGCACATTCTCCCAGTAATACCACTCATATTCAAAGCTCTCGCTCGACTGCCGCAGATAGCTTTTCTGTCGCGAATCCGCAACATAAACATGCCCGTTCACGAACAGCAGATAATAGCCGTTCCAGGCGCAGGCGACCGCGTCGGAAAGCCCCGCCTCCCGCGTGAGCCGCGCATTCACGCGCGAGGAACGCATCTCCACAATGCGCTCAAGCGCAATGCTCCGGCTGGTCAGCGCCTGCACGCCGCTCGCGGTTAAAAACAGCGGATCGTCGAGCAGGAGCGCAACGCTTCCGCGCGCAACGATCCCCTCGTTCGGGATCCCCTGCTTCACCGGGAAATACGCCTGCGTGTCGTTATATTCGGTCGAGCGCAGGAACACCGAGGCGTCCTCCGCGCCGCCGGATTTTAAAATCGCCTGCTGCTCGCCGATGCGCGCGTAGCCGAGAATGGCGGAATCCTCCGTGCCGACGTAGGTGTAATTCACATCGGGCGCGTAGCTCGGGTCGTTTAAGCCGGAATACCAGTCGCAGTTCGGCTCTGCCGGATTCCCCGCGAAAAACACGCGCGAGGCGTAATTCGCCATCACGCTGCACGCGGTGATCTTCTCCGCGTTCCCGGCGACCGTATGCGAAAACGTAACCTCGATGTTGTCCCCGCCGCTCTGCGAGATCGGAAGCGCCTTGGCATAGGTCAGCTCCCCGGTTGCGTAATTGATCTCCTGAGGCGGCGCAAGCACCTCGCCGGTCGCGAGATTCCGCGTGATCACCTGGGTGTTTTCGTCGATCTCCGTCATCAGCCGCAGCGTGTTCGGCTCAACATACACGCCAAGCTCCGTGTCTTTTTCGTAAATATGAAACTGCATCCTGCGCCACGGCGTTAATAAATTCACCGCCTGATAGCTCGCGCCGCCGCGCTGGTTTGTGATATTCGTCGCGCCGCGCGTCACGATCGGGCGATAGGCAAATTCCGAAGGCTCCTTCACCGTCTCGCCGTCAAAGAGCAAATACTCCCGCCCGGTCAGCAAAAACAGCCCCGCCTTGCCCGGCAGCGCACAGCTGCGCGCGTCACGCACGCCGTCCTTCACACGCGTCAGCGCCGACGCGCCGTCCCATTTGTAAAGATTCGTCCCCGCATGCACGAGAAACGCCTCCCCCGCGCGATACACGCCGTTGACCGGCAGCGCATGCGCGTCCGTCCGCGTGAGCGAAAGCGCGCAAAGCCAGGTGTATACGCTGTCCTGCACCGCAAGATGCGTATCGTCCGGCGACCGGCGCAGCAGCAGCGTGTGCCGCCCGGGCGCGAGCGTGACCGGCGCGTATGTCTTGTCCGCCACGCTGTCCGCCGCCGCGGCAAAATCGAACTCGCCCAGATACACCCCGTCGAGATAGCAATCCGCCAGAATGCCCTTGTAGCCGTTGCGCCGCCCGGTCAAAACCGGGGTGAATTCGCCCGCGCCAAACTCCTCCGGCAGCTCGAAATCCAGCGCGAGCCGCTCGGTCGCAAGCGCGTCTGCGCCCGGCGTAAAATATGTCTGCAAATAGCCGTTCTCCTGGAAGGTCGTGGCGCTTGCGCAGACCGTGCTCGACGCTTCGGTATCCAGCGCCCAGCCATCCTGCGCGATCGTCGCTTCCTGCGGCGTCACGTCGCGCGCCTTTAGAAAGCTGCGCGTGACCGCCTTGCAAGGCTCCGTGTCCACCACCTGCGCAAGCGTCCGCCAGCCGACGCGCTTTTCCGGATAACCGCCCGCATCGGAAATAAGATTCACCGCGTGCGGCGAGCGCGAATCCGCAATTTTCGCAGGATCTGTGGAAAAATCCACGCCGGCGAACTGGCTGTAGCGCTTGGTGTAAACCGTGGTCGGCTGCGCCATTACGCGTCACCCCCGTATACATCCTCCACATCCAGGGGCGCAAGCTGCTTCGCATCGCCCAGCGCCCGGTCAAACCGCGCGCGATACACCTCCGCCTGATACGCGTCCACCTCATCCTGCAGGAAATACGACGCCAGCCCGAACGGCAGCGCAACCGCGGCAAGCGCCGGATCCAGCTTTACCGCCTCATCCAGCGCCGCGATCGCCGCCTCCGAAATTTCGGGGTTGCCCGCGGCGCGGTTTCGGCTGTTCTGATAGGGGATCGCCTCCGCGATCAGCGCGTTGATCAGCGTCAGCACATGCTCAGAAAACGTCTTGTCCTCATCGGGCTTCTCCATTAAATACGCGCAGGCGCGCTCGTAAATATCTTGTCCTGTCATAGCTTTTCTCCTTTGCAAATTCTCCCCATCCCACACCAGCGTCCCAGCGCCGCAGCGGGGCGAACCCCGCCGCAGCGCCTGCATGTTCAGGAATTAGAGCGTTTTTTCCACAACGCCGGACGCAAAGCAGCCGTCCTTCGTCGCAAATGCGCGCACACGCGTGCCGCTCGCGGTCACATCCGAGGTCGAGCCCGCCTTCGCGCTCTTAGAGTAGCGCGGGTCAGAGCCGTCGGTCGTGTAATAGATCGTCGCGCCGGTGGTGCCGCAGCTCAGCGCGCCCGCGGCCGTGATCGCCGGATCGGCGCAGACGGTCGCCTTGCCGCTCGCGGTGTTGACGTCGACATACACGCCGTTTGCCTTCGCGCCGAATACGAACAGATCGTAATACTGGCGGCCCTCAAGCAGACTGCCGGAGATTCCCGGAGGATCCTCGTGAAGCTTCGTGTCGTTGAGCTTGACCGGCGCGCACGCGGCGGATTTATGCACAATGATGAAATTCACATTCGCCGGGAAGCGCGACTCCGGAACCTTCACGACCGCCATGCCGTCATATGTGCCGACCTGGCCCTTCGCGATCGCGGTGTGCAGCAGCGCATCGCATTTCTGGAACTCGTCCGACATGCGCAGCAGCGCGTAGGTCGTGCCAGTGAGGAAGAGCGTGCGGTCCTCAACCGGAACCTCCGCATCGTCTAAAAACGTCGTGCCCGCAGTGATGCGGCTGCAAATGTTCGACTTCGTGAGCGCGGTCTCGCTGCCGACGATCTTGCCCGCCTTGTGCGCAAGCTGATCGAAGCAGTAGGTGTCCATGACCGGGATCGCCTGCTCCTCAAGCTGAAGCGAGAGCATCTTGCCCGCCGCCTTCACGCCGTTCTGGTCTAAATTATTGCCCTTGTCGATCGTCAGCGCGAACGACTTGTCCTGCGTGAGCGTCATCTCCTGCACCACGTCCTGCATCTCAACCGGATCGCCATAGCGATTCGCGCCGGAGCGCGTGTAGTCCACCATCGGAACGGTGATCGGCGTGGTGACGTTGACGGTCTTCACGCCCGAGAAGGTGTATAAGTTGGAAAGTCTGCCGTTGAGCAGGCTCTCGCGGGTGAATTTTGTCTGAATTTCCTTTGCGTATACTTCATGTAAATTGATCGCCATAAAAAATCATTCCTTTCAAAATAATAAATTGTAGTTTGTAGTGGATGTCGTGTAAATTTGCGATGCTTGGAAAGAGCTTAAGACCGGCGCTTTTGTGAATGAACGCTCCCTTCGCAAAGCCGTACTTTTAGCGGGTCAGCGCAACGCAGCCGCCCTGTAATCCAGTGCCTTGCAAATGGACGCTCCCGCACTCGGCGCTTTTGTGAATGAACGTCTTGCAGCCCAGCGTGTTTGCCATTCTCTTTTCAAAGGCTCGTCGCTGTGCAGCTCAGCGCTTTTCAGGGAATCGAGGCTCTCAACGCAGCATCCTCCTTGGAAACCAACCGCCTGCAACTTAATCCATGCGCATCAGCCCCCTGCAAAGCAGCCGCCTTGTAGCGCAGCGTTTTCCCGTGCAACACAGCACCTTGCAACGCAGCGCTTTCCCCTACAGGGCAGCGCAACGTCTCCAAATTCGCCACGCCCCAGTAAACAAAACGGATGAATCCCCCCGTCCTGTCCCCAGCGCTTCCCCGCGGGTCAGCCGTCTTGCAACTTAATCCTTGCGCATCAGCCCCCTGCGAGCCGACATTTTTATAGATAAATGCCCGCCGCATAGCTGTCTTTCGATGCCCCGCATTCGGCTTTTCCGCCGGAAATGCACCAGTTTCCACGCAAAGCAGCGCAGCTTCTCTAAATCCGCCGTACCCCAGCGCACAAAACAGATGAGTCAATCCCCGCACCCGGCGCGACCAGCGCGTAACCCAGATGAGTCAATCTCCCCGGCGCGACCAGCGCATAACCCGGATGAGTCAATCTCCCCGGCGCGCCGCAGCGCGTAACCCGGTTGGACAATTCCCCGGCGCGACCAGCGCGTAACCCGATTGAGCAATTCCCCGGCGCGATCAGCGCATAACTCGATTGAGCAATTCCCCCGGCGCGACCAGCGCATAACCCGGAAATTCAAAGGGATTCTCCCGGCGCAGGCTCAATCCCTCGCCCGCCGCATGAGTGCGGCATGGCAAATATCTCGATTCCCCCGCGCCCTTCCCTTTGCGCGCCATAGTTTCGTATTCGCATCCGGCGCGAAGCCACGCTTCCGCATGCGCTGCAGTTTGCTTGAATTCCGCATGTCCGCCGTTCGATAATCCCGGCGCACCGTGATGAAAGCAACCGACGTATCCCTTGCGCCGCAGCGCATTTGCATTCGCACCTCCCCAGCCTTTACAGTCCGAGGAAGCCCTCTAAAAATGCATCGCGCACGCGCTCCTGCGCGTCGCCGCGCGCACTGCCCGGCACGCGCACCCGGTTCTCCGCGTTTTTCTGCGCAACGGCAAGCCGCTCTTTCAAATCGTCGATCAGCATCTGCTGATATAACTCGACCGGATTTTTCCCAGAATCGACCTGCTGAAAAAACTCCGCCGGCAGCTCGCGCTCCGCCGCCTCGGGATAGCCGGAAAGCAGCCGCCGCCACGCCGCCTCCTGCGGGTCAACGCCCGCGCCGCGCTCCTCAAACTGCGAGAGATACTCCGCGCGCGAAAGCCCCGCAGCCGCCGCAAGCTTGGCAAGCGCCGCGCTCTCGCGCTCACGCTCAGAAAGCATGTGGTCGTAATTCATGCCCTTTTGCGCCAGGGTGATCGCCTCGTCGAGCGGCAGCTCGATCACCTCGCCGTTGTATTTGATCGGGACCGTCTGCGCATCGGCTGGTTTCGCCTCGTCGCGCGCATCCTCCTCAAATAAATGGAAGGGCAGCAGCCCCTCCGGCACCTTGTCGGCAGTCGCCTGCACCGGCGTCTGCGCGTCAAGCGCCTGTTCCGCATCGCGCGGATCCGGATCGTCAAATAAACGCTCCGGCAGCTCGTCCTTGCGAGTGGTTTTCTCGTGAGACAAGCGTTTTTTTCTTGCCTGATTGGTTTGATCAAACATGAAACTCATCCTTTCCGCCCCATAGGGCGCATGATATTTCCGAGCCGCAACCAATTGCGCCGCAACGAGTTTTAAAAAGAAACGGTGGCTAGCTCCCGCCGCATTTCCGCCCGCATTTTAAAACTCCGCCGCGCGCAAAAGGCATGCCGCGCCGGTCGTTCCCGCCCACCCAACCATCGCAGCGCTCCCGCCCCGCGATTCCCTGTTTTTATTGCATTCGCAACTTTTTGCGCCTGCTTCGCCGCATTTCGCCACGCATTCGCAACTTTTCGCGCCAGCTTCGCCACATCCCCCCACACCGCAAGCCGACCCTTGCTCGCCGCAAATTGTTCTCTTCGCCTTCGCAAGTTGCGTTTTTAATATAATCCCAGTCCATATCTTCTCGCATTCGCAACTCCTTGCACACCAGCTCCGCCGCATGTCTCCCGCCGCGCTGCGCATTCCGTGTATGGTTTCGCGCCTCACACCGTTCGCTGAAAGCCCGTTACAGACAGCCACATTTCACGCATTCCATGCCGCGCAAGACTTCCCACGCGCCGAATGTTGTTCCGCGTATTCCGTGTATGGTTTCCCCCGCGCCGCACAAAAATTTTTGCATCACACACAAAGCCATAGCTGCCGTGGAGGATTCCCCTCTCCACCTCCAGAAGTTGCGCTTTTAGGTACTGCATCGTTGTATTTTTACCTGCATTCGCAACTTTTCGCGCCAGCTTCGCCGCGCATTTTAATTCCCGCGCCGCAGATGCGCCAAAATCCCGCGTCGGGCGTAAGAAATCCCGCTATAGGCAGTCACATTTCACGCATTCCATGCCGCGCAAGTCTTCCCACGCGCCGCTTTTTTGCGCGCCGCGCATTTATCATGTAAGAATCCCCACGCCGCAGTTCGCCATCAATGACTTCATTGGTGCGATTTCCCCGCGCCGCAGCCGCGCCGCATCGCCAGATAAGCTCCGCGCTGTTCCCTATTGCCCCGCTCGCTGCACACCGAAATCTTTCTTTTTCCAGCCGCAGCCGCCGTCATATCCGCCATTTTTTATCAAAGCAGGCTTAAAAAGTTTCTTTTGCAATAGCGCTTGCATAATTTCGCAAACTGTGATACACTTAATTCGAACAAAATCGAACATATTTGGAAGTTTTATACATTTCCGGCAATTCTCGCCCACGCGCCGCAGGCGCACCGACCATCGCGCAAATCCCCGGCATCGCAAAATCGCGCCCGCGCCGCCAACTGCGCGGATGGCAAACGGTTGTCGATGTTCATAACCGCGCCGCGCAATTTATCGCGCAAACGCAACGACCCGCGCCGCATTTTCGGCATCACCCCGTCGCGGCCGCACCGCTGACTCAACGCATCTCAGGCACCGCGGCATGCGCCCGCGCGCCCGCGCCATATCTCCGCGTGCCCCAATTATCAAAGCAAGGAGTTGTCTTTATGTTATATTTCAACCGCGCTATTTCACGTTTGACGCATCAACCGCGCATCACGCTTTCGCTCTATGGCGTCGCGCTGGCTTCCGCTGCGCTCCTGGTCCTCATCACGCAAAATTTTGAAAACGCAACCGCTGTGTGGTTTCTTTGCAGCCTGGTTTCCGGCGTCGCGCTCATCAGCTCGCTCGCGATCGCGGCAGGCAGCTCGCTCTCGCGCTTTGCAAAGCTGCTCCCTATCGCGCCGCTCGTGCTCATCCCGGTCGCGCTCAATTGGCTGTATTGCGAGCTGTTTGACCGGCTCGCCATCGTGTCTCCCTTTGCCGGGATCACGGAGGTGCGCAACATGCTGTGGGTCGTGCTCTGGCTCGTGATGGTCTATTTCACGGCGATCGTCCTGCCGCTGTATTGCGCGCTGCGCCTGACCGACGCCCCGCGCCCCTTCCGGCGCATCTGCTCGCTCGCCATGCGCCCAAACCTGTTGCTGCATGCGTTTTTCTGCACAGTGGGCATCGCGCTTCTGCTGTTCGCCTGCCTCTGCATCGCGCAGTATTCCCTGATGCTTTGGGCGTATTTTAACCTCCAAATTCCGATTGAGCATCCGGTCGCGGCGCTTCTCGTTGCGAGCACGGTGATCATGCCGCTTGTCGCGCTGCTCCTGATCGATTTTGCCGCCGTTTCCGGCGAGATCAAGTTCCGCCGCGCGCACCCTGATCAAGGAGGAACGCCGAATGGCACGCAATCCATATCTGACCAACTATAAGCTAACGAACTTTTCCTTTTTCGGCAAACCGGAATGGGTCTTTCCGCTGCTCGCCGCGCTGTTTCTGTGGTTTCTCCTGCTCAGTCCGATCATGCCGTTCCCGTTTTTTTCGCTTTCGCGCTCGCTTCTCTGTTTCCCCTCGTTGCGCTTTATGGCATCATTGGGCTGTTCCTCAAGCAACAGTATCGGCTCGCCGCCGTGTCGCCGGTTCTGCTGTTCGCCATCCTGCTTTCCGGCATTCCGCTCGCGCGTTTTTATGAGAATATGCGCCTGAAAATTCTTCGCCCGCAGATGCAATCCGTGGCAGAGGAGCTGTTTTCGCAATATGAAGATCAGCTTGCAAAAGACGAATCCATTACCATCCCGGTAAAGCTCTCGCTCTCGCGCCGCTTCCTTTCGAGAAACGGTATCGTCCTGCTGCGCCTGTCGGAAAAACAGGGCTTCCTCGCGTATTTTTACGCCAGCAGGCTCTTCAGTCTCCCCAGCTATTTCGTGTATCAATCCCAGCCCAACCCCAACTGGCGCACCGAGCCCGCCCCGTTCGACTATTCCGGCAACTTTGGCTATTATATCGATGAGCATCTCTATGTTGTCGCAAAGCTCCATTAATCCAAACCGCCGCGTAAACCCGATCAAAGGAGGCGCTTCGCATGTCAGAATTTCCGGTTTTCCGCCGCACACCGCCGTCCACCGCCGCGCTCGTCCTGGGTCATCCGGCGCTCGGCGCCGCCGCGGTGTCCATGCTGTTTCTTTATATTGTATTTTTCATCCCGATGAGCGAAGCGTTCCCGCTTCTGCTGTTTTTCGGGGTTCTCGTGCCGCTGTTTCTCGTCCCGCTCGCCGCGCTGAACGTGTTTTTCGCGTTTCGCTGCAGGCGCTGCGTGGCGGCAAGCATTCTCGCCGTGCTTCTGCTCGGCATGCTCCTCTTTTTTTCGCAGATCAACAGCGCCTATGAAACGCTGCGCTTCCGTATGCTTGAGCCGCAAATGCAGGCCGCCGCGGAGGAGATCCTCGCCGATCTCCCGGCATTTACCGAGTATACCAGCTATTACCTCCCGCTGCCCGAGGGCAAACGCCACCTCTCGCGCGGCGGCAGCGTGTATATCGAGGGCTTCCCCAATGCGCACGGCGCAAATACCGTAACGGTCGCGTTTGTGCGTGCAAGCGGGCTGGCGGATGGCGGCGCTTATTATGCCTATCGCAACCCGCCTGCGGCGGCTGGTGCGACTTTCGTTTTGCCAAACGCCGCGAACCGCTGGACGATCTGTTCTGCCTGATCTATTTTTAAGCCATCCCCATAACGCAGCCACTATAAGGAGTTGTCATTATGTTATATTTTAAGCACGCATGTCAGCAGCTGAAACAGCGCCCGCTTTTCGCGCTCGTCCTCTTCGGCATCGCCCTCGTCCCCGCGGCGCTGATCGTGCTCGGCAAATCGCTGATCGCCACCCATGTCGCCGCCGCGGCCATTTTGGCGCTCGTTGGCGTTCTGCTCAATGTCCCGGCGCAAATCATATCGATCCTGCTCGCGGCGGGCAGCGCGCGCGACCGTATCAAGCATGCGGTCGTGGCTGCGCTCGCAACATGCGTCCCCGTCCTCGCCGCCGCCGCCTTCACGGATTTTGCCCAGGCGCTCTCCGGCAGCGCCGCCAATGTTCCCGCCATCGCAAGCGGCCTGCTCGCGCTTGCCACTTTGTTGGGTTTCGCGCTGTATTATCTCCAGTTCCTCTTTTTCCCGCTCTATTACGCGCTCTGCGCGCAAAACGAGCCGCGCCCGTTCCGCCGCGCCTGCAGCCTGAGCGCGCATCCGCTCCTGCTCATCCGCGCATTTTTCACCACGCTGTGGCCGCTGCTGCTCGCCACCTTGGTTTTCAACCAGATATTTCTCCTCATCCCAGCCACAAAAGCGCTCTCAGGGTATCTCACAACCGCCCTGACCATGCCGCTTTCCGCGTTCATGATGCTCGATTACGCAACCGCCGCATCAAAGCTTCAAACCCCGCCGCAGCCCATCCAAGAGTAAAACGAAGGAGGCACTTCGCATGTCTGACTATTCAAGACCGAACCGCTGGCTGAGCGCCTTTTTCCTTTTTGGCAAACCCAAATGGGTCTTTCCGCTGCTCGCCGCGCTGCTTCTGCTCTTTGTTTTCTTCCATCCGATTGGCGAAATAGCCACCATTGCCTATTTTCCGGCAGTCCTTCTGTGCGGCTTTCTGATCCTTCATGGCATCATTGGGCTGTTCCTCAACCGGCGATATTGGCTCGCCGCCGTATCGCTTGTCCTGCTGTTCGCCATCCTGCTTTCCGGCATTCCGCTCGCGCGTTTTTATGAGAATATGCGCCTGAAAATTCTTCGCCCGCAGATGCAATCCGTGGCAGAGGAGCTGTTTTCGCAATATGAAGATCAGCTTGCAAAAGACGAATCCATTACCATCCCGGTAAAGCTCTCGCTCTCGCGCCGCTTCCTTTCGAGAAACGGTATCGTCCTGCTTGAGCCATCCAAAACTCAAGGCTTTCTTGCCTATTTTTGCCACTATCGCTCGGTCGACGCAACCAGCTATTTCGTGTATCAATCCCAGCCCAACCCCAATTGGCGCACCGATACCGCCCCGTTCGACTATTCCGGCAACTTTGGCTATTATATCGATGAGCATCTCTATTTTGTATCGATCCCATGATTTAAAAAATCGCCGCAAGGAGTTGTCATCATGTTATATTTCAAGCACGCATGTCAGCAGCTGAAGCAGCGCCCGCTTTCCGCGTTCATGATGCTTGATTACGCAAACGCCGCATCAAAGCTTCAACCCCCGCCGCAGCCCATCCAAGAGTAAAACGAAGGCTAGCTCCCGCCCGCATATTCGCCCGTACTCTTTTTAAGGAGGAATCCATATGCCCTGCTCGCGTTTCGCCCGCATATTCGGAAACCCGCTTTGGGCAGTCTTTGCGCTCATCGGGCTGTTCGGTCTGCTCTTTTTTGCCGTGCCGCTGCATGCCGCATTCCGGATCACGCTTTTTCTCCAGCTCGCTGTTTTCATCATTGCCATAAGCCTCCTCGCTGCATTGGGTCTGTTTCAAAGGCGGCGTTTCAAAACGCTCTGCGCATTTCTCGCGCTCGCGCTCCTTTTGGTGATGAGCGCCGCGCGAATCACTTCGTTATACGATGCGCTGAAGTTTCAAATTCTCGCGCCCCGTATGCAAGCCGCCGCAGAGCAGCTGTTTCAAACGCATGCCGCGCAAATCACCGCCACTCCCCGCGCCGTTTCCCTGCCGGAAGATCAGCGCGGCTTGTCCGCAAACGGCTGCGTGTATCTGTCAAAAACAACGCAGCAGGGCGAAACGGTCCTGCTCGCCCGCTTCGCGCAGTATCACACCGAGCGCACCGGCGACGTTTCCATTGTTTACCAAAATAAACCAAACGCAAATTGGCGCACGCCATCCCTCTCTTCCGAGGCCGCCATCCGCTATCAAAACGAGCAGTTTTACCTGCCGGTGGTTCCCGAGCCGTTGAAAGGGGGCTTTTGAGTATGAAATCGAAATTGCTGCGCCTGTGGGGCAGCCCGCTTATCGCGGCGCTCGCGCTGGCGGTTCTCTTCCTCTGGTGCGCATTTCTTACCCCGCTGCTGAACGCCTTGGATTTTGTGTGTCTGTTCGCGCTTCCGCTCCTCTGGGTCGCGCTCACGCTCAGCATCGCCGGGCAGATCATCCGCCGCAAGTATCTCTTCGCCGCCGTCACCGTGCTGCTGTTTCTGCTCATCGCGAGCAACGGTCTCCGCCTCTCCCGCTGGTATGACAACCTGCATCTCCGGATGCTCGCGCCCGGCATGCAAGCCGCCGCAGAGCAGCTGTTTGAATCTTATAGCGACCTCCCCGGCGGCAAAGCATTTCTTGTCCTGCTCCCGCCGCAGCAGCATGCGCTTTCATACCGCGGCGTCGTGCAGATCGCGCGAAATAACGATCAGCTTTCTGTCACATTTCGCTTCGCGAATGAACGCGACCTCCGCCGCCATTATTTTGTTTATCATCAAACGCCCAACCCGAATTGGCGCACTGAGCAGGAAAACGGCCGGTATTATATCACGCCGCAGCTTCAGTTCGCGCCGGAATAAGCCCGCCGCATCACGCCATCGTGTAAGCGCGCATGCGCATGGCTGAAACAGCGCCCGCCCCGGCATCACCCTTGCCCCCGCAGCGCTGCCGCCGCTTGTCAAAATGAGCGCGGCTGCAGACCGCTGCGCTCCGCCTCGCGCGCCGGCGCAAGAAAGAACCCCTAAGGAGGAATCCCCATGCCAGAAGCTCCGACCAATCCATACATCAAGCCGAAGAAAAAATCCAATACACTCTTCCTGTTCTTCGCGCACCCCGCCGTCTATCTCATGTTCTGCCTGCTGATGCTATGGTGGCTTTATTGGATCTGCGCCCTCATGCCGTTCACGCTCCTTCTGCTGCCCACGTTTCTCGTCTTTCTCGCTCCGCTTGTCCTCGGGCAGGTCGGCATGGTGATAAAGCGAAAATACATCCAGGCGCTCCTCGCGTTTCTGCTCATCCCCAGCTTGGTCTACCCCATATCCAGCATCCCGTCCAGCACGTCAGATGCGCAATGGCGCAAGGAAGAACCCGCGATGGTCCTGCTCGCCGATACGATCATGCACGATCCCAAGCATGCCAATACAAAAGGAACAGTTGAGATCCCGCTTCCGGAGAATTTGTCAAGGCTCACAAACGGCAAACCCCTGCGCGTCAAGTTTCCCGAGCAACGCAAAGACTCTTGCCAGGTCTGCTTTTTTTCATATGAAAACAGCAACGGCGAGGGCATCTATTATATTTATGAAAGCGACCCACCTGAACCTGTAGTATCTCATTATGTATTTGCTGACAATAAAGGAGACGAATACTTCGGGGATATCCGCAAGAATTTTCGTCTGGGACGTATCCATTGACTCACCGTAATGTCGATCCCCTCGCCCCGCCGCACGCGTTTCCACACACTCTTTAAGGAGGACTCTCCATGCCAAAACATCCAGAAGCTTCCGCTCCCCGCCATACTAAAAAACCCAGCACACTGTTTCAGTTCTTCGCGCACCCCGCCATCTATCTCGTGTCCTTTTTTCTGATGGCATGGTGGTTTTATTGGCTCTATGTTTTCCTGCCGTTCACGCTTCCTCTATCGCCCACGATCATCGCCTTTTTCGTCCCGTTAGCCTTCGGGCAGATCGGCATGGTGAGAAAACGGCATTACGTCCAGGCGCTTCTCGCGTTTCTGCTCGTCCTCGGCTTGATTTATCCCACGCTCAGCATTCCCGGCAGCACGTCAGATGCGCAATGGCGCAGGGAAGAACCCGCCATGGTCCTGCTCGCCGATACGATCATGCACGATCCCAAGCATGCCAATACAAAAGGAACAGTTGAGATCCCGCTTCCGGAAAACCTGTCAACGCTCACAAAAGGCAGACCCCTGCGTGTTGAATTTTCGAAGCTATATAAAGGTTCCTGCAGCATATATTTTTATAGCGGCACACGGGATAATGGCACCAACTACATTGTCTATGAAAATTCTCGAGGCAATGTCACATTATATGGTTCATCATACTTCGGGGATATTCGCGAAAATTTTCACAAAGACTATATCAAGGATTAAACCATCTCAGTGCCGATCATACCAAAGCCTCTCGCCCTGCTGCACGCGCGCATAATCACGCGGTTCATCAAAAAATGTAGGCAACCAATTAAACTTTATTTTCTTCAGTTTGTCCACAAAGCCCTTAAATCCACCTCTTTTTTCTTCGTTTTCCTTGGTATCATCCTTGCTTCTCAAACTTTGCGCTATATCATAGAGGCCGGGGGCAACGGCAAGCAGCGCATTGGTGATTCCAAAATGTTTGCCCAGATATCCATATGCAATATTTCCCAATGTATCGCGATTTACGATCTCGCCATTATAAATATAAAGATCGCCTTTTAAGATATCATCATACATTTTTATATCGCCAATCGAATTATTTTTCACCACGCGGTAGAAAAGTGCCAGTTTTTCCGCCTCGCCCAGCAGATTGACATCCTTATATTCCTCTTCAATTTTTGAAAAGAAGCGTTCCATCTCGTCGGTAACATCCACGATACGATAATCCCGGGGAACCACTTTTTTCTCTTCGTTTAATTCATTACCGGTGTTTGTGACCGCCTCTCCGTTCACCCAGCGGCGAAAGTTCTCCATTTCCTCATCGCTGACATTCGCACCGTATACGACTTCGCCGGTTTCCAGCACGCCAATTCCCGGTTCGTTGGCAACGTCCATCACGACCTGCCTTCCGTTTAAATCAAAAGTACGCATATCCGGTTTTGGCATAGATGCGGTTGCACATTCATTCATAGGATATAGGTTTTTAAGATCCGTAAACGAAAGTAACCACCTTACAATCCTATCATCAACATCCAGTTCCTTCATCAACGCTCGTTGAAGCCAGTGTTGCCACTCCGGCGCAACATACCCCGATTCCTTGTTTTTTTTCAATTCTTTTAATGCCAGTTGAGATTCAAGAAGAACTGTGTCATTTATCACATTCTGTAAATTTTCAAACGCCCATTCGAACTTTCCTTGATTCTCCTTCAGTCCTAGGGCAAGTAGCGCATCATATTTTTCTTTCCACCCATCAGGTGTGATTCCACTCCGTAATAGCGTTGTGGCCAAATTGTCAAGCTTTTTTATTCCCTCGCTCCAGTTCATGCCTGCCAGTTCAATCGGTTCCATATCCACCGTGGTAGGATACTCTCCCAGCTCATTCACCATGGCCTTCGCCTTGTTTTCTATTTCAATTTTTTCCGCCTTTTTCTGCTCATTAAAGGCGGAAAAATCAGCTTGAAGCTTGTCGATATCCTCTAAGGTCTTCGCATTC
>CAKUEM010000040.1 GCA_934646115.1 uncultured Oscillospiraceae bacterium
TGATCTTAGACCGCATCCTGTTCATGGAGTGGTAAACAAAAAACGACTATGCAGGGCGAGAAATCGCCCTGCATAGCGGAAACGATGGCAGCATATATGCGGCTTTCACGATGTGCAATCCACTTGCAAATGGACAACACAATCATCCCGAAGGGCGAGTTTCGCCCCCCCTCGGGATGCCAATCAAGCTTTTTTCAACTTTCTTTTTTACTCCTTTTGATATGGACTCTTTGGGAGCATGTGCTCTTTTAGCTCCCAAAGAGGCCATAAAGAAGAACAGGAAGCCGTTTGTTGTTTTTCTTTATGGTCTCTTTGGTTTTTTAATAGTTTTCGGGTAAAATGTTATAACTGGGAAGTGAGTTTTGCGTATGTTAATTGATGTGCATACCCATTTAATGGGACCGCAGTATAAGCAGCAGAGACCGCTTTTACTGAAGGCAATGGAGCGCTATGGTCTTTCAAAGATTTTTGTGTCTGGTCTGTGCGCAGTGCCGAATCCGACGGCGGAGATGCTTCGTCTGTATAACAATGAGGTTTATGACTTTAAAAAGGAAAATCCGGATCGCGTTGAGGCATATGCATATGTCAGCCCGGAGCTTCCGGGCGCGATCGAAGAGATGCGTTATGGCATTGAAGACCATGGCGCGGTCGGCGTGAAGATTTGGATGTCCACGCTTTGCGACGATCATGCAGTGGATAAAGTTGCTGAGAAGCTGATTGATTATGGAATGCCGATTCTGATCCATGCGTTCCATAAGGCGGTTGGACAGTTGCCGAACGAAACGCTGGGCAATCACGTCGCCAATCTTGCGCGCCGTTATCCGGAGCTTAAGATTATTATGGCGCATTTCGGCGGCAACGCCTATCATGGAATCCCGCCGATCCGCAGCTGCAAGAATGTTTGGGTTGACAGCAGCGACTCGATTTTCCGCGGCGATGAGCTGCAATATGTGATCGAGCAGATCGGCGCGGAGCGCATTCTGTTTGGATCGGATATGCCGGGCAACTTTATTGTCAATCTCGGGCAGGTGTATGAGCTTTCCCTTTCTGCGGAGCAGCGCGATGCTATTTTATATAAAAATGCGCTGCGTGTGTTCGACACGAGCTTTCGTTTGGGAAGGGGGAACTAACCGTGAAGCGCATTGATTTAAACTGTTTTGTGGGAACATGGCCGTTCCATTACGTGCGAAATCGCACGTTTGCGGATATTCGCCGCTTGCATGAGGCAAACGGCATTGATTATGCTTATATTTCCAGCACAGAGGCGATCTTTTATCAAGACCCGTATGAGGCGGACGTTCGCCTTGCGCAGGAGTTGAAGGGCAGTGCGTATCAGCATGTGGTTACGTTAAATCCGATGATGCCGGGCAGCGTGGATACGCTTCTGCGCGAGATCGAAGAGTTCCCGGTTGCCGGTGTGCGCATTCTGCCGGGGATTCATGACTATCCGCTTTTAAACGCTAAATTAGACGCGGTGTATGAGGTCATGTGTGAGCATCACCTGCCGCTGTTTTTGACGCTGCGCATGGAGGATGAGCGCGCGGAATATTTAATTAAGAGCAAAGGGATCTCGAGCTGGGATATCTCTCAGTTTGTCTCTACGCACACCCGGGTGCCGATCGTGATCTGTAACTGCCGCAACGGTGAACTGCTGTGGCTTGCGGATTCTCTGAAATATCTTCCGCATGTCAGCGTGGATTGCGCAGGCTTGAAAAATGATATATTCAGTATCGAGACGGTTCATGAGGCGGGTGCGACGCAGAATTTGGTTTACGGTTCTCTTGCACCGCTTTTCTGCATGAAAAGTACAACGCTTATGGTCGAGACGGCAGACATTCCCGAATCGCTGAAACGCGATATTTTTGAGGGCAAGCGCTTCCTGCGGGCGATGGCGGCGCTTGGTCGCGAAAAATAAAAAAAGAGGAAACCAGCCTATGGGAATCCGTAGGCTGGTTTTTGCGTAATACAGCAAGCGGGCAGGCGCATGAGCGATTTCATGCGTCTGCCCGTTTTGACAGTAAAGTAATCATTAGCGAGGCGCGTTGAGCGCTGCTTTAAAACCAAAAAGAAAACAAGAGTGTTGCCAAAGCCTTTCTATTTCGCCTTGCGGCGGAATTTATCGGAAACGACATGCCAGTGCTGCTGCGCGAATTGGACGGCCAGGCTTAAATAGCGAAGCACCGGCTCGGTTGCGATGGCAAAGACAACAAAAAGCATAACACACTGCGAGGACATTGCGGTGATCGCGAACAGATCGCCCAGCCAGATGCTGCAAGACAGCAGCCCTAACATGCAGCCGCCCCAGACGAACCAGCGCAGAGTATTCATTGGCTGGCTGATTCGATAAACGATCATGAATCCAACGATGGAAAGCAGCATGGTCGCCGCTGTGGCGACATCTGCGCTGGGCAGCCCGAACGCCCGCCCCATGATGACCAATGCACCAACGGCGAGCACGTCGGTCAACCCGGCGGGCAGTGCGCGCAGCAGTACGTTGGTTAAAAAATGCCCGGAGATCAGGCTTTTATTCGGCTCAAGTGCCAGGAAAAAGCCGGGCGCGCCGATCGTGAACACGCTGATGAGCGAGATCTGCGACGGGTCAAGCGGATAGGAAAAGCCAAAGAAAAGCGACACGAGCGCCAGCAGAAACGAAAAAATATTTTTCACCAAAAACAGGCTCGCCGAGCGCTCAATATTATTGACCACGCGCCGCCCCTCTGCGATCACCGAGGTCATGCAGCTGAAGTTGGAATCCAGCAAAACAAGCTGCGACGCCTGCGCTGCCGCCTCGCTGCCGGACGCCATCGCCACGCTGCAATCCGCATCTTTTAGCGCCAGCACGTCGTTCACGCCGTCGCCCGTCATGGCGACCGTGTTACCCGCCGCCTTGAGCGCGCGGATCAGCGTTTGCTTCTGCGCCGGAGTAACGCGGCCAAACACGGTATATTTTTCGGCGGCCTGCGCAAGCTCGGCTTCCGTGCGCAGGCGCGATGCGTCAATCACCCGGTCAGAATGCGCGATGCCTGCCTCTTGCGCCACGCGCGCGACCGTAACCGGGCTGTCGCCGGAGATTACCTTGATCGCGACGCCCTGCTCCTCAAAATAAGCAAAAGTCTTTTTCGCATCCGCACGCACCGGGTTTGCGATCAAGACATAGGCAAGCGGCGTCACTTTATGGCGCAGCGCGCGCCCGTCCACCGCGCCGTGGTGCTGCCCATAGACCAGAACCCGATAGCCTTCGCGCTCAAATGCGCCAATTTCGCCGCGGTATTTTGCAAAATCTGCGCGCAGAACGAATTCCGGCGCGCCCAGCACGAAAGCCGCGTCGTCAAACGTCACGCTGCAATATTTCACAGACGAGGAAAACGGCGTAAACGCGCAGGCGCGCTTCCCGGTCGCTTCGGTAAAATATTCGCGCATGGCGGCCATTGTTTGATTATCATTGGTCATACAGGCGACAAAATCAGAGATCTGCTGTCTGAGCGGCGGCATCGCCGCGGCGGAAAATCCCGATGCCTCGACCAGCCTTTGCACCTTCATCGTATTTTCCGTGATTGTTCCGGTCTTATCAACGCAGAGGACGTTCACGCGCGCAAGCGTTTCGATGCATTTCATATCGTGCAGCAGCACGCGCCGCTTGGCGAGCCGCATCGCAGAAATCACCATTGCAACGCTGGCAAGCAGATACAGCCCCTCCGGGATCATGCCGATGATCGCGGCGACCGTGCCTTCAATACTCTGGCGAAATGTTGCGGAATGCAGCACAAATTGCTGTAAAAACAGGATGAGACCAAGCGGAAAAATAATAATTCCGACCCATTTGACCAGCTTGTCCAGCGAGCGGATCATCTCGGATTGCTCGCCGCCGCGCGCAGCCTTCGCCTTCAGCATCAGGCGTGAAATATAAGAATCGGCGCCTACATGCGTAAGGCATGCGCGGCACTCGCCGGCAACGATGAAGCTGCCGGACATAAGCGTATCACCCTCGCGTTTCGTGATCTCGTCCGATTCGCCGGTGAGCAGCGCTTCATTCACCTGCACTTCGCCGCTCACGACCTGTGCATCCGCGCAGATCTGGTTTCCGGCGTGGAACACGGCGATGTCGCTGAGAACCGCCTGATCTGTCGGGATTTTTTGCAGCTTACCGTCTCGCATGACCTGAACCTGCGGCGCGTTAAGCATGTTTAATTTATCAAGAACTCTTTTTGCGCGGATCTCCTGCAAAATACCGATCAGGGTGTTAAACACGATCACCGGCAAAAACGTTAAATTGCGAAAGGACCCGGCAATGACCAAAAGCGCTGCGATAATCGCAAAAACCAGGTTAAAATATGTAAATACATTGCTTTTTATAATTTCTGCAATGGATTTTGACGGCGGATCGACCGGGAGATTCTGCTCGCCGTTTGCGATGCGTTGCAGCACCTCAGACTGCGAAAGTCCGCGCTCCGGGTCGGGCCGCGCTGTTTTTTGAACAGATTGTGGCATAGGCAGCTCCTTGCTTTTGTGTTCCAATGAAAAAACCGGGAGCGTGCGCCCCCGGTAAACGGCGGGATGCGGCAAACACGCCCCCTCATATTAATATGGCATGCACATGTCAACTGCGCACACAGCGTCGCCTTCGCAGGCGCCCTGCGGCTGCGCGGGCGCTTCCGGCGCAGGCTCAGCCGCGCCGATCGGCTCGTCCGGATCAAAATCACTGCGGAATACCATGCGCGTGCGGCGCATTTTCCTGCCGCACAGCGCATACACCGCATATACGACCGCGGCGATCGCCATAAGAACGGCAAGCACTTGGAAAAAAACCGTGAAAAACTTTTTCATCGAAATCATTCCTTTCAAACATCAATAGCCAAACGTCCCGCTCAGCGAATCGTCATTGCGCACCCAGTCCTGCACGAGGATGATGCTGTATGTATCCTGCGTTTCGCGGATCACGACCCGCTCGATCCCGGCGTTGATGATCAGGCGCTTGCACATCGGGCAGGACGACGCATCGCCCACCAGCTCATGCGTGCGTCCGTCGCGACAGACGAGATAGAGCGTGGCGCCCAGCATTTCATCGCGCGAGGCGGCGATGATCGCGTTCATTTCAGCATGGACGCTGCGGCACATTTCGTAGCGCTCACCCCGCGGAATGCCAAGCTTTTCGCGCATGCAATACCCCTCGTCGGTGCAATTTGCGCGGCCGCGCGGCGCGCCGTTATAGCCGGTGGAGATGATCGAATCATTGCGAACGATGATCGCGCCGAACTTGCGGCGGAGGCAGGTGCTGCGCTCCAGCACGGTTTCGGCAATATCGAGATAATAGTTAAATTTATCGCGGCGTTCCATAAAATTCCTCCCTTACAGCGCGGTATCCTTTAGAATTTTTCCATTTGAGATATAAACCGCCCGCGCGGCGCGCGCGGCAATTTTTTCATCATGCGTGATTAAAACAACGGTGCGTCCGTCCTCATGCAATTTGCAAAGCAGCTCCAGCACGTCCTGCGCGGCGGCGCGGTCAAGATTCCCGGTCGGCTCATCCGCGAGGATCAGCCGCGGCTGCGTGACCAGCGCGCGGGCGATCGCCACACGCTGCTGCTGCCCGCCGGACATTTCAGACGGACGATGCCCCATCCTGCCGGACAGCCCAACCTGCGTAAGCGCCGCTTCGCCGCGTCGCCGCCGCTCCTCCGGCGCGACATGCGCATACATCAGCGGAAGCGCAACGTTTTCAAGCGCGGTCATCTGCGGAAGCAGGTGGAAGCCCTGAAACACAAAGCCGATCTCGCGCCCGCGGATAGACGAGAGCGCATCGGGCGAAAGCGCCTGCACCTCGCGCCCGCAAAGCGAATATGCGCCGCTCGTCGGCACATCGAGACAGCCGAGGATGTTCATCAGCGTAGATTTTCCAGAGCCGGATTCCCCAACGATCGCGACCAGCTCGCCCGCGGCAATATGCAGCGAAACATGATCGAGCGCGCGCACCGTATGGTCACCGGCGGGATAAATTTTGCAGACGTCAGAGACAGAGATCACAGCGCAAACCCCTTTCGCATGCGCGAAACAAGCAAATGCCCTGCTTTGAGAACATTATAGCTTTTTTGGCGCGACTTTGCAAGTGTAGATAATATAATAATGTAGGAAAATTTAAAACGCGTGCTTGCCCGGACGCTGGAAGCCGTGACCGAACACCTCGTGCGCCTCGGATAAAATGACAAAAGCGTCCGGGTCGGCGGCGGAAACCGCCTCGCGCAGCGCGGCAATCTGCCCGCGCTTGATCGCGCAGAGGATCATCACGCGCGCCTGCCCGCTATAGCCGCCCGTGCAGGGGATGCAGGTCGTACCGCGCACCAGATGCTCCTGAATGCCGCGGTTGACCGCGTCGCCCTTTGCAGTGATGATAAACGCCGCTTTTGCGTATTGCAGACCATAGAGGATCGCATCGAGCACGAGCGACGCGGCATACATGGTGATGATCGAATACAGCGCGTTGTTTAAGCTGCGATACACCAGCCCGGTCGCGAGGACGACCAGAACGTCAAACAAAAGCATCAGCTGCCCAAGCGAAAGCTGCGGCGCGCGCTCGCGCAGGATGCGGATGACGATGTCCAGCCCGCCGGTGCTGCCGTTTGGCAGAAAGGCAAGCCCCATGCCTGCGCCGATCAGCACGCCGCCATAGATCGCGGCGAGCAGCGGCTCGATCGTGAGCAGCGGCAGCGCGCAAAACAGGTCGAGCAGAACGGAAAGCAGGACGGAGGCATAGATCGTGCGGCACAGGAACACGCCGCCCATCGTGCGAAGACCCCAGAAAAACAGCGGAATATTAAACACAAGCGTCAGCACGCCGATCGGAAGCGCGGGCAAAAGCGCGTTGACCAGCAGCGCAATTCCGCTCAGTCCGCCCGGCGCGATCCCGGCGGGGCGCAAAAATAAATCAAAGCCGAGCGCGAACACGACCGCGCCCAGCGTCAGCATGACATAATCGCGAAGGATTTTTCCCCATTGCATCGCACGCACATCCCTTCTGCCACATAGTTTGCGAAGCTTTGCCGCAATCTATGCAGCCGCGGAATTTTTTATAAAAAGTGCAAAAAAATAAATGGTCAAAAAATGTTTGATTTTCATAAAAAGTTCAAAAATATGACGAAAATTATGGGAGAGTGCACAAGAAATATCTTTCAATATTCGCGGAATAGGGGTTGACAAAATAGTTACAATCTGTTACAATTCCACTTATGGTTGCGCAATGCCAAAACGCAGCCGCCGGTTATGCAGGAATATGGCGAAAAATCTTTCTGCCCCGGGCGGGCATATTTCGGACATACATGCATAAACTGGTAAAAGGCGGGGAACAATGACAAGGGTGTCATGGATGGATTCTCTGCCAAGGAGGTACGATATGTTTACAAAAATGTTGCAGTCGCTGCGCGGCATAGGCGAGCAAATTTCGCGCCGGGTCGTGATTGTACCAGTCGTTGTGGCAGTCACTATGCTTTGTTTGAGCATTGCGGCGCTTTCAATCAACACCTATGTGGTGACAGACGGCGCGGAAACGACAGTTCACAGAAGTTATGAAACGGATGAATACCGCCTGCTTGCGAGCATTGGCAAGTCGGTCGATGAGCTGGACGAGGTCGGCGTTTCGCAGGGCGAGGACGGCGTAACGAACCTGACCGTTCAGCGCGCACAGGAGATCACGATTGCGGCAGATGGGGCGGAACGCATGGTGCGCGTCCGTCAGAGCGACACGGTCGCCCAGGCGCTGGAGCGCGCGGGGATCACGCTTTCCGAGCAGGATGAGGTTTCGCCTTCGGCAGAGCAGCTCGCCATGGAGGCGGAGAAGATCAGTGTGGCGCGCGTTACGATCACGCAAACGCTCAAAACTGTGGATATTCCGTTTGAAAAAGTGACGAAAAAGACCGCCTCGCTCGACGCGGGCAAAACGCGTATCGCGCAAGCGGGGGAAAATGGCAAGAAGCAACAGACTTATGAGGTGAAAACGCGCGACGGGGTTGTCGTTTCTGAAACGCTGCTGAAGGAAACCGTGGTGAGCGCGCCGAAGGCGCAGATCACCGAGCAGGGAACGCGCCAGGCGGCGAATGTCGTCGGCGGCAGCGGAACGCTGGCAACCAGCCGCGGCGGCGCGCCGCTGCGCTATAAAAAAGTGCTGGATGTGGTTGCGACCGCGTATTCCTCTGAGCTGATCTCGAATAAATGGACGGCGACCGGCGCAGTGGCGCGCGTGGGGCTGATCGCGGTCGATCCCAAGGTGATCCCGCTGGGCACGCGCATGTATATCACGTCGGCAGACGGGAAGAAATGGATCTACGGCTATGCGGTCGCGGCGGATACCGGCGGCGCGATCAAGGGCAACAAGATCGATTTATTTTTCAATACCGAGCGCGAATGTGAGCGGTTTGGCCGCCAGCGCGCCAAGGTGTATATTTTAGAATAAAAGAAACGCAGATCCGAAATCGGATCTGCGTTTTTGCGTCTGAGAATGGTCGCGCTTACTGCGCCTCGCGCGCGAGGAAGGCGGAAAGCTCTTCCGCAGTGGGCATGGCGGGGATCGCGCCGGAGCGCGTGGTCGTCAGCGCGCCGGCGGCGTTTGCCACGGTGAGCAGCGCGGAAAGCTCCGCCTCGGAGAGCGCGGTCAGCTCGTCGCGCCCGGTGGCGGAAAGCCGCGTGAGCACAGCGCCGAGGAACGTGTCGCCCGCGCCGTTTGTATCGATCGTGCGAACGGAGAAGCCGGGCGCTTCTGCCGCGGCATGGCGCGTACAGGCGAATGCGCCGCTCGCCCCGCGCGAGACAAGCACGAGCGAAGGTCCGTATGCAAAAAGCTCTGCCGCGCCGCGCGCAAGCTCCGTGGTCCCGGTGAGCAGCGCAAGCTCTTCCTCAGAGACCTTCACGATGTCGCACAGCGGGAGCGCGCGCTCAATCTCGGCGATCGCCGCTTGCTCGTCGCGCCATAAAAACGGGCGATAATTCGGGTCGAAGCTGATGAGCTTTCCGGCGGCGCGCGCATATTGCACCGCGGCAAGCGTGGCGCTACGCGCCGGATCATCCGTCAGCGAGACCGAGCCGAAGTGCAGAATGCGGCAGCGATCCAGGGTGGGATAGGGAATTTCGTCGCAAAACAGCTGAGTATCGGCGCCGGGCTTGCGATAAAACGTGAATGAGCGGTCGCCGCGCTCATCCAGCGTGACAAATGCCAGCGTGGTGGGGATATTCGCATCGAAGCGCAGACCGGAATGGTCGACATGCTGCTCCTCCAGCACCTGCGCCAGAAAATGCCCAAACGCATCCTCGCCCACCTTGCCGATAAACGCGCAGCGCGCGCCAAGCCGCGCCGCCGCGACCAGAACATTGGCGGGCGCGCCGCCGGGCTTGCGCGCAAAGCAAAGATCGCCCGCCGCGTCCTGCCCGCAGGGTGTGAAATCGATCAGCAGCTCGCCGATCGCCGCGATATCAAACATAAAAACCGCTCCTTTTTTGATCAAACATCGGGGCTATGGGCGCATTGCTTTGAAAAAATTCGCGCCGCCGCCTCGCGGGATACTTCTATTATATGAAAAAATCAGGAAAATTGCAAAAAAAATTGTCATATGCTTGCAATTTTCGCGCGCCTCGTGTATAATAAGCGTTACGATAAGTTTTATCGCTGATTCTCTGCGCATGCGCGGGGGAGCTTCGCGCTTAGAGCCTGAAGCAAAGATCTTTTTGCCCATTTTTCTTTTGAAAAATCAATAGCCATACGGACAGCTGGGGCAAATGCCGATCGGCAACTTTCGTTGCCTTATTGATTGAGACCGGGGTTTCCGGCGCTCAAATTTTATAAGTTGGTTACTTAAAACCGTGTGCATCGCCGCACATCACACTTGTGAAACAATCAATAAGAGTAGTAAAAGTAAGTTCTTGCTATATAGACTCTAACGTTACGGCCTCGCTCCGTCATGCATGCATGGCGCGAATATGGCAACTCAAGTGGATGAACGCGGCGGCTTCGCGTTTTTTTGCTTGGGCTTTTTTATGCCCAAAATTCCGCACGGAAAGTGGGATGAGAGATGGACAAGCTTCGCTTATACGGCTTTAATAATTTAACAAAATCGCTCAGCTTTAACATTTATGATGTGTGCTACGCGAAGAGTGAGCGCGCGCAGCGCGATTATATCGCGTATATCGATGAGCAGTATAACTCGGAACGATTGACGAAAATACTGCTCCACGTGACGGAGATGATCGGCGCGCATGTGCTCAATATTTCAAAGCAGGATTATGACCCGCAGGGCGCGAGCGTGACGTTCTTGATCGCGGAGGAATCGATGGTCCCCGCGAGCGACACGGTGGTCGCGCATCTGGATAAGAGCCATGTGACCGTGCATACGTATCCGGAGTATCATCCGGAGACCAATATTGCGACGTTTCGCGTGGATATCGATGTGGCGACCTGCGGCGAGATCACGCCGCTCTCCACGCTGGATTATCTGATCGGCAGCTTTGACAGCGATATTATCACGATGGATTACCGCGTGCGCGGCTTCACGCGTGACCTGGGCGGCAAAAAGCTGTTTATCGACCATAAAATTACGTCGATCCAGGACTATATCGCGGGCGAAACGCTGCAAAAGTATGACGCGATCGATATCAATGTGTATCAATCGAATATTTTTCACACGAAGATGCTGATCAAAGAGCTGAATTTGCAGAATTATCTGTTTAATACCGATGTGTATGAGATCCCGCCGCGCGACCGGCTTTCGATTTCGAACAGCCTGCGCAAGGAAATGATCGAAATATTCAGCGGCAGCAATGTGTTCTAGAGGTGCGCCATGGCGAAGTTAGACCAAAACCGTGCGCCGGTGCTGGAGGCGCTTTCAAAATTTAAGCATATGCGCGTTGTGCCGTTCGATGTGCCGGGGCATAAGCGCGGCAAGGGAAATCCGGAGCTGACTGCGTTTTTAGGCGAAAAATGCATGTCAGTCGATGTGAATTCCATGAAGCCGCTCGATAATCTCTGCCATCCGGTCTCGGTCATTCGCGAGGCGGAATGCCTTGCGGCAGAGGCGTTTCATGCGGCGCATGCGTTTTTCATGGTCGGCGGGACAACGTCGGCCGTGCAGAGCATGGTGCTCGCCGTGTGCAAGCGGGGTGATAAGATCATTCTGCCGCGCAACGTGCATCGCAGCGTGATCAACGCGCTGATTTTATGCGGCGCGATCCCGGTTTACGTCAATCCGGAGACCGATCAGAAGCTTGGCATTGCGCTCGGCATGTCGGTCGCGGGCGTTGCCCGCGCGATCCGTGAGAACCCGGACGCGAAGGCCGTGTTTGTCAACAATCCCACGTATTATGGCATCTGCTCGGATATCCGCACGATCTGCGAGCTGGCGCACCAAAACGGCATGCTGCTGCTTGCGGATGAGGCGCACGGCACGCATTTTTATTTTGGAGAAAATCTGCCGCTTTCCGCGATGGATGCGGGCGCGGATATGGCGTCGGTCAGTATGCATAAATCCGGCGGCTCGCTGACGCAGAGCTCGTTTTTGCTGACCGGTTCGCGCATGAGCGAGGGCTATGTTCGCCAGATCATCAACCTGACGCAGACAACGAGCGGCTCGTATCTGCTGCTCTCAAGCCTGGACGTTTCGCGCAAGAACCTTGCGCTGCATGGGCGCGAGCTGTTTGGCTTCGTCTGCCGCAGCGCGCAGTATGCGCGCGAAGAGATCAACGAGATCGGCGACTATTACGCCTATTCGCGCGAGCTGTGCAATGGCGATAGTGTGTTTGATTTTGACATCACAAAGCTTTCGATCAACACGCTGGATACCGGGCTTGCCGGCATCGAGGTGTATGATATTCTGCGCGATGAATATGACATCCAGGTGGAATTCGGCGATATCGGCAATATTCTGGCGTATATCTCCGTGGGCGACCGCCCGCAGGACACCGAGCGGCTGGTGGGCGCGCTGTCTGAGATCCGCCGCCGCTTCCGCCGCGCCGATCGCGCGAATATGATGCGGCATGAGTATATCAGTCCGGAGGTTGCCGCCGCGCCGCAGGAGGCGTTTTACGCAGAGAAGGTCTCGCTTCCGATCGAGCAGACCGCGGGGCATATCTGCACGGAATTTGTCATGTGTTACCCGCCGGGCATTCCGATCCTCGCCCCGGGCGAGCGCATCACGCCCGAAATTTTGGATTATATCCGTTATGCGAAGGAGAAGGGCTGCTCGATGACCGGGCCGGAGGATATGGACATCACGAGGTTGAACGTGTGGAAAGGGGAGCATCGCTAAATGGAGCTTTGGTTTACTGAGCGGCATACGCCGAGCGTGCAGTTTTCGATCAAGGTCGACCGGCAGTTATACTCCGGGCAGAGCGAGTATCAGCGCATTGATATTTTCGATTCGAAGGAGTTTGGGCGCTTTCTCACGCTGGACGGCTATATGATGCTGACCGAGCGGGATGAATTTATTTATCATGAGATGATCGTGCATGTGCCGATGGCGGTGCATCCGAATGTGCGAAATGTTTTGGTGATCGGCGCGGGCGATGGCGGCGTGGTGCGCGAGCTTGCGCGCTATGCCACGATCGAGCATATCGATCTGGTAGAGATCGACGAGCTGGTCGTTGAGGTGTGCAAAAAATATCTGCCGCAGACCGCCTGCGGCTTCAATGATCCGCGCGTGGCGTTTCATTTTCAGGACGGGCTTAAGTATATTCGCCGCTGCGAGGATCAATATGACCTGATCATTGTCGATTCGACCGATCCGTTCGGTCCGGGCGAGGGTCTGTTCACGCGTGAGTTTTATGGCAACTGCTTTAAGGCGCTGCGCGAGGACGGCATTATGGTCAACCAGCATGAAAGCCCGTTTTATCCGGAGGATGCGGTCGCCATGCAGCGCGCGCACAAGCGCATTGTTGAGTCGTTCCCGGTCAGCCGCGTGTATCAGGCGCATATCCCGACTTATCCGTCCGGGCACTGGCTGTTCGGCTTCGCTTCTAAAAAATATCACCCGATCCATGATCTAAAGCCGGTGCGCTGGAATGCGCTGGGCTTTAAAACCCGGTATTATAATACCAATTTGCACGCGGGCGCGTTTGCGCTGCCAAACTATGTGGAGGAGCTGCTGCGCGATGTTGAATAGAAATATCGAAACATTCCTCGGCTGCGATGCGGAATATCGGGATGCGCGCATCGTGCTGTTCGGCGCGCCGTTTGATTCGACCACGTCGTTCCGCCCCGGCACGCGCTTTGCCAGCCGGGCGATGCGCGGCGATTCTTACGGGCTTGAGACCTATAGCCCGTATCAGGACCGCGATATGGAAGAACTCGCTGTTTGCGACAGCGGCGATCTTGAGCTGTGCTTCGGCGATACGGAGCGCGCGCTTTGCGAGATCGAGGCGCGCTGTGCGCAGATCCTGCGCGATGGAAAGCTGCCCGTGATGATCGGCGGCGAGCATCTGGTCACGCTGGGCGCGATCCGCGCCGTGGCGAAGCAATATCCGGATCTGCATGTGATCCATTTCGACGCGCATACCGACCTGCGCGAGGAATACCTCGGCACGCCGCTTTCCCATGCGGCGGTGCTGCGGCGCACGTGGGACATTTTGGGCGACGGGCGCATTTATCAGTTCGGCATCCGCTCGGGCGAGCGGGCGGAATTTTTATGGGCGCGCGAGCATGTGTATCAGCGGAAATTTGATTTTGAGGGGCTGGACGATGCGCTGCATGCGCTGCGCGGAAAACCCGTGTATTTCACGCTTGATTTAGACGTGCTTGACCCGTCGGTCTTCCCCGGAACGGGAACGCCGGAGCCGGGCGGTGTGCAGTTTATGCAGCTGCTGGAGGCGATTTTCAAGCTGCGCGGGCAGAATATCGTGGGCTGCGATATCAATGAATTGTCCCCGCATTATGATATGAGCGGCGTATCGACCGCCGTGGCGTGCAAAACGCTGCGTGAGCTGCTGCTTGCGATCGGATAAAAAGGAGGAATTATCATGGGAAAGGCAATGATCATCGGCTGCGGCGGCGTTGCCGGCGTGGCGATCCACAAATGCTGCCAGAACAGCGACGTATTTGAAGAAATTTGCATCGCATCACGCACAAAAAGCAAGTGCGACGCAATGAAAAAAGAGCTTGAGGGCAAGACGAAAACGAAAATTTACACTGAGCAGGTCGATGCGGATTCGGTCGAGCAGCTGGTTGCGCTGATCGAAAAATACCGCCCGGATGTCGTTTTAAATCTCGCGCTGCCGTATCAGGATCTGACGATCATGGACGCATGCCTTGCAACGAAAACCAATTATGTCGATACCGCAAATTATGAGCCGCTTGACACCGCGAAGTTTGAATATAAGTGGCAGTGGGCATATCGCGAGCGCTTTGAGCAGGCGGGCATCACCGCGCTGCTCGGCAGCGGGTTTGACCCGGGCGTGACCGGCGTGTTCTCCGCCTATGCGCTCAAGCATTATTTTGACGAAATTCATACCATCGATATCTTAGACTGCAACGGCGGCGACCATGGCTATCCGTTTGCAACGAATTTTAACCCCGAGATCAATATCCGCGAGGTTTCTGCCAACGGCAGCTATTGGGAGAACGGGCATTGGGTGGAAACGCGCCCGATGGAGATCAAGCGCGTGTATGATTTTGACGGCGTGGGCGAGAAGGATATGTATCTGCTGCATCATGAGGAGATCGAGTCGCTCGCGCTCAATATCCCGGGCATTCAGCGCATCCGCTTTTTCATGACGTTCGGGCAGAGCTACCTGACGCACCTGAAATGCCTGGAGAACGTGGGCATGACCTCGATCGAGCCGATCGAATTTGAGGGCAAGCAGATCGTGCCGCTGCAATTTTTAAAGGCAGTGCTGCCCGATCCGGCAAGTCTCGGTCCGCGCACGCATGGCAAGACCAATATCGGCTGCATTTTCCGCGGGCTGAAGGACGGCAAGGAAAAAACATATTATGTGTATAATATTTGCGACCACCAGGAATGCTACCGCGAGGTCGGCTCGCAGGCGATCTCGTATACGACCGGCGTGCCCGCGATGATCGGCGCGATGATGCTCATGACCGGGCAGTGGAAGGGGCCGGGCGTATTTAATATCGAAGAGTTTGACCCCGATCCGTTTATGGATGCGCTCAATCGCTGGGGGCTTCCCTGGAAGGAAAACTTTGACCCGGTCATGGTGGACTAGTGATGACGCGGGAGGAGGCCATGCGGCGCGTGCAAACGCCGTGCTATCTGATCGATGAGGCGCTTCTGCGCAAAAATCTTGAAATCCTGCATCGCGTGATGGAGCGCACCGGCTGCAAAATTCTGCTTGCGCAGAAAGCGTTTTCCATGTTTTCCGCCTATCCGCTGATCGCGCGCTCTCTATCCGGCGCCTGCGCGAGCGGGCTGTATGAGGCGCGGCTCGCGCACGAGCATTTTCCGGGCGAAAACCATATTTATTCGCCCGCCTATCGCGAGGATGAGTTTGAGGAGATCCTTGCGCTATGCGATCATATTGTGTTTAATTCGGTCGCGCAGTGGCAGCGCTTTGGCGCGCGCGCCCGCGCGGCGGGCAAGGTGTGCGGTCTGCGCATCAATCCGGAATGTTCCACGCAGGCGGGGCATGCGATCTACGATCCGTGCGCGCCCGCTTCCCGGCTGGGCGCAACGCGCGCGAGTATTGACGAGGCGGCGCTTTCCGGCATTTCCGGGCTGCATTTTCACACGCTGTGCGAGCAGGATTCTGACGCGCTGGAGCAGACGCTTGGCGCTGTGGAGGAGAAATTCGGCGACCTGCTGCATCGGATGCAGTGGCTCAATTTCGGCGGCGGGCATCATATCACGCGCCCCGGCTATGATATTGAGCGGCTGGTGCGCCTGATTTCCCATATGCAGGAGACCTATGGGCTGACAATTTATTTAGAGCCGGGCGAGGCGGTCGCGCTGAATGCGGGCTTTTTGGTCTCGTCGGTTCTGGATACGATGAAAAATGGGCGCGATATCGCGATTCTTGACACGTCGTCGGCGTGCCATATGCCGGACGTGCTGGAAATGCCGTACCGTCCGGAGATCCTTGGCGCGGGGCAGCCGGGCGAGCGCGCGCATACGTTCCGGCTCGGCGGGCCGACCTGCCTTGCGGGCGATGTGATCGGCGAGTATTCGTTTGACGCGCCGCTGCAGCCCGGCGACCGGCTGGTATTCTGCGATATGGCGATCTATTCTATGGTGAAAAACAACACGTTTAACGGCATGGCGCTGCCGGCGATTTATTTTCTGCGTGAGAGCGGGGAGCTTTTGCTCGTGCGGAAATTCGGCTATGAGGATTTTAAAACGCGTCTGTCATAAGGCATATGCGGTCCGGGCTTTCGCCCGGACCTTTTTGCGCGCGCAAATCGGCAGGAACCC
>CAKUEM010000041.1 GCA_934646115.1 uncultured Oscillospiraceae bacterium
GTAAAAAGCAGAACAGCGTGACTTCACGCCACGCTGTTCTTACTAAACGCTATAAACCTGTCTTATTACGAGCTGCCCTCATGCAGCAGTTTTTTTACATATTTAACGTGATGAGCGCGCGCATGGTTTCCTGCGCGGCAAGCATTGCATCTTCCTGAATCGTTTTGACGACCGCGATCACGAAAATCGCGCCGAATATGACCGAGAGCGCCATTTTCCAGCCCATGGACCACTCGGTAAAATGGAACATAAAAAAGATCCCAAGCGGCGGAAATACCATTAAAAACAAAAATACAACGACCGGGTTTCCAAAAAACGACCGCACAGCCTCGCTTCCTTTCACAGTTTCTTTTGGGATATCATAGCACAGTTTCATACATTTTTCAATCACTTTTGCAGATACTGAAAGCAAAGGATGTGAGACTTATGAAAATCGACTCTGCGCTGCGCGACGCGCAAACGCAGCTGCGCACGGCCATTCACGCCGCGGAAAGCTTTGATATCCTCACCCGCGAGATCGAGATCTGCGGGCGCGCGGCAACCCTGTTTTTCATCGATGGCTTCGTGAAAGACGAGATCATGGAAAAGCTGATGGAATTTTTTTATTCGATCGATACGCCGGACGCGCTGCATGATGCGCAAAGCTTTGCGCGCAGGGGGATTCCCTATGTGGAGGTCGCGCTGGAGGATGAGCTTTCCGCGATCACCACGCAATTTTTTTCGGGCGTGAGCGTGCTTCTTGTCGACGGATTTGACCGCGCGATCCTGATCGACACGCGCACCTATCCCCAGCGCGAGACCGGCGAGCCGGACAAAGACAAGGTATTTCGCGGCTCGAAAGACGGTTTTGTGGAAACGCTTGTTTTTAACACCGCGCTCATTCGCCGCCGCATTCGCGACAGCGCGCTGCGCATGGAATATTATCAAATTGGCACGACCTCAAAAACCGACGTGGCGCTCTGCTATCTTTCCTCACGCGCGGACCCGGCGCTGCTTGAAAAAATAAGGGCAAAGCTTTCTGCCATCCGCATAGACGCGCTGACGATGAATCAGGAAAGCCTTGCGGAGGCGCTCATTCGCCACCGCTGGTATAATCCGTTTCCAAAATTTAAATACACCGAGCGGCCGGACACGACCGCCGCGCAGATCCTTGAGGGCGACATTGTTCTGCTTGTGGACAACTCGCCCAGCGCGATGATCCTTCCGGTCACGCTGTTTGACGTGATCGAAGAGGCAAACGATTTTTACTTCCCGCCCATCACCGGGACGTATTTACGCCTGACGCGCTTTCTCGTTACGTTTTTGACCATGATGCTCACGCCGACCTGGCTGCTGCTTCTGCGATATCCGGAGCACATCCCCGGCTGGCTTTCGTTTATTCGGGTCGACGATCCGGTTTATATCCCGATCTTTTTCCAGCTTCTGATCCTGGAATTTGCGATCGATGGGCTGAAGCTCGCCACGCTCAACACGCCCACCATGCTGACCACAACGCTCTCCATGATCGGCGCGGTGATCGTCGGCGATTTCGCGGTAAAATCCGGCTGGTTTTCCGCGCAGTCGATGCTGTATATGGCGCTTGCCGCGATCGCAAATTACGCGCAGCCCGGCTATGAGCTGTCTTACGCGCTGAAATTCATGCGCATACTGCTTTTGATCACAACCGGGGTCGCCGGGCTTTGGGGCTATATTTTCGGCGGCGTGCTGATCGTTGTGATCCTCGCGTCTAACCGAACGGTCGCGGGCGGGAGCTATCTGTACCCGCTGTTTCCGTTCAACTGGAAGGATTTTAAAAAGAAGCTTCTGCGTATTCGGGCAGACGGCTAAAAACGGACATGGCGTGCCGCATGGGGGATGCGGTACGCCATGTCCTTTATCATAGGAGGGGTCTCTCCCTGCCGGGAGGATAGGGGGGCCTAATCCTCCGCAGCAGACTTTAATGCTCGGATCGTCTCGCGCAGCTTCGGGAGGTCGTCATGCAGCTTTAAAATTGTGCTGCCCACGAACACACCGTCCGCCCCGGCGTCGCGCGCCATTGCGATGTCGTCGGTCGTATAGATCCCAACGCCCGCATAGATCTCGCGTGTTATGCCCAGCTCGCGCAGATGACGAATGCAGTCTTTGAGGGTTGGGGTTTTGGGGTTTACGTTCCCGGTCGTCGGCTTCGCCTGTACATATACAAAGCCGTTCGCCGAAAGCGCCGCCTGCACCTCATCCTCCGGTTGATGGAACTGCACATAGCAGGAGGCGTGGATTCCGCGCGCAATCAGCTCGCGCAGCACCTCCGGATGCTGATTCCCGACATAAATAATATCGCCAAAGCCGTTATTTAAAATAAAATCTGCATATTTCTGCACGCCGATCTCCATCACCGTGTTCTCATAAGCGAGCACGATGAAGCGCGTGTTCGGATGCTGCGCCTTGATTTTTAATATTCCTGCCATATAATCATCGTAATTGTCGTTTGCGCGCAGCGCCTCCGCCATGCGTCCGGCGATCAGCTCGCCCTCTAAATACGGGTCACGCGAGGGAAAATCCACCTCGATGATATCGCAGCCGGCGTTTACGTATTCGCTCGCCATGCGGATGCTCGCGTCGATCGAGGGATATCCGTTGGATAAATAACAAATCAGTTTCATTCATATGCCTCCATATAAAGCTCTTCGAGCTGCAGGACCGTCGGAATGATCGGGTTGGTCTTCGTGCAGCCGTCGGCAAGCGCCATCTCCGCCATCTCGTGCAGCTTTTCGATAAACGCCGCGCGATCCGGCACAAGCTCATGCAGCTTATCCGGAATACCTACCGCACGCCGCAGCTCGCGCACCGCAAGGATGAGGCCCGCCTCGCCCAGCTCGTCCGCCATCGACTGATAGCGCGCCGCCGCCTCGGCGTTCTGCGCGTTAAACTGCATCACATACGGCAGCAGCACCGCATTGGAAAGCCCATGCGGCAGCGAGAACACGCTGCCGAGCGTATGCGCCATCGAATGCACGATGCCGAGCGACACGTTGGTAAATGCCATGCCCGCGACCGTAGAGGCGTTGAGCATCTTTTCGCGGTAGGCAAGGTTTTTTCCATCGCGATAGGCGAGCGGCAGATATTTCATAATATCACGCACCGCGGCGCGCGTTAAAATATCGCTTAAAAAATGCGCGCGCGTGGAAACAAGCGCCTCCAGCGCATGGGTCAGCGCGTCCATCCCGGTGTCCGCCGTGATTTTGGGCGGCATGGTCGCGGTGATCTCCGGGTCGCAGATCGCAACGTCCGGCATCATCTCCATATCTCCGATGCCATGCTTGATATGCGTTTCATTATCGGTGATCACGATCGAGCGCGACACCTCGCTCGCCGTGCCCGCGGTGGACGGGATGCACACCATGCGTGCGCGCCCGCGCAGCTTCGGGATCTTTTTGGGCGGCAGGATGTCAGAAAGTTTTGTCAGCTCCGGATGCTCATAATACACCCACATCGCCTTCGCCGCGTCCATCGCCGAGCCGCCGCCCAGCGCAACGATCCAATCCGGCTGGAACTCCTGCATTTTCTTCGCGCCGCGCATCACGGTCTCAAACCCGGGGTCCGGCTCCACGCCGGTCATCACGTCGACCGCCATGCCGCCCTCCTCCAGCAGACCGCGCACGCGCGCCAGCGCCCCGCCCTCAACCATCGAGCGCCCCGCCGTGACGATAAATGCGCGCTTGCCATCAAGCGTTTTTAAATGTGCAAGGCAGCCCTCGCCAAAAATCATCTGGTCGCCGCCTAAACGAATCGGTCTCATCATGCTGCATGTCCTCCTATCTGTGAATTGCGTCCATCAACGCGCGCGTCAGCTCGTAAGAGATCGGGTTTTCCAGCTTCCCGCCCTCTTTCAGGCTCGACCCGACGATCGCGCCGTCTGCAATTTCAAACTGCTCGTTGATGTTCTGCGTTTTCACGCCGCTGCCCGCGATGATCGGGATCGAGGTGACTTTCTTTGCGCGCTCGATGATCTCAAGCGGGGTCTCCGTTCCGATATGCGTTCCGGTCACGATGATGCCGTCTGCGCCGCAATCCTGCGCCGCCTTGGCGGAATCCTCGATCGTGACGTGCGTCAGCACCATATGCGTGTGCTTCACATGAATGTCCGCTAAAATTTTAATACTCTCGCCGTGGATGCTGTTGCGGAACGCCATTGCGCGGCGCGCGCACGGCTCAATGATCCCGCCGTAAAACTCAACGGTATCCACAAACACCGGGATGCGCACAAAGCCCGCGCCCACCGCCTTTGCGATCGAAAGCGCCGCTTCATAATCGCTCATCGCCGCATCAATGCCGACCGGGATCGTCACCCGCTCTGCCACGCGCGCGGACACCGCGGCAAGCGCCGCGACCTGCGCGGTATCCATGCGGACACCGAACGGCCCGTCGCCCATGTTTTCCACAATGATCGCGTCCACGCCGGCGCGCTCCAGCGTTTCCGCATCGGCGATCGCCTGCGCCATGATCTTGTCCATATTATCTTTAAAAAACGCCGTTCCCGGCAGCGGCAGGCAATGCACCATGCCGATCACAAATTTTCCGCCGCTTCGATAAAAGCTCATATCCGCCATGTTTCTCGCTCCTTTCTTATTTCCCGCCGTGCTCGCGCTCGAAGAGCACAAACCCCTCCAGCACCGCGCGGCATAAATCCTCTTCCGACTGCGTGCGCGCCTCGCCGAGCAGTTGCTCCTTGAGGTTTTCCAGCACGGTCGTCATCGTGACGATACAGGCGCGAACGCCCATCAAATTCGCAAGCGTCAGCATGCACGCCGACTCCATGTCTGCGCCCAGGATGCGATATTTTTTCAGCTCACGGAACGTATCCGCCGGGTCAAAGCCCAATTCGCGCGAAAGACGCGACTCTTTCATCTGGCTGTAAAATCCGTCCAGCGTGGCGGAAATTCCGCTCACGACCTCGCGTCCGACCGCCTGCGCGCCGCGGCGCATGCAATCATGCAGCGTGAAATCCGCGACCGCCGGATAGCCCTCCGGAACGTAGGTGCTGCTCGTTGCCTCGCCGCGCATACACCCGGTCGGGATAAACATTTTGCCGAGCATGTCGTCGCGCAGACCCATCACCGTGCCCATGCGCACCGCGACCTCCATTCCGCTCTCATACATTTCCTCCATCGCGATCGCCGCGCTCGGCGCGCCGATCCCGGTCGATGTGACCGTGACCGGAACGCCCCGGTATGTGCCGGTGTAGGTATTGAATTCGCGCGAGAACGCAACGTGCTTCGGCTCGTCTAAATACTTAGAGAGCATCTCCACGCGCCAGGGATCGCCCGAGAAAATCACATATTTCGCGATCGACTCGCGGTCGGCTTTCAAATATAACGTACTCATGCTCTTCCCCCTAAAACTTCAGCGTGCGGCAGCGCTCTGCAAACGCCGCATAGTCCGGCGCTCCGGTCACACAGCCGATTTTTTCAATGATAAACGAGGAGAGAACGCTGCCCTGACGGCAGCACTGCTCCACCGGGTCGCCGTTTAAATATCCAAACAGGAAGCCCGCCATATACGCATCGCCGCCGCCCGTCGTGTCGATCGGGCGCCCGACCTCCGCCGCGCCGACTGCTCCGGTCTCAACGCCGTTTGGCGTTTTGACGTAATAGCGGCTGCCGCGCTTGCCAAGCGTTGTTATAATAATGCGCGCGCGCCCCTGCTCGAACAGATCGGTGATCGCTTCCAGCCCAAACAGGCTCTCGATCTCCGCGCGCTCCGCCTCATTGGTGAAAATAATTTCGCTATAGTGCAAAATTTCTTTGAGAAGCGGCGGGGGAAATCCCTCCAGATCGCTCTTCATGCCGAATACCAGGGGCGTTTCGGTCTCCTTGCATTTTTGGAAAAACTCGATATTATCCTGATATCCGCCGATCGTAAGCACGGCGAGCTGAGAATCAGAAAACAGCTTGGAATCCAGCGGTTTTGCGTATTTCGCATCCATCGCGCCGGGATAAAAGATCGTGATATGATCGCGATTCTCGTCTAAAATCAGGTAGCAGTTGGAGGTGGTCTCGTTTGGGATCACGGTCACGCCGTCGGTACAGACGCCGATCTCGCGCAGTTTTTTCAAAAACCCGGTCTCCTCCAGGTCGTCCGCGCCCAGGCGGATGACCGGAAGCGGCTTCTTGCCCAGCCGCGCGAGCAGATAGGCAATATTCGTGCAGCAGCCGCCGTAATAGATCTTCGCGTTGTCGCTGTTTTGCACGATCGAGGTGAAGCCGACGCGCGCGGGCGCATCAATTTTTATAATGCGGTCCATGCTGACATAGCCGCTGAGGATCGCGTCATACTTCGCCATGCAGCTCGCCCTCCTCCAGCATCCGCGCAAGCTCCTCCATCGAGATCACATGCCCGAGATATTTATCAATGTCGGTCAAATGCACGGCATTCACCGTTTCATCATTGGTCGCCACGCATTCGCGCACGACATACGGGACGTAATCTAAATTATACGCATCGGTCACTGTTGCGCGGATACAACAATTTGTTTTTGTTCCAACCACGATGACCGCCTCGATGTGATGCTCGCGCAGGACCATATCGAGATCTGTGCCGAAAAAGCCGCTGTAGCGCCGCTTTTTGATCACATAGTCGTCATCGCTTACCGGGAGCATCGAGTCGATCTCGTCGCCGCCCGTGCCCTCGATGCAGTTTTTGCGCATATTCACAAGGTTTTTATCGAACTTCCCGGCGCGGTAGCTATGCCGCAGGAAGATGACCGGAAGCCGATGCGCGCGGCAATTATCCAGCACGCTGCGGATCTTCGGCAGGATCTCCCGGTTTTGCGGATAAAACACCAGACCGTTCGGGTCGGTAAAATCATAAACCATATCGACAATGATCAGTGCAGTTTTCATGATGCTTACTCCAATCTGAAGCCGCGATTGCGCGTCTTCTTCGCCTGAATGCCGGACGCGATCGCCAGCACGACCACGATCATCAGATACGGCACCATCTCAAGCAGCCCGGACGCCGGACCTGCAACCACGCCAAGGTGGATCGCGAGGCTGCGCGCAAGCCCGAACACCAGCGCATACGCCGTGGTTTTCAGCGGCATGCCGCGTCCGCAGAAGATGGCGGCGATCGCGATGAAGCCGCGCCCCGCGGTCATATCCGGCGTGAAGAGCGCAAGGCTTTCCACCGAGAGGTTCGCCCCGGCGAGCGCGCAGAGCACAGCGCCGATCAGAACCGCCGCATATTTGATCACATTCACTTTAATGCCAACGGATTTTGCCGCTTCCTCATTCTCGCCGACCACGCGGACATACACGCCGAATTTCGTTTTAAACATCAACACGCTCGCGAGGAAGATCATGAGAAACGACAGATAGGTGATCGCTGTATGCCCGCTCAGCAGCGGACCGAGGATCGGGATATTCTGAAGGCCCGGGATATGGATCTTCAGCGCCGCCACATCGACGATGCTCGACACGTTGATATTTGCAACGCCCATGACCTTCAGGATAAAGGCGGAGAACATGCTGACAAACAGGTTCACGCCAAGCCCTGTGATAATAAAATTACTTTTCAGCGTGATGGCAAACACCGAGAAGATCACGCCGATCAGAAGTGTGCATAACACAGCGAGCAGAATGCCAAGCCAGATCGAGCCGGTCAGCAGGACGAACAGTGCGCTTGAAAACGCGCCCATAAGCATCATGCCCTCCAGGCCGATATTTAGCACATTGACCTTGTGCGCGAAGATGCCGCCCAGCACGGCGAGGATGATCGGGACGCTGCTGACCACGAAATCATATAAAATATTTGAAAGCATCGCCTTATTCCCCCTTCGCGTTATTCTGCCGCACAAAGCGCCGCGTGCGCGTGCGCAGTACATTCTCGTTGATAAACTTGACCGAGAGCATCAGAATCAGGATACCCTGAATGACGCCGACGATCTCTTTGGGAACATTGGTAAACAGCCCGATATATTCGCTTCCGGTTTTAAGCGCCGCATAAAAGATCGCCGCAACCAGAATGCCGACCGGGTTATGCCCGCCGAGCAGCGCGATGAGCATGCCGTCCCACCCGAGCCCGGGCGAGCCGGAAAAATCGAGCGTATAGCGGAATTTTTCGCTCATCAGATAGCCCGCGCCCGCAAGACCGGACAGTGCGCCCGAGATCACCATCATGAAGATGATCTTGCGCGAGACCTTCATCCCGCTCGCCTCTGCAAATTCCGGGTTTTTGCCGATCGCCGTGATCTCATAGCCGAGGCGCGAGCGGCGCATCACGAAATACATGACGCAGAAGCCGAGCAGCGCGATAAAGAAAAACCAGGTAATGCTCGTTCCGCCCAGCTTATTGAACATGGCGGAATCATGGATCGCATACGTTGCCACATAGCCCGACGCCGGGTCTTTATACACGCCCTGCGCCAGAAACTTTGCAAACTCGATCGCCACATAGTTGAGCATCAGCGTGACGACCATTTCATTGACCTTGAAATATGCCTTTAAAATCGCCGGGATCAGCGCGAACAGCACGCCGACCGCCACGCCGGTCAGCAGACATACAAGAATATGCAGCGCGGGCGGCAGGTCAAACGTGAAGCCGACGACCGCGGCAAACAGCGCGCCGAGCAGCATCTGCCCCTCCACGCCCATGTTAAAGATATTCGCCTTAAACGTCACCGCGATCGCAAGACCGGTTAAAATCAGCGGCGACGCCATATGCAGCGTTTTCATCAGTCCGTTATAGCTAAACAGCGATTTTTCGATCATGACCTTATAGGTCGTAAACGGATTCTCGCCGATCAGCGCGATGATGATCCCGCCGACGAGGAACGCCGCCAATATGGGGAGGAGCGTATTCAAAACGCCTCGCAGCAGTTTTTTTCCCTTCACGGTCACGCACCCTCCTTCGTTTGATTAATGCCCGCCATCAGCAGACCCAGCTGTGCGCGATCGGCGCCCTTGCCCATGACCTCGCCCACGATCTGACCCTTATACATCACGATGATGCGGTCAGCAAGGCTCATGACCTCGGATAATTCAGACGAAACCAAAAGGATCGCCCGTCCCTCCTCGCGCAGCTCTAAAATCTTTGAATAAATAAACTCGATTGACCCGATATCCACGCCGCGCGTCGGCTGGCTTGCGATCAAAACGCGCGGGTCGGTATCGAACTCGCGCCCGATGATCACCTTTTGCGCGTTTCCGCCGGAAAGCTGCGATACGTTGCCGTTCTTTTCCGCAATGCGGATATCAAAGCGCTCGATCAGATCGTCGCGATATGCCGCGATCTCGCGCCGGCGCAGCAGCCCGCCCCGGCAGAAGCGCTTGTCGTAATGCCGCCCGGCGATCATGTTGTCAGAAAGCGACATGTCGCGGCAAAGCCCCTGCGCGTATCGGTCCTCCGGCACGAAGGCAAGCCCCTGCTTGCGCAGCGCGCGCGGCCACCAGTTTGTGACGTCCCGGTCATACACGCGAACCGTGCCGCCGGTCGTTTCCATCAGTCCGGTCAGGCAGCGGATCAGTTCGCTCTGCCCGTTGCCCTCCACGCCCGCAACGCCGAGGATCTCGCCTTCGCGGATCGAGAAGCTGACATGGTCAAGCGCCTGCTTGCCCATATCATCGATCGTGCACAGGTTCTCCACCTGATACGCCACGCGGTTTTTCGAGAGATCATGCTCTTTCTTATCTACCTCAAGCATGACGTCGCGCCCAACCATCATATTGGCGAGCTGTGTCGGCGATGTGTCGCAGGTGTTGACCGCGCCGACCACGCGCCCGCGCTTGATGACGATGACCCGGTCGCTGACTTCCATAACCTCGCGCAGCTTGTGCGTGATCAAAATAATCGTCTTTCCCTGCTTCTTCAGCTCGCGCAGGGATGCGAGCAGCTCGTCGACCTCCTGCGGCGTAAGTACCGCGGTCGGCTCGTCGAAAATCAGGATATTGGCGTTACGATAGAGCATTTTCAGGATCTCCACCCGCTGCTTCGCGCCGATTGAAATATTCTCAACGATATCCTTTGCATTTAGCTCAAACTTATACTCCGCGATGACCTTTTCCACGCCCGCGAGCTCTTTTTTGAAATCGATCAGCGGAAGCTTCATCTTGCCCGCACGGCGCGGGATCTCCGCGCCCAGCACAATGTTTTCATACACGGTCAGGCTTGGGGCAAGCTTAAAATGCTGATGCACCATACCTAGCCCCAGAGCGATTGCGTCCTGCGGCGACTTGAAGTCTACCTTCTGCCCATTGATGAGCAGCTCGCCCTCGGTCGGGCGTGAGATCCCGTAAAACATGTTCATCAGGGTAGTCTTGCCCGCGCCGTTTTCGCCCACGATTGCGGTAATCTTGCCCTGTTCGATCGTGAGGTCGATGTGATCATTCGCGGTAAAATCGCCGAATTTTTTGGTTAATCCTACTGTTTTAATCGCATCCATCGTAATCAATCCTTATTCACAGATTCCCATGCCCAATTTGCCCACCGGGAGGGAGCTTGTCTCCCTCCCGGTGCAGCCGTTTAATCGTTTGGCATATCCAGATTGGTCAGCGCCGTTTTATCAAAGCTCTCGCCCGCCTGCGCATTCGTCACGCGGATCTCGCCAGACTCGATCTTTGCCTTCGCCTCGGCAACCTTTGCCTTGACCTCTTCCCATTTCGCCTTGCCGGACTCCTGCACCTTCGACTCGATCGTCGCCAGGTCGGTGATCCCGGTCGCGCCGGACTTCAGATCGTAGCTCACGCCTTTGCCCGCAATCTCATCGAGCGTGCCGTTTTTCATTTTCTCCACGATTTCAAAAACCGGAACCTCTGTGTTTTTCATCACGCTTGTGAGGATATAACCCGGCTGGTTCTCGTCCTTGTTCGCATCGACCTCGATGGCGAGCTTCTTAATCTCCTTCGCCTTGGAGGTCACGCCGTCGCCCACAGCGCCCGCGCAGGAGAATACCACGTTTGCGCCGTTGCTGTAGAAGCTGTTTGCGCGGTTCGCGCCCGCCGCAGAATCCACAAAGCCCGCGTTATAATCCGAATAATAGATGTATTTCACGCCGAGCTCCTTCGCCGCGTAATTCACGCCCTCTGCGAAGCCATAGCCGAACACCGTGATCCCATTTGACTTTGTGCCGCCGATGAAGCCGACCTTGCGGCCCGCGTCGCCGGAGGTGAATGCATAATCCTGCGTGCCGAACAGCTCCTGTGCGTTCTCAATGACGTATGCGCTGAGCACGCCGGAGAGGAACGACGCCTGGTGTACGTCAAACAGCACGGAAATTACGTTTTTGTGGATCGGCGTGCCGTCTGCGTTCAGGTTCGGGTTATCGTTGAAGATCACAAACGTTGTGTTCGGATACTGCTCTGCGATCGGCTTTGCGCCGCCCACGCCCTTGATGAGCGCGTCGAAATCATACTCAAGCGAGAAGATAAGCTGATAGCCGCTCTCCGCAAGCTGCGCAAGGCTTTGCGGAATATCGGTCGATTCCGTGACCTTCGTCTCAATACCGAGCTCGCTTTCCACCTTCTTGAGCCCGTTTACCGCAGATTCATTATAGCCCTTGTCGTTTGCGCCCGCCGCAGACGTGATCAGCGCAACTTTTAAATTGCTCTTCTGCGTGTCATCCGGGGTTTTCGTTTCGCCGCAGCCGGTCAGCGCAAGCATCGAAACCATAACGACCGCCAGCGCCAGGGAAAGAATGCGTGTGAATTTTGCCTTTTTCATGTGTCATTTCTCCTTACTATTAAAAATTTTTTTGCGGAATCTCCGCCGGATCATTCACATCTGCTTTTTAGTGTTGCCATAAGGCGCTAAAATTATCTGCTTTTTGCGGAATTTCATCGCACCTGATTGATATAAAACTTAAATTTGTCAGATCGATAGTAGCATTTTAAGGTTTCAAACGGAGTCTCTTCGCCATCTATCCTGCAAAACGTTGTTGCGCGGAACAGCAGCACCGGATCGCCTTTCTTCATGTGCAGCTTCTCCGCCACCTCTTCGTCCACCGTGACCGCCTCAAGCGTCCGCGTGGCGCAGACGATTCGCGTGTCGTGCTTATGCTCAATCGCGTCATAAAGCGACGCATCGCGAAAGCTGATCCGCTCAAGGCCGGGGAACAGATGATGATTGATATAAGAAATCGTGTAGTTGATCGGCTCTTCATCCGCAAAATATATACGCGCGATCAGAAGTACATCCGCGCCCTCCTCCAATCGCAGGAGATTCTGCCGCTTGCGATCCGCCGCGACCACCTCCTGCCGAACCAGCTCGCGCGAGGGTGTCATGCCCATGCGCTCAATATCCTCGGTGCAGCTCGTGATGGAAAACAGATCGCGATTGCGCTCTTCTGACTTTACATAGGTTCCTTTGCCCTGAATGCGGTAAAGATACCCCTCGTTCACCAGCTCATCGATCGCCTTTCGCACGGTAATGCGGCTGACAGTGTAACGCTCGCCCAGCTCCTTCTCCGTTGGAATCTGCTGGTTGGGCGAAAACGCCTCCTCGTTGATCTTCGCGATCAGATCTTTTTTTAACCGATAATATTTTGGCACGACACTTTTCATGGATCTGTCACCTTCTCACGTTGCAATGTCATTATGTTGTCATGACAACATAACCTATGCCATTATAGTAGCACACTTCCTCTATGCTGTCGATTGACAAAACATCCAAAATAATGGGGGTTGTTTTTGTGCAATATGCATAATTATCTCATGTTTTTGGCGAGTTTTCTCGGTTTTTCCCATTTTCTATGGGTTGCATTTTTGGCGGCAGCGCAGCGCATGGCGACGTGAGTTGTAATGATTTACGGCGCTGAATCGGCTGATTTGCGCGCCGGCACAAAGCGATGGCGCGCGGTGGTCGCGCCGCGGTTCGCGGTGAGATCGCGGCGTGGGCTTATTGGTCGCTCAATATATTTTTTCGCAAAAATGCGCCCGCCGCAATCCTGCGGCGGGCGCATTTTTTAACAATCAATCTTTCATGGCTTTACAAGGACACGGCACAAGCCATACCTGCTCAGCCCCTCTGCGCGTGTCAGTTCTTTTAAGTCATTTTTCCGCACAATTTTATATGAGACAGCCACCACTGCATCCTTGCGCGCCAAGGGGCTGCAAATCATTGATCAAAACGATCTGCGCCCGCCGCAAGCAGAAGCACGCAGCCCGATTCCCCGGGCGCGGCGCACACCGCCCTTATTTCATATACTGCTTATACAGATCGTAAATCACATCCTCCGTGACCTCAAACACCGAGCTGGTCAAATGGCGCGATTTGCAAACGCTTTTTGTATATTGCTGCACCTTATCACGCGTCAGGCTGATCCGATTGGGCAGCGCCTGCTCCATCAGCGCGCGGAACTCGCGGATATCGGAAATTTCAAGCATGCGATAGACGTCCTCCTCTTTATCCGGGCGCGCAAGCGACATCAGCTCTAAAAAATCCGCAATGAAGTATCCGTTTGCCGCGCCGTGCGGGATGCCGTCGAAATACGTGAGCGGGTAGCCCATGGCATGCACGAAGCCCGTTCCGGTCCCGGCGATGACCATTCCGGCAACCGTTGAGCCGTAAAGCAGCCGGGCGCGCAGCTCACTATCCAGCTCGCCGCGCAAAAGCGCCCGCAGACCACCGCCGGAAAGCGCCATGGCGCGCAGCGCGAGCGCATCGGTGATCTCGCAGGCGCGCAGGCTGAAATACCCCTCGATCGCATGGCACAGCGCGTCGATCGCCGTGGCAATCGTTGCGTCAAACGGCAGAGTATTGGTATAATTGGGGTCCAAAAACGCGATTTTCGGGAACAAAAGCGGCGACGCTACTGACTTTTTATTGGCAATGCTCGGCACAGTGAGGACAGAATATTGCGTCACCTCGCTGCCCGTTCCCGCCGTTGTTCCCACTGCGCAGACCGGCAGCGCTTCTGAAAACGTTCCTTTAAAAATATCCTCCGGCTCAAAATCCGGATAGCGCGCGAACACCGCGATCGCTTTTGCCGCGTCAAGCGGAGAGCCGCCGCCGATCCCCAAAATGAACTCCGCGCCCATCTCGCGCGCTTCGCGCCCGGCGGCGCAGCAGGTCTGCACCAATGGGTTTGGTTCGACCCGGTCAAACACCGTGTAGCTCACGCCGGAGGCATCCAGCGCGGCGCGCGCATCGTCAAACGCGCCGGAAATGCGCGCGGCGGTGCGGCTGCAAACGATCATGCAGCGCGCGCCAAACGTACGAAAGCCCTGATACGTTTTCAGGCATCCTTCGCCGGAGAGAATTTGAACCGGATTATAATAGGCAATTCCCTTCATGTTGCTCATATAACATCCAAAAGCGGTCTGGATGTGTTCTCCTTTCGCATAAAATCGCCTGAATTACTTTTAGTTTAGCATAAAATGCAAAAAAAGAACAGAGAAGTTTTATTTTTTACCGCATTGAGTTGTAGGATTACAATATATAATGGACAAGTGAATAAAAAAGTATGAGAGATAGGATCTCATGGGTTACAGGGAGGTTGCCGCACAAACCCAGCCCGAAAGGTGACCATATCCCTCATGAGCACATGGCATATCGGCAATCCCTAATGGAGTACGCAGAGAAATACGGCGCGTAGGGTTGTTATACATATCGGGCAGCGACCTCTGCGGGAGACATCCAGCAAAACGACCCCATGGGTAAGTTATTGGAGCGGCGGTTGTGAACAGCGAGCTGCTTTGCTCAATGTATTGAAAAATGCGCATTTTGATGGTATAACATTGCAAATACGCAAGCGATGAAAGATTTCAGCAACCGAGTGGTTGATTTTTTCTTTTCTTCCACGCTAAACAAGCTGCGATTAAAGAAAAATAGGGCGAGCCCCTGACGGTGCGTTGAAAATCAGCCGGTCAATATTCCATGAAAGCTCTTGACTGTTAAGGTCTTTTTCGCAACTTTTTATGCAGGCATATTACTTTTTTTGAGTAGTATGCCTGCTTTTTACGCCCTAAACGGTTTTATCATATTTTTCAAGGCAGGTCGCAAAGCGGGCTTTTCAAAGCGGCCGGGATGTAGTATAATTTAAATGGCGTAATGCCGGGTTTCGGCGCTCTTTCGTGATCGTTTTGCGCAACGGGCGCGCCGGGTAAAGAAAGGCTTGCGCCCCGGCACCTCATCGGATCCCCCGAAAGGATTGGTTGTAAGAATGAATATTATGATATGTGACGATCAAAAAAATGAGCTGGAAAACATGAAGCAGATCGTATCAGAATATGCGGCTGCGCACGAGGAGCTGTTTCTTACCATCAGCTGCTTCTTAAACCCGCTCGACATGCTGGATGCCATAAACAAAAACGGCGTTCCGGACATTGCGCTGCTTGATATTTGCATGCCCGGCGTTTTGGGGACGGAGCTTGCCAAAGAGCTGAACTGCAAAAGCGAAGATCACACAGATATCATTTTTTTGACAACCAGCTCTGATTTCGCCGTGGAAGCGTTTGCATTGCACGTTGACGATTATTTAACAAAGCCGTTCACGAAAAAGCGCCTGACCGATACGCTCGACCGAGTGATCGAAAAAAGAAACAAGCGCTTCTTTGTGCCCGTGATGTGCGGGCGGGAGATCCACCGGATCGACTTATTTCAAGTGCTGTATATGGAATCGAAAAATCACAACGTGGAAATACACTTAAAATCAGGGAAAGCGATCAAAACACATACCACCCTTGCCGATATGAAAAATCTGTTTTTGGATGTAACGGGCTTTATTCCGATCGGCGTTTCCTATATCGTGAATCTGCGGTGCGTGCAGAGCATTCTGCAAACCGAGCTGATCATGATAAACGGGCAGAGCATCCCCGTCCCGCGGCGCCTTCGAAACGATGTGAAGGAGCAATACTTTAACTTTTATCATGAGGAGGCGACGAAAAAATGATCCCCGTGCTGGTGGCTTGGCTCTTGTTTGCCGTTTCGCACCTTATTTCCTTTTGGGCAATGACTGAGCCCAAATATTCCGCGCGCAAAACGGCGCTGATCTATTCGATATTCTGCGCTGTGTTTGTATGCCTTTCGATACCGACTTACATGATATTCGGCAACAGCCCCGGCTATTACGCCATGGCGTTTACAAGCACGATCATCGTGGCGTTTTTTGTTTTTCTGTTTGCCTCTGCCGATCCAACCTGCAAAAAGGTATTTCTGTTTATCAGCTACGCTGATTTTTTCAGCGTGTTTATGTGCATTTCCCTGCTCTTATGCAGCGTATTTTTCAAAAACTCGTCAGGACTTGTTGTGTAT
>CAKUEM010000042.1 GCA_934646115.1 uncultured Oscillospiraceae bacterium
GACGCTGTGAGATGTATGTCGTAGAAGATTGCGCGGCTATGCCTTAAGTTTATGTCGCGATAAAGGTCGAAAACGGCAGCTTTTCTGCGTTCTAAGCAAGAATCAGAGTATAGGTAATACGCAACCCCTATTTCTTTCGATTTTGCCCTTAATTAGTCTACACGCAAGAAGAAACCCGCAACTCTCCCATAAACGGCAAAAGGGTATGCACTTTGATGTGCATACCCTTTTTGTCAGCAACCCTTGCATGGCAACTGCCATAATTCTTATTTCGTAAAATCTGTTTTATGAACAGTTACCCGATGCAGCAGTTTTTTATTTTTGCCAGTCCCGTGCAGAGCGCGCCACGCGCGTTTTAATGACCGAAAGCCGCTGCATGATGCAGCAGTTTTTTTATCGCACGCGCACGCCCATGAACTTTTCGCCCATCGCGACCGGCGTGACCGTTCCGTTTGTAAAATCCACCAGCTTTGCGGAAAATTCCTCCAGCATTTCGGAGGGAACGCATGTGTCAAACAGCACAGACGCGCCATAGTCCACACTGTCGATCATACCGCCCAGCTCCTCGATCTTGAGCTTCACGCGCTCCTGCCAGTGATACGGCGCTTCCAGCAGCACCTGCGTCCATTGCCGCATCAGCGAAACGCCCGCCGCATCCAGCGCGATCTTCGCACTGTGCGCGTAGGCGCGCGTCAGCCCGCCCGTGCCGAGCAGAATGCCGCCGAAATAGCGCGTCACCACGCAGAGCACGTTTGTGATCCCCTCGCGCCGCAGCACGTCAAGCGTGGGCAGTCCCGCCGTGCCCTGCGGCTCGCCGTTGTCTGTATAGCGCATGATGTTGTTCTCGCGGATGATATAGGCATACACATTGTGCGCCGCGCCGCGATGCAGCTCGTTCATCTCGTGAATGTGCGAAAGCGCCTCCTCCTCCGTGTCGCAGCGCCAGAGCGAGCCGATAAAGCGCGAGCGCTTTTCTATAAATTCATCGCGCCCGAACCCGGCGGGCACATAATATTCGTTCACAGCTCCGCCCCCTCAACGATAAACTCACGCACGCGGCCGCGCAGCTTTTCATTGCAGACCGCGCAAACCGCGATGTGCGCGGCTTCATATTCGACCGAGAGCACGCGCCCCTCGCGATGCAGCAGATCGAGAAGTCCCGCCTGCGCATACGGCAGCGCAAGCCGCAGCGTGTAAAGCCCGCGGTCAAGCGCGCGGCAGATCGCCTGGCGCAGCGCGTCAAGTCCGTCGCCATGCAGTGCGCTGACACAAACGATGTCCTCGCCGCGCGGAAGCTCTGCGCGGTCCGGGCAGCGGTCGATTTTATTGAATACCGTGATCGTGGGCGTGTCACCGGCGGAAAGCTCCGTCACGATGCGCGCAACGACCTCCGCATGCGCGCGCCATTCGGGGCTTGACGCGTCGATCACATGCAGCAGCAGATCCGCGTAAGAAAGCTCCTCCAGCGTCGCCTTAAACGCCTCGATCAGATGGTGCGGCAGCTTGCGGATAAAGCCTACCGTGTCAGACAGCACGACCTCCAGCGTGTCAGACGCCTGATATCGCCGCGTCGTGGGGTCTAACGTGTCAAACAGGCGATCCTGCGCCGAGATATCCGCCCCGGTCAGCGTGTTGAGCAGCGTCGATTTGCCCGCGTTGGTATACCCGACGATCGCAACGAGCGGGATCTCGCGCTTCGTGCGCGCGCGCCGCTGCTCCTGCCGGTTTTTGCGCACATCGTCTAATTCCTCGCGCAGCTTGGCGATGTGGCGGTGAATATGCCGTCGGTCGGTCTCCAGCTTCGATTCGCCCGGACCGCGCGTTCCGATGCCGCCGCCCAGCCGAGAAAGCTCAACGCCGCGCCCGGTCAGCCGCGGGAGAATGTATTTGTATTGCGCAAGCTCAACCTGAAGCTTGCCCTCGCGTGTTGCGGCGCGCATCGCGAAAATGTCAAGGATCAGGGTGCTGCGGTCGATCACGCGGATGCCGATGATATCCTCTAAATTGCGCGTTTGCGCGGGGGAAAGCTCGTTATCAAACACGATCAGCGTTGCGCCGAGCGCCCGCGCCTGCTCGCCCAGCTCCTGCGCCTTGCCCGTGCCTAAAAATGTGCGCGGTTCGGGCGTTTGGCGGTTTTGCACCACGCGCGCCGCCACTTCGCCGCCCGCAGTGGAAAACAGCTCCTCCAGCTCGTCGAGCGTCGCGTCCGTCACCGCAAGCTCGGGCGGAAACGCCGGGGAATTCAGCCCCGCAAGGATCGCGCGTTCTGTTTTTTTATCCATAACACACCTCAAAATTTTTGCCTTTTCTTTATTTTACTGTTTTTTTGGGCGCTTGTCCAGCGCGGGTGGAAACCCGGTTTAATTTATGATACAATAAGAATAATTCAAAACGCCGCGAAATGCTGCGGCAAAGTAATCGCAAAGGGGGCATGGTTCGGCGTGGTTCGGTTTATCGTGGGGCGCGCGGGCAGCGGGAAAACGCACCGGGTGATCGAGGAGATCACAGCGGCAGCGGCGCGCGGCGAGAAAATGATTTTACTGGTACCGGAACAGTATTCCCACGCGGTTGAGCGCTTATTATGCGCCGCGTCGGCGTCCATCTCGCGCTATGCGGAGGTGCTGTCGTTCCGGCGCTTGGCGGATCGCGCGTTTATGCGCGCGGGCGGACTTGCGCGCCGGACGGTCGATCCCGGCGGGCGCATTTTACTGATGCGCCGCGCGGTCACACAGGTGAAGGATCAGCTGACGCTGTTTTCCACCGCCGCGCTGCGACCGGAGTTTTTGGCAAGTCTTTTAGACCTGATCGAGGAGATGAAAACCTGCCGCATCGAGCCGGAGCGATTTTTAAACGCGGGCGATGGCGTGCTCGGGCAGAAGCTGCATGATATCGCCCTGATCGCCGCCGCGTATGACGGCGCATTCCAAACGGGCGAGCTGGACCCGGCGGATACGCTAAGCCTTGCGGCGCAAGCGATCGCAAAGAGCGATTTTTTTCGCGGCGTGCGCGTTTGGGTGGACGGTTATTCCGGCTTTACCGAGCAGGAGCTTGAGATCCTGCGCCTGATTTTTGCGCAGAGCGCGGGCGCGACCGTCACGCTCTGCTTAAACGATGATCCGGAGGGCGAAAACGGCGCGTTTGCAAAATCCTGGGCGACCTATTCGCGACTTGCGCGCATGGCGGGCGAGAGCGAACTGATCCGCCTTTCGCCCGGCGCGCGATATCAGTCGGAGGCACTCTCGTATTTAGAGCAAAATCTATTTGTGCCCGGGGCAGAGCCGCATGAGCCGGGCGGCGCAGTCGAGCTGCTTCGAGCGCGTGATTCGTATGAAGAATGCGAGTGCGCGGCGGCGAAAATTTTAGAATGGGTGCGTGAGGATGGGCTGCGCTTTCGCGATATCGTGGTCACGGCGCGCAGCTTTGAGGAGTATGCGCCAATGCTTGCGGCGGTGTTTGCGCGCTTTGGCGTTCCGTTTTATGAAAATCGCAGCGTGCCGGTGCTCAGCCAGCCGCCCGTTGCGTTTACGCTTTGCGCCCTGCGCGTGATCGCGGACCATTTCCGCTATGACGACATGGCGGCATATTTAAAAACCGGGCTGTGCGGCGTGCGCCGCCGCAGTCTTGACCGACTGGAGCATTATTTATACACCTGGCATATCGAGGGGAAGCTTTGGGCGAATGACGAGCCGTTTACGGCGAACAGCTCCGGTCGCGAGGATGCGCCCAATGAGCGCGAGGCGGAGGAGCTTTTATTTCTCAACCGGCTGCGCGTGCGCGTGCGCGAGCCGCTGTGCCGCCTGCGCGATGCGATCCGAAAAGAGCCGACCGGGCGCGGCTTTGCGGCGGCGCTGTTTGGCTTTTTTGAGGAAGTGCATTTGGCGCGCAGGCTGGAGGCGCGCTCGATTTTGCTGCGGCGGCAGGGTGAGCTTGCGCGCGCCGAGCAGTATGAGGCGCTCTGGCAGCTTTTGATCGGCGCGATCGAGAGCATTGCGCGCGTGCTGCCGGACGATCGCTTCACGATCGATGAATTTGCGCGCGTGTTCGCGCTGATGCTTTCGCAATATGAGGTGGGAACGATCCCCGCCGCGATCGATCGTGTGCATACCGGCGGGCTTGAGCGGTTGGGCGAAGCGCCGATGCGCCGCGTGATCCTGCTGGGCGCGATCGATGGGCAGCTGCCGCGCAGCGCGGACGCGAAGGGAATATTAAGCGATGCCGAGCGCGAGCGGTTAGACGAGCTGGGCATTGCGCTCGCGGTCAGCCCGGCGCAGCGTTTGGAGGAGGAGTTCCGCCTGATCTATCATGCGCTCGCCACCCCGCAGGAAAAGCTTGTAGTCCTTGTTCCACAGCGGACGGTGGACGGCGCGGAAGCGCGCGAATCGTTTCTCATTCCGCGGCTGCGCGCGCTGTTTCCGGCGCTTTCCGTGCAGCGCGTAGAAGCGGCTGCGACCGCGGCGGTCGCGCCGTGCTTTGACCTTGCGGCGGCGCGGGGCGACGATCCGTGGCGTGCGTCCGCGCGCGCGTATTTTGCAGATGACGCGGCGTATGCGCCGCGGCTTGCGCTGGCTGCGCAGAATTCGCGCCTTGCGCGCGGGCCGCTGCGTGACCGCGAGAATATCGACGCGCTGTTTGGCAAAACGATCCGCCTGTCTGCCAGCCGGTGCGACAGTTTTTCCTCCTGCCGATATCAATATTTTTTAAAATACGGGCTAAAGCTTGCACCACAACGGCGCGCGGGCTTTGACGCGCCGACGGTCGGCACGTTTTTGCACGCGGTGCTTGAGCAGACGCTGCGCGAGGTCAAGGCGCGCGGCGGGCATCACGCGGTGGAGACCGAAACGGTGCTCGCGCTTGCCGACCGGGCGATGGAGCGGTTTATCGCCGAGCGGCTTGGCGGCTTTTCGCAGCGCACCGCGCGGTTTCGCGCGCAGTTTTTGCGGCTGCGGCGCATGGTGCATGCGGTGGTGCAAAACGTGCATGAGGAGCTTTGCACCTCGCGGTTTGAGCCGCTCGATTTCGAGCTGCATTTTGCGGATCATGCGGGGGATCTCCCGGCGCTGACCGTTCAGGGCGAGGAGTTTACGCTCAAGCTTGAGGGCTATGTCGACCGCGTGGACGGTATGGAGCAGGACGGCGTGCTGTATCTGCGTGTGGTGGATTATAAAACCGGCGGCAAGGATTTTCGGCTTGAGGACGCCCTCAACGGGCTGAATATGCAGATGCTTCTTTATTTATTCACGCTGTGCGGCGCGGGCGCGGCGCGCTATGGAAAAGCGCCGGAGGCGGCGGGCGTGCTGTATCTTCCCGCGCGCGACCCGGTCCTTTCCGGCGCGGGCGGTGAAACTGCGGAGGAGATCCTGCATGCGCGCGATGCGGCGCAGGTGCGGCGCGGGCTGCTGCTTGACCGGGCGGAATTATACGCGGGCGAGCGGTTTTTGCCCATCCGCCTGAAAAAAGACGGCAAATTCGATGCGAAAAGCGCGGTGGCGAGCCGCGAGGAATTTTTAAAGATCGAGCGGCGCATGCAGAACATTCTGTGCGAGATCGGCGAGCAGCTGCATGGCGGCGTGATCGACGCAAACCCTTACTACCGCAACGCGAGCGAGAGCGCCTGCGACTATTGCGACATGCGCGCCGCCTGTCATTTTGACGAGCGCGCGGGCGACCGGAAGCGGTATTTATTCGCGATGCGAAGGGAGGAGCTGTGACATGGGCAAGGTGTGCTGGACGGAGGATCAGCTCCGCGCGATCGAGAGCCGGGACGGGACGCTTCTGGTTTCGGCGGCGGCAGGCTCGGGCAAAACGGCGGTTTTGGTTGAGCGGCTGCTGCGCCGGGTTGAGCGTGACGGCGCGGATATCGATCGGTTTTTGATGATCACCTACACGAATGCCGCGGCGAGCGAGCTGCGCGCGAAAATTATCGATGCGATCGCAAAGCGTCTGGCGGACGCGCCGGATGACCGGCGCATGGCGCGGCAGGCGCGCATTGTGCATCGCGCAAAAATTTCAACGATCCACGCCTATTGCACGCAGGTTTTGCGCACGCACGGGCATTTGCGCGGCATCGCAAGTGATTTTAAAATTATGGACGAGGGCGAGGCGGAAACGCTTCGGCGGCAGGCGCTTTGCGATTTATTAGAGGAAGAATACGGCGCGGCGCGGCCGGAATTTCTTGCGCTGTGCGATGCGCTATGCGGCGAGCGGGACGACCGGCGTTTGGAGGAGAGCGTTTTGCTGCTGCATCAAAAAAGCCGCAGCCATCCCGACCCGGCGCAATGGCTTTGGCGCAGCGCGGCGGCGTATGACATGGCGGGGCTTGAGAGCGCGGAGCAAACGATTTGGGGGTGCGAAATTCTGGCGCATGCGCGCGCGGTGTGCGAGTATTTGATCACGCGCATCGACGCGGCGTGCGCGGCGCTCGCGGCGGATTCTGCGCTTGAGGCGGCGTATGCGCCCGCGCTGTGCCGCGATCGGGAGAATTTGCGCGCGCTTGAGGCGGCGCAGCGGTGGGACGATATGGTGCGCGGCGCGCAGACGATGGAGTTTATGCGTCTGTCCGGCGTGCGAAATTGCGAGTCGCCGGAGCTGCGCGATTGGATCAAGGCAGAGCGAAATGACGTAAAGCGCGAGGTGGGAAAGCTTTGCGAGCGGCTGCTTTGCAAGGACAGCGCGACCGCGCTTTCCGAGCTGCGCGCGCTGCATCCGGCGGCGCAGGAGCTTTGCCGTCTGGCGGGCGCGCTGGAGGAGCGGTACCATGCGTGCAAGCTGCGGCGCGGCGTGTTGGATTATAACGATCTTGAGCATGAAGCGGTGGCGCTTTTGGTTGAGAAATATGACGAGGAGCGCGACGTTGTTACGCCGACCGCGCTGGCGCGTGAGCTGTCGCAGGAATTCTGCGAGATCATGGTGGATGAGTATCAGGACGCGAACTGCGTGCAGGATATTTTGTTCCGCGCCGTGTCGCGCGGAGAGCAGAATCTGACGATGGTGGGCGACCTCAAGCAGTCGATCTATCGCTTCCGCCTGGCGGATCCGACGATTTTTCTGCGCAAATACAAAACGTTTTTGCCGTATGAGGACGCGCAGCCGGGGCAGGCGCGCGTGGTGAATTTATCGCGCAATTTCCGCTCGCGCGCGGAGGTTTTGCAAAGCTGCAACGATTATTTTTCATGCGCGATGAGCGAGCAGCTGGGCGAGCTTGCCTATACAGAGCGCGAATTTTTAAATCCCGGCGCGGCGTATCCGGAAGCGGCGGCGGATTATCGCAGCGAGCTGATGCTTCTGGACCTGGCGGAGGAGCGCGCGGCGGCGGAGGAGCTTCCGCCCTCGGCGCGCGAGGCGGAGGCGCGCTGCATCGCGGCAAGGATCAGCGCGCTTGTGCGCGAGGGGTTTCCGCTGGAGCACGGTGCGGCGCAATATGGAGATATCGTGATTTTGCTGCGTTCGCTTTCCGGGCGCGCGGAGGTGTATGAGCGCGCGCTGCGCGAATATGGGATCCCCTGCGTGTCAGATAAAAGCGAGGGTCTGCTCGGCACGGTCGAGGTGGGGATTATGCTCTCGCTTTTGCAGACGATCGACAATCCGCTTTGGGATGTGCCGCTGGTCAGCACGTTGCGCTCGCCGATGTTCGGGTTTACCGCAGATGAGCTGGCGGAGATCCGGCGGCATAAGGCGGGCTTTTTCTGCGATGCGCTGCGCGCGTGTGCAAAGGGCGAGACGGACTGCGCGCGGAAATGCGCGGCGTTTTTGCGGCTGCTCTCCGAGCTGCGCGCAGTGGCGGGCGAGCTGCCGGTCGATGAGCTGCTCTGGCGCATTTATGACCGCACGGGTGCGCGCGGGCTGTTCGGCGCGATGGAAGAGGGGCAGAGCCGCGTGGCGCATCTGCTCGCGCTGTATCAGTATGCGCAGCGGTTTGAGGCGGGCGGCTTTCGCGGGCTGCACGCGTTTTTAGACCGCGTGGCGCATGTGACCGAGCAGGGCGGCGATATCGATGCGGGTCAGGCGGAGGAGCGCGCGGGCGCGGTGCGCATTATGAGTATTCATAAGTCCAAGGGTCTGGAGTTTCCGATCGTGTTTCTTGCCGATTGCAACCGCCGGTTTAACCGCATGGATCTGCAAGAGCCGGTGCTGACGCATCCGGCGCTCGGGCTGGGGCTGATGTATCGCGATCAGGCGCTGCGCTATGAGTGCCCGTCGCTCGCGCGGATCTGCATTTCGCTTGCGCTTGAGCGCGAGATGAAAAGCGAGGAGCTGCGCATTTTATATGTAGGAATGACGCGCGCAAAGGAGAAATTGATCCTCGCCTGCACCGAACGGGACGCGGCCGCGCGTCTCACGCGGGCGCGCATGATGGCGGCAGACGGCGCGGTTTCGCCGATGGCGCTCTTGCACGCGGCGCAGACCGATTTATGGTTTCTGCTTCCGGAGTGCGCCCGCCCGAGCACATTCATGCTGCGCGAGCTGGGAAAGGACGCGATCGCGCCGCCCGCGGGATATCTTCCGGAGCAGGCGCATGCGGCGGGGGCGGAGCCATGGCGCATTGAGGCGCTGCGCGCGCGGTTTTCGTTTCAATATCCGTTTGCCGACGCGGTCAACGCGGAGGGTAAGCTGACCGCGACCGGGCTTTCGCACGAGGGGATGACGCGCCGCCGGCACTTTGCGCGCCCGCAATTCATGCAGGAGCGCGGACTCACGCCGACCGAGCGCGGCATTGCGCTGCATCTTGCGATGCAGCTGATCGACTATGCGCGAACCGGCTCTGTTTCTGAGATCGAGGGCGAGCTTTCGCGCCTGCGCGCGCAGGAGTTTTTTACAGACGAGCAGGTGCGGGCGGTTTCGGCGCAAAAGCTGTTTGCCTTTTTCACCTCGGAGCTGGGGCGGCGCGTGCTGGCGAGCCGGCGCGTATTGCGCGAGTTTCATTTCTCGCGGCTCGTTCCGGCGGGCGCGGGGTCGAGCGCGCTGCTGCAGGGCGTGGTGGACCTGATGTTTGAGGAAAACGGCGCGCTGGTTCTGATAGATTTTAAAAGCGACCGCCAGATCAGAGAGGAGAGCGTGCGGCAATACACGCGCCAGCTCGCGGTGTATGCCGAGGCGCTGGAGGCCATTATGCAGCAGCCGGTTTCGCAGCGGGCGCTGTTCTTCTTGCAATCCGGACGCACGATATTTGTCGATGAATAAAAAAATTGTGCCCTGAGCGGTTGATTTGCGAACGGGAGAAGCGTATAATAGGAACAATCAATTTGCGGTCGGGAGGCGAGGAAATGCAGAAACCGGAGCTTGTGTTGAAGCAGGCGCGCTATTTGAATGTATTCAGCAATCAATGGGAACGGGCGGATATCGCCGTGGAGCACGGGCGCATTGTGGGCGTGGGCAGCTATTCCGCCGCGCGCGAGATCGACTGCGCGGGAAAAACGGTCGTGCCCGCGTTTATCGATGGGCATATCCATCTGGAGAGCGCGATCCTCACGCCGGAGCGTTTCGCCCGGCTCGCCGCGGCGCACGGCACGGGGACCGCGATTTTCGACCCGCATGAGATCGCGAATGTGCTGGGTACGGTGGGGCTGGATTACATGCTTGCGGCGACGGCGCGCCAGCCGGTTGATTTTTATATGATGCTTCCGTCTTGCGTGCCGGCAACGGAATTTGACGAGTCGGGCGCGGTGCTTTCCGCCGCGGAGCTTGCGCGGTATATGGACGATCCGCGCGTGCTGGGGCTGGGCGAGATGATGAATTATCCGGGCGTGCTTGCCAATGACCCGGCTGTGATGGAGAAAATCGCGCTTTCGCATGCGCGCGGTAAGCGGATCGATGGGCATGCGCCCGGGCTGCATGGCGAGGCGCTTCAGGAATATATTTCCGCCGGGATCACGACGGATCATGAATGCACTACGCTTCCCGATGCGCTGGAGAAGCTGCGCGCCGGGCAATGGATCCTGATCCGCGAAGGGACGGCGTGCAAGGATCTCGCGGCGCTTGCGCCGCTGCTTTGCGCGCAATATCATGCGCGGTGTCTGTTCTGCTGCGACGACCGGCATCCGACGGAGCTTCTGCATGATGGGCATATCGACCATCATATCCGCCGCGCGATCGCGCTGGGGGCGGACCCGATCTATGCCTACAAAGCCGCGTCGTGGAACGCGGCGTGCTGCTTCGGGCTGCGTGACCGCGGGGCGATCGCGCCCGGTTATCGCGCGGATATTGTGATTTTAAACGACGCCGAGCGCGTGGAGATCGCGGCGGTCTATCATGGCGGCGTGCCGCAGGAGCAGTGCGCGGCAGAGTTGCCGGATGTGCCGTATGCCGTGCAGCACAGCATGCATTTGCCGGAGCTGCGGGCGGAGGATTTTTGCCTGAAAAAACCGAGCGAAAAGGTGATTGGGCTGCTGCCGAACAGTATTATCACGGCGGATCGCGGCTTTGCCTCCTCCGTTTCCGTGCAGGACGATATCTTGAAGCTCTGCGTGGTAGAGCGGCATCGGAACACCGGGCATATCGGGGTGGCGTTTGTGCAGGGCTATGGGCTGCAAGCCGGCGCGATCGCGACCAGCATTGCGCATGATTCGCATAATATTATTGTCTGCGGCACGAATGACGCGGACATCGCGTGCGCGGTCAACCGCATTCGCGCGCTGGAGGGCGGCATGGTGATCGTGCGCGGCGGCGCGGTGCTGGCAGAGCTTGCGCTGCCGATCGCGGGGCTGATGTGCGAGGATGAGCCGCAGCATGTGGCAGAGCGGCTTGCGCGCCTGCATGAGATCGCGCGTGAAGGCGGCGTTCCAAGCGAGATTGATCCATTTATGACGCTTTCGTTCGCGGCGCTCCCTGTCATTCCGGCGTTAAAATTGACCACGCGCGGCGTGGTGGATGTCGAGCGGTTCTGCCTGCTTTCGTAAGCGGCGGTAAAAAGCTGCGGTGCAGCAGATGCAAAACACCCCATTTGTCAGGCAGAATATCCTGCCTGACAAATGGGGTGTTTTTAGAGCCGCGGCAAAGCGGTTTAAAAATTATCGAATGGTTGCGCCGGGGGCAAGCCCATCCACGAACAGAACGCGCGCGTCGTCGCCATCGTCCGCCGCGAGGATCATGCCCTGACTCTCCACGCCGCAAAGCTTTGCGGGCGCGAGATTCGCCACGAAAATTACGCTTTTTCCGATCAGATCCTCCGGCTGATACCATTTTGCGATGCCGGATACGACCTGGCGCGTTTCCGAGCCGAGATCGACCTGCATTTTAAGAAGCTTTTTCGATTTCGGCACAGGCTCACAGCTTAAAATTTTCGCCACGCGCAAATCTACTTTTGTAAATTCATCAAACGCGATCTCGGGCGAAAACGGCGCGACCTCTGCCGCCTTCTGCGCCTGCGCCGCAGCGGCTGCGCGCGCCTCTGCTTCCTGCGCAAGCGCTTCCAGCTCCGCTTTGATATCGATCCGCGGGAACAGCGCCTCGCCCTTCTGAACGGAATAGCTCGGGCATGCGCCCCAGGTCAGCGCATCCCAGCCTTTCAGCGCCGCGTCGGAAATACCGAGCTGCGCAAACATCCGCTCCGCCGTGTCCGGCATGGCGGGCGTGATCAAAATTGCCGCGATGCGCAGCGCCTCGCACAGGTTATAAAGAACCTGCGCCAGCCGCGCCTTTTTGCTCTCGTCCTTGCTGAGCACCCACGGCATGGTCTCATCGATATATTTATTCGCGCGCGAGATCAGGCGCCAGGCCTCTGCCAGCGCGTTCGGGAAGAGCAGCTCATCCATATCGTTTTCATAATGCTCCACCACCTCGCGCGAGAGCGCGATGAGCGCGTCGTCCAGCGCGTCAGCCTCACGCTCGGGCGGAAGCGTGCCCGCGAAGTACTTTTCCGTCATCGCGACCGTGCGCGAGAGCAGGTTGCCCAGGTCGTTTGCCAGATCAGAGTTGATGCGCTGGAACAGCGCCTCGTTGGAGAACACGCCGTCTGCGCCGAACGGCACTTCGCGCAGCAGGAAATAACGGATCGCGTCCACCCCGTATTTTTCGCATAAGATCACGGGGTCGACCACGTTGCCCTTCGATTTGCTCATTTTTCCGCCGTCGAGCAGAAGCCATCCGTGCCCAAATACCTTTTTCGGCAGCGGCAGATCAAGCGCCATGAGCATGATCGGCCAAATAATGGTGTGGAAACGGACGATCTCTTTGCCGACCATATGAAGATCCGCCGGCCAGTATTTCCGGAACAGCGAATCATCGTCTGACCCATAGCCGAGCGCGGTGATGTAGTTGCAAAGCGCGTCTAACCAGACGTACACCACATGCTTTTCATCAAACGGCACCTTCACGCCCCAGTCAAACGACGTGCGCGAAACGCAAAGATCCTCCAGTCCGGGCTTAATGAAGTTATTCATCATCTCGTTTAAGCGGCTCTTCGGCGCGCAGAAATCCGGATGCGACTCCAGATATTCTACTAAGCGATCCTGATATTTCGAAAGGCGGAAGAAATAGCTCTCCTCATGCGAAAGCTCGACCGGGCGTCCGCAATCCGGGCATTTGCCGTCTACGAGCTGACGCTCGTTCCAGAACGACTCGCACGGGGTGCAGTACCAGCCCTCATACTCGCTTTTATAAATATCGCCCTTTTCATAGAGCTTGGTGAAAATTTTCTGGATCGCTTCCTCGTGCTGCCGGTCAGTCGTGCGGATAAAGCGGTCATTTGAGATGTTGAGCAGCTTCCAGAGCTGCTGCACCCCGGCGACGATCTCATCGACATATTCCTGCGGGGTCACGCCCTTTTCCTCCGCGATGCGGGCGATCTTCTGCCCATGCTCATCCGTTCCGGTCAAAAACATGACGTCATAGCCGCGCAGACGTTTATAGCGCGCTTCCATATCGGTCGAAACCGTGCAGTAAGCGTGCCCGATGTGCAGCTTATCCGACGGGTAATAAATCGGTGTTGTGATATAAAATTTCTTCGATTCCATACGGTCTGTCCCCTTTGCTGATGCGCATGCGCATATATTAAAATTTATTATAGCACTTTTTTTGCTATTTGTCACATATATTCTCTCCGAAATCAGGAAAATATTCCATTGTTTTTGAAATAGTAACCAAACTGTAATTGCTTTTTGGCAAAAATCCCTCTATACTAATAGAGATAGCATGAGATTCTAGGAAGTGGGTGGTTTTCCATGACAGGTCAAGAGCATGCAAAGAAAAGGCGGGCGCGGCGGAATGCGCGCGGGCTGTATATCGCGCTGATCGCGGTGGCGGTGCTTCTCGTTGCGGCGCTCGGCTTTGGCATTTTTGCAAACAATGTCCGCGGCGCATACCCGAACACGTTTGTCGGCGAGGTCGCGGTGTCTGGCAAGACGGAGGACGAGATTTGCGCCCTGCTGGACGAGGAGAGCGCGCAGAAATACAGCGCGGTTTCGTTTGATATCACGGTCGGCGACGTGACGAGAACGCTGCTCGCCTCGGATTTAAACGTTAAGATAGATTCTAAAGCGGCGGCGGAGCGCGCGCTTGCGCGCGGGCGCGGCGGAAATGCGTTCACCCGCCCGCTGCATTATCTCGGCGCGCTGTTTCACTGCGAGGTGATCGATACCCCGGTCATGCTGGATGATGAGCTGCTTACGCATCTGGCGGAGGAGTTTGCAAAGGCGGATATTGCGCCGGTCGATGCGGCGTATCGCGAGGAAGGCGATACGTTGATCCTGACCCCGCCGGTCGATGGCAAAAAGCTGGATCAGGAAGAATTTATGGCGACGATCCGCGAAAAATTCGCCACGTTTTCTTATGATAATGTGACGATCGAGCCGAAGGTGGCGGAGGCGAAGCCGCTGGATCTTGACGCGGTGTATGCCGAGGTGCATAAAGAGGTATCAGACGCAAAGCTTGAGACTGTGGACGGCAAAAGCAAGGTTACGCCGCATGTGGTCGGCGTGGATTTCGATCTCGCGGCGGCAAAAAGTGCGTTGGCGCAAAGCCCGGATCGGGAGGTGCGCGTTGCGCTCACGCTGACACAGCCGAAGATAACGACGCTGATGGTGCAGTCTACGCTGTTCCAGGATACGCTTTCGCAGAAGACAACGTATTTTAGCCCGAAAAAGGTCAATCGTGTGTCCAACGTGAAGCTCGCCGCGAAAAATATCAACGGCACGATTTTAAACCCGGGCGAGGTGTTTTCTTTTAATAAAACCGTGGGCCCGCGCACGGCGGCGCGCGGCTTTAAGGAGGCGCAGATTTTTGCATCGGGCGAGATCGTAGACGGGCTGGGCGGCGGCATTTGCCAGGTGTCCAGCACGCTGTACATGGCGTCTATGTACGCGGACCTGAAAACGGTCAGCCGCAGAAATCACTCGTTCTATGTTGATTACGCGCCCAAAGGGCAGGACGCGACCGTAGTATACGGCTCGATCGATTTTCAGTTTGAAAATTCCACGCCGTATCCGATCAAAATCGTTGCCTATGCAGAGAATAGTTTTGTTCGCGTTACGATCAAGGGCACGAAAACACAGCAGAAGAGCGTGAAGATCAAAACCAGCACGCTCTCGACCACGCCGTATCAAACCAAAACGGTTGTGGACAGCAGCCTGAAGGCGGGCGAGCGTGTGGTCAAGCAAAAGGGGCAGGAAGGCATCACCATGGAGGCTTATCGCTATGTGTATGATGCAAACGGCAACCTTTTAAGCAAGAGCTTTGAAAACAAAACAAAGTATGTCCCGCTGACAGAGATCGTACATGTCGGCTCGGGCACGGCGCCTGCGTCCGGAACAAATGACGGAACGGTCAATCCGCCGGCAAGCAATCCACCGGCAAGCGATCCGCCAAAGCAGGAACCGCCGAAGCAGGATCCGCCGAAGCAGGATCCGCCGACAAGCGATCCCTCAAAAGATGATCCGCCAAAGGAGGATCCCTCCAAGCAGGATCCCTCCAAGCAGGAAGATCCGCCGGAGGAGCAGCCTGCTGACAACAGCGGCACGGGACAGCCGTCAGAACCTGCTGGAAACGAAACGACGGCATAATTAGGAGGATACGGAATGATTTCCTGGAAGGAACACCGCCGCGCGGTGAAGCTCAAGGCAAAACAGGCGCTTTTTGGCGCGATGGGAAAGGGCGTTGTGATCACGCTGCTTTCTATTTTACTCGGCAGCGCGGCGCTTGCGTTTTTTCCGGTCAGCGTGCCGGATACGCTGCCGCAGAATGCATCGAACTATGAGATATTGCGCGCGTTTTTGCCGCGTGAGCTCAACGCGCAGTTTTGGGAGCTTGTGGGGGTCAGTATGCTGCTGTATTTGCTGTTGACCGCGCCGTTTACCGTGGGGATGCAGCGGTTTTTCCTGCGCGTGTGGCGCGGCGAGAAGCCGAAGCTGCGCACGGTGTTTCGTCCGTTTATAAGCTTGCGCATGGTGCTTGGCTCGTGTTGGCTTTCCATTTTGGTCACGGTGTGTAAGATCGGGATCACGGTGGCGCTGCTCGCAGGACCGATGGCGCTGCTTGCGTTTTGGGATACGCTCGGACCGCTCGCGCTGGTGTTCGGCGCGCCGCTCTATTTTCTTGCGGCGCTGTGTGCGGCCGTTCTGGTTTTACCGCTCTCTTTTGCATATTTTTTATATGCGGAAGATCCTACGCGCGGTGCGCTGCATTGTGTATGCAAGGCGTATACCCGCTCGCGCGGGGCGCGCATTGAGCTTGCGGTGTTTCAGCTGAGCTTTATTCCGTGGCGTATCCTCGCCATTCTGGTTTATCCGTTTGGCGAAATCGTATTGAATCCCTATCTCCAGGTTGCGACAGCGGGCTTTTTTGACACGGTCGATGCCTGCAAATAGCGCGGCAATTTATCCAAAATCAGAAAGCGATCATCGGATAAGATGGTCGCTTTTTTATGCGCGCCGCGCTGAAAAATTGGAGCGGTAAAAAAATTTTTTAAAGCAGATGGGACGGAAAGTGCGGGGAAAGCGGCAATTTCGCCTGTTTTGCGCCGCTTTTCTATGGGAAACATGTAGTTGACAAGATATACTATATATGCTATAATAATTTCCGCAGTCACACAATATGTTGGATTTCGCGTTGTGGTTTGACAGGCGGGGAGACTATGTAGTGCTTGAAAAGCGTCGGTTTGCGGGGCGTTTGCTCGGATGTGACGCAGGACGGCAGGAAAAGAAGGATTCGCAACCGGGCGTTGCAATCAAAGAGCGTGGAGGGGAAGACAATGGCTATGAAAATCATCA
>CAKUEM010000043.1 GCA_934646115.1 uncultured Oscillospiraceae bacterium
TGATCGACCCTACGGGCAAGGCGACGCGCGCCGAGGTCGCGGTGATCTTAGACCGCATCCTGTTCATGGAGTGGTAACAAAAAACGACTATGCAGGGCGAGAAATCGCCCTGCATAGCGGAAAAATACCACGCCGCATAAATTTTAGAAACAAACCGCAATGCGGGTTGTTTTATTCCCGTTTTTCAAGGACATACCCGGTATATGACGGGCGTTTTTGAAAAACGAGCAATCTTCATCCCTTTCTCTTTGTGTCGCTCTGCCTGTCGGAACATCCGGCGGGTTGGGCGGCATGATGAAAACAAAAAAGGAGGCAAACAATGAGAAAAGCTACATGGAAACGCATCGTTGCGGGGGCATTATCCGCAGTATGCCTGCTGTCGATCTCGGCGTGCAAAAACGACCAGCAGCAGGGACAGCAGACCGGAGATGGCAAGCTGTTTGCGCAGACAGCGGAGCTGAGTCTGCTTACCAGCTCAAACGCAAGCTGGCCGTATGATGAGAACTGGAAGGTCTGGCAGTATTTTCAGGAGGCGACCGGCGCGAAGCTTACGATTCAGGCTATTCCGGACAGCGATTTTGAAACGAAGCTGAGCTTAATGATGTCTTCGCCGGAGAAGCTCCCGGACATGATCCACTTGCAGGATAAGCGCATTGTGGATCAATATGCAACCGACGGCGCGTTTGTTGCTATCGAGGATCACATCGATGAAATGCCGGATTACACGAAGTTTTTTGACAGCATTCCCGCAGAGGAAAAAGAGGATCTGATGAACCAGCGCCGCTCGGCGGACGGCAAAATTTATCAAACGCCGGCATGGGGGCATGAAAACGCGGCCGGGCTGATGACCTGGATGTATCGCAAAGATATTTTTGAACAGCACGGTCTGGAAGTTCCAAAGACGATGGATGAAATTTACGAGATTTGCAAGAAGCTGAAGGCGGCGTATCCGAATTCTTATCCGCTTTCTCTGCGCGATGGTGTGGCGAAGATCGATCTGATCAGCCCGTCGTGGAAGAAATATTTCTCCACGAAGCTGTATTATGATTATGAGCAGGATCGCTGGGCATACGGCGCGGCGGAGAACACGATGAAGGACATTGCGGAATATTTCCGCAAGCTGCATGCCGAGGGCTTAGTCACGCCGGATTTTGTTACGATCACGACGAAAAGCTGGGAAGAGCTGATGAGCACAGATCGCGGTTTTATTTCGATGGATTATATCGTTCGTCTGGATTATTTTAATGTTCCGAACCGCAAGGTCAATGAGAAATACACCTGGGCTGTGATGGAGCCGCCGGTCGCCGATACGCAGAACGGCTATGCCAAGGTGACGAAATTCAACTTAGACCCGTCCGGTTTTGTTGTTTGCAACACCGGAAGAAAAGAAAATATCACGAATGCGTTCCGCGTATTGAACTGGATGTTTACCGATGAGGCGGCGGAGCTGCTCTCCTGGGGCAAGGAGGGCGAGACCTATGAGATGAAGGACGGCAAGAAGCAATATATTCTCGGCGAGGATGAAATTGTGCTCTCTAAGTATGGAATCGGAACGCCGGGCACATATTTGCGCATGGACCGCGAGGCGGCAAGCCGCGCGAATTCCGAAGAGACGCAGGCACAGATCGACGCTGCGGCAAGCTATGTGGAGGATCATTCGAACCCGTGCCGCTGGCTCGCGCTGCTGCCGGAGGAGCAGAAGCGCGCCGAGGAGCTGCGCGATGCAATCAATACCTACACCGATGAGCAGCTTGCAAAATTCTTTATGGATATGCTGCCCATGTCTGAGTGGGACGGCTTCCAGAAGAACCTGCGCGAGATGGGGCTTGAGGAATATATCGGCATTTATGACACGGCGTATCGCCGCGCGATGAACGAAAAGTAAAACCTATGCGCCGCACGTTTGGGAAAATTCCAAACGTGCGGCGCGGAAACCAGACGATGCGCTCTGGGTTTCCGCCGGTCTGCGAACGTTCGCGGGGCGGCGGAAGGGCAGAGATGATGTTTAGGAGGAATTCGATCATGTCATACGACAGCAAAAAAATCTATCATTTTCATGGCAGGAAGCGCGTTGCGGTCATTGGCTGCGGCCGGCGTGCGCGGGATCTGCTGTCTGCGCTGCGCGAGCTTGCCATGGGAACGGAGCTTTGCGCGGTTTGCGACACGCAGGGCGAGGAGGTATTTGCCGCGCTGCGCGAAATGGGATATCAGACGGATTCGATCAAGCTGTATCAGGACGCCGACAAAATGCTCGATGAAGAGGCGCCGGACGGCGTGATCCTCGGGACACGGGTCGATGCGCATGTGATGTATGCAGAAAAGGTTTTGGCGCGCAATATTCCGCTTTTGATCGAGAAGCCGCTTTGTATGACGATGGACGAGCTGATCGCGCTGCGTGATGCGTATGAGCGCTCGGAAAAGAAGGTGCTGGTGTCGTTCCCGCTGCGCCACTCGCCGATGTCTGAGTTCGTGCGTGACGTGGTGGCGAGCGGGCGGCTCGGGACGATCGAGCACGCGCACGCGTTTAATTATGTGCCGTATGGCGGCGTTTATTTTCATAACTGGTACCGCGCGACCGGGTTCGGCGGCATGTTTTTTGAAAAATCCACGCATGATATGGACAATTTAAATTATGTGCTGGGGCAGCAGCCAACGGCGGTATTTTCCATGGTTTCGCAGCAGATTTTCGGCGGCGGGAAAGAGCCGGATCAGCTGTGCTGCGATTGTGAAAAGCAGGAGAGCTGCATGGAAAGCCCGTTTATGCAAAAGAATTTTGTGCTCGATGAGCCGGCGGGCGACTGGTGCGGTTTCAGCAGCGCGGTCACGAGCCATGACAGCTCAGACACGCTGATCCGCTATGAAAGCGGCATGCACGCTTCGTATACTGAAAATTTATTCGCGCGCAAGGGCGCGGCGGCGCGCGGTGCGCGGCTTTGCGGCTATCACGGCACGCTGGATTTCGATTGGTGCACCAATCAGGTCGTGGTGAATATGCACCACATTTCACGCCGCGATACCTATGAGTTTGACGCGAAGGCGATGGCGCATTTCGGCGGTGATAAGAAGCTGATGTATGAATTTGTTCATATGATGCAGGGCGATGAGAAGATCCTGTCTACCATGGAGGCGGGTCTGATCAGCACGCTGATGTGCATCGCCGCGCGGGAGAGCGCGAAAACCGGGACGCTGCAGCCGATCGCATGGGCGGACGGAAAGCCGGTTGCCCGCGCGCCACGGTAAAGAAACTTAAAAAATTGTGTTTTGGTACTTGCGCATCGCTTGCGTTTCCTATATAATGTATAACATAACAGCGCCCGCGCGGCGCAGAGAAGAAAGGATTTTTACGACTAGTATGGAAAGCGACAGTAACGGCGTTCCGGAACGAAAACGCGATGCTGCACTAAAAAATAGAGGTATACCCCTGTTCAGGCTGGAATAAGGGGTATGCCTTTTTGCGTTTTCATGACAAAGAATTTATATTATGGAGGGTTTATCATTCATGGACAGCGGCAGCTTTACACTGATCCTGGTTATCGCATTACTCATTGTTCTATCAGCTTATTTTTCGGCGACGGAGACCGCGTTTTCCTCGCTCAACAAGGTGCGCATCAAAAATATGGCGAGCGGCGGAAACAAGCGCGCACGGCTCGTGCTTGCGCTTTCGGAGGATTATGACCGCATTTTATCCACTCTTTTGATCGGCAACAACATCGTAAATATCACGGCGGCATCGCTTGCGACGATCGTGTTTACTTTTTATTTCCACGATGCGGGCGTTACGATCTCTACCGCGGCAATGACGGTGCTTGTGCTTATCTTCGGCGAAATTTCGCCAAAGAGTATGGCAAAAGAAGCGCCGGAGCGTTTTGCCATGTTTGCCGCGCCGTTTTTAAAGGTTTTAACCGTGCTGCTCTACCCACTGAATATTTTGTTCATGCTGTGGAAGCGGCTGCTTGCAAAGGTATTTCATATTCAGGCAGAGCGCGGCATCACCGAGGAGGAGCTGTGCACGATCGTGGAGGAGGCCACGCAGGACGGCGGGCTGGACGCCTCAGAGGGTGAGCTGATCCGCAGCGCGATCGAGTTCAACGATCTGGATGTGGAGGACGTGCTGACGCCGCGCGTGGACGTCGTTGCGGTGGACGAGGAGGACAGCCGCGAGGAGATCCTGAAAACGTTTCAGGAGAGCGGATATTCGCGCCTGCCGGTGTATCGCGAGAGCATCGATAACATCATCGGTGTGATCAATTTTAAGGACTTTTATCACCACACGGATGAGCCGATTGAAAAGCTATTAAAGCCCGCGGTGTATATTGCGGCGTCGATTAAAATTTCGCAGCTGTTAAAGCGACTGCAGGGGACGAAGAACCACATGGTGATCGTTGCGGACGACTATGGCGGAACGCTTGGTATCGTGACGCTGGAGGACATTATTGAAGAGCTGGTCGGCGAAATTTGGGATGAGCATGACGAAGTGGTCAACGAATTTGAAAAGCTCGATGACACCACATATCGCGTGATGGGCAGCGCGAGTTTGGAAAAGCTGTTCCGCCTGTTGGATCTCTCCGAGGAGGCAGAGTCTGCCTCTGTGGGCGGCTGGGTCATCAGCGAGTTCGGCTATATCCCGCATGAGGGCGAGACGAAGCGGATCGGAGATCTTTCCGTAACGGTCACGCGGGCGGACGCGCGCCGCGTGCTTGAGATCACTCTGCGTGTGTTGGAGCCGGAGACGGCGGACGCGGCAAAATAACAGGATCAATAAAAAACATGGTCTCGGGCAGATTGCCTAAGACCATGTTTTTATTGGGCGCGCGGGGCGGCGGGTTCTGCCGCTAAGGGAGTTGTGCACACAAAGCGCGCTGCGCCCCGATCGTTGCAAGCGTGTCGCCGAGCTGCGCGCAGACCGCAGCGATCGGCGCAAGCGCTTCGCCTGAAAGCAGCGCGGCAAGCGGTGTGATCAGGCCGGGCAATGCGAAGTCAGGCGTCATAACAGTTCACCGCGCCGGCATATGCCGTATGCGGAGGACGGGTGCAAAAAGAAAACCCCTGCCTAAAAAAGACAGGGGAGGTCGTTTCCGAAAAGAACCGGCAGATTAGACCGCGCGGGTTACCTTACCGGAGCGGAGGCATCTTGTACAGACGTAGATATGGCGCGGGGAGCCGTTCACCACAGCCTTAACGCGCTTTACGTTCGGCTTCCAGGTCCTGTTGGAACGTCTGTGTGAGTGAGACACCTTAATGCCAAAGGTTACGCCCTTATCACAAATTTCGCACTTAGCCATTTGCTGCACCTCCTTCTATATTAAATAACAAACAAGCATAACGATAAATCGTCATACCGACGATGCTATATATCATACCAGAGTTTTCGCGAAATTGCAAGGGGAAAAACGAAAAAAATCGATTTTTTCTTATCAATCAATTTCTATGCGCGCTCAGGATTGCATTCGCGCGGCGATTCGTATATAATAATCATGTATGAGAACACCATGGCAGGGGAGGAGATATTTCCTATGGACGAGAATGCGAATAGCTACTCGATCGCGCTTTCTGAGATCGTGAAGGAATTTCATCTGCAAACGCTGTATGCGCCGGAGGGGTATGAGGACATCCGAATCACCTGTGCGGATCTAAACCGCCCGGGGCTTCAGCTTTCCGGCTTTTTTGATTATTTTGATAATAACCGCATTGAGATCATCGGCAAGGTGGAGATGTCATATCTCAACACGCAGCAGCCGGAGGATCGGTATATGCGGTTTGAGCGCCTGCTTGCCGCAAAGGTCCCGCTGATCATCGTGACGCGCGGCATGGGGCTTGCGCCCGCGCTTTTGAAGTTGGCAGAGCAGTATGAGACCCCGGTCATGCGCACGAAGGAAGAGACCTCGGGCTTCATGGCGGCGCTCATTGCATTTTTGAACGTGCAGCTTGCGCCGCGCATCACGCGGCACGGCGTTTTGGTTGAGGTTTACGGCGAGGGCATGCTGCTGCTCGGCGAAAGCGGCGTGGGCAAAAGCGAGACCGCGATCGAGCTGGTCAAGCGCGGTCACCGCCTGATCGCAGACGATGCGGTAGAATTAAAGCGCGTTTCGGCGAAAACGCTTGTCGGCAATGCACCGGCGATCATTCGCCATTTCATCGAGCTGCGCGGGATCGGCGTGGTCGATGTGCAGCGTATTTTCGGTATGGGCTCCGTAAAGCCGACGGAGAAGGTCGATTTGATCATCAATCTGGAGGCATGGCAGGAAAATAAGCATTATGACCGCCTGGGCATGGATAACGAATATACCACGATCCTCGGGGTAAGGATCCCGTCGCTTACCGTTCCGGTCAAGCCGGGGCGCAACCTCGCGGTGATCCTCGAGGTGGCGGCGATGAACAACCGCCATAAAAAGATGGGCTATAACGCGGCGCAGGAGCTGACGCAGCGCATCAATGAATACTTTGAGCAGAATGTTTAGGAGGCGACCCTTTTGCTGAAAATTGTTGCGGATCTGCACACGCATTCGGTCGTGAGTGCGCATGCATACAGTACGATTTTGGAAAACTGCCAGGCGGCGGCTGCGCGCGGGCTGTTTGCTATTGCCACGACGGATCATGCGCCGCAGATCACAGACGGCGCGCATCCCTATTTCTTCCGCGGGCTTTCTAATGTGCTGCCGCGCCATGTAGGCGGCGTTTATCTGCTCCGCGGGATCGAGGGGAATTTGCGCGATGAGCATGGAAGCATCGATATTGAGCCGGAGTGGCAGAATATTTTAGATTTTGGCATCGCCTCGATCCATGACGAGACCTTTGGCGTCTCTGACCCGGACAGAACGACTGCCGCGTACCTTGCGATTTTGGATAATCCCTGCGTAGATATTTTGGGACACAGCGGCACGGTGCGGTATACATATGATTATGAGCGCGTGATCAAAAAATGCGCGGATGTGGGAAAGCTGATCGAGATCAATGCGGCGACATTTCGTTATCGCAAGCAGAGCCTTGCGAATTGCCGCGCGATCGCGGCGCTTTGCAAAAAGCATGGCGTGGGCATCATGGTGAATTCTGACTCGCACGTTGCGGTGACGGTCGGCGTGGTCGACGCGGCGCTCGCAATGCTGGAGGAGCTGGAGTTTCCGGAGGAGCTTGTAATCAACGGCTCGATCCCGCGGCTTGCGGAGTATTTTAAAACACGGCGGGGGCTGGATATCCTCGCTTGATTATATTTTTAAGGAAGGAACGATTTTTTTGCGGATAGGAATTGATTTAGGCGGCATGAGCATCAAGGCGGGGCTTGTGAACGATGCATATCAGATCGTGTATAAGGAAACCGCGCCGACCGATGTGGAGCACGGGATGGACAAGCTGTGTGCAGATATTATTGCGCTCGTTCAGCGCGTTTGCAAAAAAGCGCCGGAGGAGAAGATAGAGTCGATTGGTATCGGCGTACCCGGCGATGTAAATAAATTCACCCAGCGGATCGTGTATTGCAACAATATTCCGTTGGAGGATGTGGATCTCCGCGGCGAGATCGAGGCGGCGACCGGGATCCCGACGTTTATCAATAACGACGCAAACGTTGCGGCGCTTGGCGAGGTGATTGCCGGCGTGGCGCGCGACTTTTCGGATGCGGTGATGATCACGATCGGAACGGGCGTTGGCTGCGGGATCGTGATCGATAATCAAATTTATCTTGGCTGCAACGGTGCGGCGGGCGAGATCGGGCATCAGGTCATTGAGGTGGATGGTCGTCCCTGCGCGTGCGGGCGCCGTGGCTGCTATGAGCAGTATGCCTCCGCTACCGCGCTCATTCGCATGACGCGTGAGGCGATGCAGGCGCATCCGGAATCCGCCATGTGGAAGATTGCGGGTGATCTGTCCGGAGCGAACGGAAAAACCGCGTTTGACGCATGCCGTGCGGGCGATGCGGAGGGCAGCCGGGTCGTGAAAACCTATATCAAATATCTCGCGACCGGGGTCGTTGATGCGATCAACCTGTTCCAGCCGGAGGCGATTATTATCGGCGGCGGCATTTCCAAGGAGGGCGAGTATTTGCTTTCGCCCCTGCGCGATATTGTTGTGCGCGAGCGATATTCGCGCGGCGAATATCAAACGAAGCTTTTGATCGCTGAACTGGGCAACGACGCGGGTATTGTGGGCGCGTCGCAATTATCTTAGAATTTGTGGTGAAGTCATGCTGTTAACAAGAACCCCGGAGGAGTTTGCGCGTCTGCGCCGCCAGCGCATCGAGCTTGCTTATCAACAACTGAATCCGATGCAGCGGCAGGCGGTCATGACAACGACCGGGCCGCTTCTTCTGCTTGCCGGCGCGGGCAGCGGAAAGACCACGGTGCTGATCAACCGTATTGCAAACCTGATCCGCTTCGGCGAAGGCGCGGATTCTGAGGAAGTGCCGGATTACATCAATGACGAGGATTGCGCCCTGCTTGAGCGGTATTGCAAGGCGCCGTCGCAGGATATTGAGCCGCAGGTGGATCGAATTTGCGCGCTGCGCCCCGCGGCGCCCTGGTCTATCCTCGCCATTACGTTTACCAATAAGGCGGCGCGTGAGCTGAAAGAGCGGCTGGAGCGTGCGATCGGCGTGCAGGCAAACGATGTTTGGGCCGCCACGTTTCATTCCGCCTGTGTGCGCATTTTGCGCCGTGAGATCGAGCGGCTGGGCTTTTCCTCGTCGTTTACGATCTATGATGTGGCGGATTGCGAGCGCGTGATGAAAGAGCTGCTGCGCGAGCAGAGTCTGGATGATAAAATGTTCCCGCCGAAGGCGGTGCTCGGCGTGATCAGCCGCGCGAAGGACGCAATGCAGACCCCGGCGGATATGGCGCGCGGCGCGGAGGCGGATTATCGCATGAGCAGGATCGCGAAGCTGTATGAGCGCTATCAGGCGCGGCTGCGCGCGGCGAATGCGCTCGATTTTGACGATATCATTATGCACACCGTAACGATCCTGCGCGATTTTCCCGAAGCGCGCGCATATTATCAAAATAAATTTCATTATGTGCTGGTGGATGAGTATCAGGACACGAACCATGCGCAGTATCTGCTGTCCTCGCTGCTTGCGGGCGGTCGGCAGAATATTTGCGTCGTGGGAGACGACGACCAGAGCATTTACCGCTTCCGCGGCGCGACGATCGAGAATATTTTAGAGTTTGAAGAGCAGTATCCGGCGGCAAAGGTCATCCGCTTAGAGCAGAATTACCGCTCTACCGCGAGCATTCTAAACGTTGCAAACGCCGTGATCGCGAAGAATTTGGGGCGCAAGAGCAAAAAACTCTGGACGGAGAACGAAAGCGGCGAGCTGCCCTATGTCTGCGCGACCGCGAACGAAACGATGGAAGCGGATTTCATCGTGGAAAAAATGATGGAGGGCTATCGAAAAGGCAGGCGCTGGCGCGATTTCGCCGTGCTGTATCGCACGAATGCGCAGTCGAACCGCATCGAGCAAACGCTTGCGCGCAACGGCGTGCCGTATCGCGTGATCGGAGGACATCGCTTTTTCGACTATGCCGAAATCAAAGACATGCTCGCTTATCTTTGGGTTCTGCACAACCCGAACGATACACTGCGCCTCAAGCGCATTATCAATACCCCGGCGCGCAAGATCGGCGCGAAGGTGATTGAAACAGTCGAGGAGATCTCGCTGGAAGAGGGCTTGCCGTTTTATGAGGTGCTGCTGCGCGCGGCAAAATATCAGGCGCTCTCGCGAAGTGCGAGCGCGATCGAGAAATTCACCGACATGATGGAGCGCTTGCGCGCCATGGTCGGCACGATGCCGCTCAGCGAGCTGTATGACCATCTTGTGCGCGAGACCGGATATGTCGATGCGCTGCTCGCCAAGGAGGATGAGCGCAACCAGACCCGCATTGAGAATATCCAGGAGCTGAAATCCACGATCATGGAATATGAAAAGAATGCGGACGAACCAAGCCTCGGCGGCTTTTTGGATGAGGTCGCGTTGTTTACCGATATTGAGCAGTATGATGCGGAGGCGGATTGCGCGGTGCTGATGACGATCCACAGCGCGAAGGGGCTTGAGTTCCCGGTCGTGTTCCTGTGCGGAGTGGAGGACGGGCTGTTCCCGAGCTACCGCTCCATCGGGCAGGATCAGGAGATCGAGGAGGAGCGGCGGCTGTTTTACGTTGCGGTAACGCGTGCGCGCGAGCGGCTGTATATCACGCATGCGGCGAGCCGGACGCTGTTTGGACAGACAACGTATAACCGCCCGTCCCGCTTCCTTGCGGAAATTCCGCCGGAATGCGTGAAAAATGAGATGGAGAGCGCGCTCTCCCGCGCGGAGGCAGACCGGAAAGTTCCGCCGCGCACCCCGTTTATCCCGAAGAAAAACGCCTATGCCGCCGCGCCGCATGCGCCAAAGCCGGCTGCCAAGCTGGAGGCGTTTTCTGCGGGAGATCAGTTGTCGCATAAAACGTTCGGCGATGGGGTCGTGGTGTCTGCGCGGCCGATGGGCGGCGATGTGCTGTTGGAGATTCGGTTTGACCGCGTTGGAACAAAACGGTTGATGCAAAAAACCGCAGGACAATATCTGACCCGGAAATAACGCGCATGGAGGGGACGCGTATGATCACATATTACCCGGCTGAGCAAACGGAGCGGCTGCGCACGCTTCTCGGAGACGATTTATATCAGCGGCAGCAAGCCAACCGCCATCTTTGCGTTCCGCATGGGAACGGCTATTTTATCGCGTTTTATTATTGCAATATCGCGGATTGGACGCAGGAGGAGCGCGTGTGCATTGACTGCACGCAGGAGCAGGTCACGTTCTTCGGCTCGGCGCGCGGCTATCGAGCGTTGATCGAAAAGCTTCCGCCGGAGGAGGCGCCGTTTCGCGCGCTGGCGCAGTTCTTTTCTGCGCTGACGGCGGAGGATATCGATGTGCTGGACCATTTGGAGCAGGAGATCAATGTGTTGGAAGATGCGCTGGTCAGCGGGAAGCCGCATCGAAATATCAGCCGGCATATCGTGACCAAACGGCGCGAACTGCTGCGTTTAAAGCGCTATTACGATCAGCTTGATTTGATTTTCGATCGCCTTTGCGAAAACGAGGAATCGCTGTTAGACCGCGAGTCGCTGCGGTTATTCACGGCGCTTGCGCACCGGGTGGAGCGATTGACCGCGTCGGTCATTCATTTGCGCGAATGCGTTACGCAGGTGCGCGAGGCATATCAGGCGCAAATCGATATCGAGCAGAACCAGATCATGAAAATTTTTACGGTGCTTACCGCGGTGTTTTTTCCGCTCACGCTGATCGTCGGCTGGTATGGAATGAATTTTCATATGCCGGAGTATAATTGGGCGTTTGGATACGGATATGTCATTTTGCTCAGCGTGGTCGTGTGCGGGGTCTGTTGCTTTATTTTTAAAAAGAAAAAATGGTATTAAAAGAGTGCGGAATTTTTATTCCGCACTCTTTTTGTTGCCGAAGCGCATGAAAAAACTCGTCGCAAGCGATATAACCGCTTGCGACGAGCTGGTGCCGGCAGTGGGACTTGAACCCACACGGTGTTGCCACCAACGGATTTTGAGTCCGTCACGTCTGCCATTCCATCATGCCGGCGTGAAACAAAAATATTATACCGCATTTGGGGTGCAATTGCAAGCATTTTTCAGAATAATTAAAGCCGGAAGAGGAAGGAAATGATGGAACATATTTGCGCCGAATACGTCAAAACAGATAAAGCATTTGGCAAAATGCTGAAAATATGTACTTGCTATTGCACGTTATGCGGCAGGTAGATATACTACAAGTAGGGGAGAACATCATAAAAAAATGGGAGGGCTTTTTATGAAACGAGTAGTCAGCGCGTTATTATGCCTTTGTATGCTGGTATCGGTATTATCTACCGGGGCGTTTGCCGCAAACGATGCGGCGGAGATGAAAACGGTTCTTTCCCAAGTGAAGGCGCGGCTTGACATTCCGGCGGCGCTTGAGCTTACATATTACGGAAAAAATGGGGAAGATTGGCGTTTCGTTTGGCAAGGAGAGGAAGACCAGATCACGGTTTATTGCGATGAAAAAGCGAGGATCGTGTCCTATTATTTTTCTGAATTTAATCGCAACACCGAGGAGGAAATTCCGCAAATTTTGCGCACGGAAGCGCTTTCTAAAGTGAATTCGATATTAAAAAAGGCATTGCCGGAGGCGTATGACCAGCTGAATTTTGAAAAGGCCTCGATCGAGACATCCGGACGGAATTATTATATCACAATTCCGCGCTGGGTGAACGGCTATCCGTGCAAAAACCAGTTTGTCAATGTGGGCATCGATTATTCAAAAGGCGAGATTAGACATTTGAATGTCAATTGGGATTATGGGCGCACTTTCCCGAAGGTGGCAGAGCCGATTTCTGAAATGCGCGCGCGGGAAGCGTGGCGCGGGAACGCAGAGATGGAGCTGTCTTACCGCGTGAAAACGGAAAAGAAAAACGATCAATTGACCAATCGCGCCTATCTGGTATACACTCCTGTCGAGGAGATCGCGCCGATCAACGCTGCAAACGGCGAGCCGATTGCCGATTGGATCATTTGGGAAGAGAGCGGAAAAGGATCGGGCGCAGGCGGCGCGCCGAATGAGGCGCAATATACCTCTTATCAGGCCTCGGTTTACTTAAACGAGGGTGAAATTAAAAAGGCGCAGGAATATGCAGACTTACTCAGCGCGGAGGAAGCCAAGAAAATCGTTGCGCAATACCCGGAGCTTTCTCTTTCGCAGGGATATACCTTCAGCACCGCGATGCTTTCCAAAAGCTATCGTGGCGGCATTCAGGCGGGCGAGAACGGGGATCAGTATGAGTGGCGGCTGACATATCGCGGGAAAGTTGTTGAGAATGATGGGTATGTTCCCAACGCGACCGTGACAGTTCATGCAAAAACCGGCGAAATTTTAGAGTATTATAATTTTACATATTACGATTATGGCGTTGGGGATGATAAGGCGAAGGAGATCGTTACGCAGGAGCAGGCGGCGCAGATCGCGCAGGGCTTTTTGAAAAAGGTGCAGAGTGCGCGCTTTGCCGAAACGCGCCCGGACCATGAAACTCCGTTCCCAACCACGCAATTCAGCTTCCAGCGTTATCATGAGGATATCCCGGTAACCGATGAAAAAATGTATGCCTCTGTGGATAAAACAACCGGGAAAATCGTTGAGATGTCTTATCAGTGGACCGATGATTTGAAGTTTGAATCGCTGGATGGGATCCTCACCGCGGAGGGTGCGCGCGATCGCTATATTGAACAGGCAGGCGCTTTGCTGCAATATATACCGTGCATCACATATTACTACGATGAGAAAGGGGAAAAGGGCGAAGAGCCGTATCATGGGCCGATTTCTGATTTGATCCCGCATAGCATTGAGGTTTTCCTTGCGTATACGCTGCGTGCAGACTCAAACTATCTCTTAGCGCGAGACGGGACGATTGTGGATTATTCGGGCGAGCCGCTGCATAAAGAGCAGGAGTTTACCGGCTATAAAGATATCGGAACCGGGGAAAACGCCCGCACGATCGCGCTGCTGGGCGATGCGGCAATTCTTCCGCAAACTGAGAATTTTACCCCGAAAGCGAAAACCACGCAGAAGGAATTTATCGATTTCCTTGTGCGCGCCTGCGATATGGGCAATGATTATTATCGCTATGTGACGATGAGCGCTGAGGAGAAGCGCGAGTATAATTATGAGCTTGCTATGGAATATGGCATTATCGAGGACAGCGAAATTGCGCCGGACCGCGCGATCTCGCGCTATGAAGCGGTGCTGTTCTGCGTGCGTGCAGCAGGGTATGGCGCGCTGTGCAAAGACGCATCGATCTATCGGGTCAATTATGGCGATGCGGCGCGTATCCCGAGCAAATATCTCGGCGCGGTTGCGTTGGCGAAAACAACAAAAATTTATGTGGCAAACGGCGTGCGCTTTGATGGCGACGTGATTCTTTCGCGCGCGGATGCGGCGCAGCTGATTTATGGCTTCCTTGCGCGCATTAAAAAATAGTGCCTGCGTATGAACTATGAAAATCCGCCCCATTTGGGGCGGATTTTTCAGGCGAAAAGACGCGCTTTTCCGGAAACATCTGCGCGCAGCCTCATAAGAAACGCGCCCGGCGCGCTTTTGCCGGGTGCAAACAGCAAATCGTTATGTATCATAATGTCACAGCCCGAGTAGCAGGACGAGAGCGAGAATGATTATTCGCTCATCCTCTTCGGCGTCCAGCATCAAAAAGGCGAGGATGAGCAGAGGGACAAAATTGTTTTCGCCGTGCCCAAACCGGGCGAGCAGCGCAGAGAGGCCGCCTCCGCCATGCTGCTGCACCTTGGGCGCGGGCTGAGCATCCGGGGACGGTGCATCCGACTTGGGCGGCTCTGGCTCGGATTCCTCCGTTTTCGGCGCGCTCACATCCACATACAGGTCCTCAAAGGCATCTCGATCGTCATACAAATAATGATTATACAAGACTTCCACCTCCAGAGTTTGAAGAGAATACGCGCCGGATTACGCGGCTTAACCGCATGATCTGTATCGCTTTATCGATATGCGGCGCGTCGGCGCTTTTGATATATGGGCGCAGCGCTTCTAAAAGATGAAAACGCCGGTCGTCCGTGCTTTGATATTCGCGCACCAGCCCCATGACGGACTGGATCACCGCAGGATCGACCTGCCCGAGCACGGAGAGAATGTCATCGCCCGGCGCAGACGACGCAGACACGGCGGGAACATCCGGCGCGGATTTAGCAGGCGAAGCATCCTCCGGCGCGGGAGATTCTTCTGCGCCGCCGGTCAGCGAGCGTGCAACATTTAAAATTTGCGCCACGCCATCCGGCGAATTGAGCAGCGCCTGTACCTTTTCTTCAAAATGATCCATATTATTTCCGCCCTTCCGCCGCGTTTAAAATTTTTGTGATCAGCGCCGCGCCGCCGGGCGTTTTCATCAACGTGTCGACCAGACCGCGCGCGGTGTCGGTCTTTCCGCGCTGCGCATCGCGAAGCGCCTGCTTGATCGCTGCGCCGCCGTCTTCCATGAGCGGGGCAAGAATGCGGCGGCTTTCGTCTGATGCCAGCGTTTTCTGAATTTCGTTTAAATTTTGCGGTCGCTTTCCGTTTGAAAAAGCGCGCAGAAGATCATCGAATTCGTTTGCCATGATCGCACCTCCAAATTTTGGGTTGTTTTATTCTATGCATGGCGATAAAAAATGGTGCAATTTTCGTAAAAGAAAGAAAAACGGGGAAAACAGCTAAGAGTTGGCGATTGCGCGCGGTAAGCGGCTATGGCAGAATGCTATGGGAGAATGCATAGCGTTTTTGCCGAAATTGCGGTTTGAAAAGTGCGTGCAAACACGCTATGATAGCTCTATTCGTAAAGCAGAAAAAAGTGGGGCGTGTAGCAACATGAAAATTTCGGGAAAGCAGACTCCGCGTGCATTCCTTCCAGTTATTGTTATTCTCGTTTTGGCGTTTATATTCTATACAATTATTGACAGCGCGATCTTATATCGCCATATTTCGTCGCTTGCCATGATCAGCGCGGGCATTGTGCTTGGGCTGATCGCATTTGCGATTTTTCGGTTCACTCTGACATATTATGAATATCTGATCGTGGGGGATGAGCTGATCATCCGCCGCCGGTCGCCGCTGCGCGTTACGAAAATCAGCACGTATCGGTTTCAGGA
>CAKUEM010000044.1 GCA_934646115.1 uncultured Oscillospiraceae bacterium
TACGAATGTAACGATTTCCGGGCGGTAATTGCGCCTGTGGCAACTGATTATGAGAAAAAAGGACAAAAAACATGAAAAAAACTGATTTTACATTTGATCTTCCGGAGGAATTGATCGCGCAGACGCCGCTTGAGCAGCGCGACGCGTCGCGACTCCTCGTTTTGGATAAGACGAGCGGGGCGATGGAGCATCGCCATTTTTCCGAGCTTTCCTCGCTCTTGCGCGCGGGTGATTGCCTGGTGATGAACGATTCACGCGTGCTGCCTGCGCGCCTGATCGGAACGCGGGAGACCGGGGGCGCGGTCGAGGTGCTGCTGCTGCGCGATCTGGGCGGCGGCGTTTGGGAATGCATGACGCGCCCGGGCAAGAAAACGCGCGCGGGAACGAAGCTCAGCTTTGGCAATGGACTTTTGACCGCGACAGTCTTGCGCGAGGTGGAGGGCAACCGGGAAATTCAGTTCCATTATGACGGGATCTTTCTTGAACTGCTCGAGCAGCTGGGACAAATGCCGCTGCCGCCGTATATTCATGAGCAGCTCGAGGACCCCGAGCGATATCAAACGGTATATTCGCGCGTGGTCGGCTCCGCCGCCGCGCCGACTGCGGGGCTGCATTTTACCGAGGCGCTGCTGAATACGCTGCGCGAGAACGGCGTTCATACGGCGTTTGTTACGCTGCATGTCGGGCTGGGGACGTTCCGCCCGGTAAAAACCGATCAAATTGAAGACCATAAAATGCACAGTGAATTTTTCATGATCCCGGACGAAACGATCCGAACGATCGAGCAAACGCGCGCGGCGGGCGGGCGCATCATCGCCGTGGGAACGACCTCGTGCCGCACGCTGGAATCTGCGACGGACGCGGACGGAAACTTCATCCGCAAAAGCGGCTGGACGGATATTTTTATCTATCCGGGGTATCGGTTTCATATATTAGACGCGCTCATTACAAATTTTCACCTGCCGGAAAGCACGCTGATCATGCTGGTTTCCGCGCTTGCCGGGCGGGAACACACGCTTGCCGCATACCGCGAGGCGGTGGAGAAGCGATACCGATTCTTCAGCTTCGGTGACGCGATGTTTATTCGATAACCGATCTCTCAAAGGGATGTCCCTTTGAGAGATTTTTTATTGTGCGGCTTGACATATACCCCCGTGGGGTATATAATCAAAATACCCTATAGGGGTATAATGATCGCGAGGTGAAGCATTATGGAGCATACCGGAGGGTCGTGCCGCTGTCATGATAAAAAGCTGCGCGGCGAAGAAGAAAAACGGCGGCTGCTCAACCGCTTGCGCCGCATCGAGGGGCAGATACGGGGTATTTCGGGCATGGTGGAAAAGGACGTGTATTGCACGGATATTCTGGTGCAGTCTGCGGCCGCGGCGGCGGCGATCAAGGCGTTTGAGCGCGATCTGCTCGCCGAGCATATCCGGAGCTGCGTGGCGGAGGATATCCGCGCGGGTCGTGACGAGATCATTGATGAACTGGTGGAAACGCTGCAAAAACTGATGAAATAAAAGCACGGACGTGGGAAAGAATAGCAGCAAGGGAGGTCGATGCAAATGCAGCAATATCATATCACCGGCATGAGCTGCGCCGCATGCAGCAGCCGGGTGGAAAAGGCGGTATCCAAGCTGCCGGGCGTGACCGCGTGTTCCGTGAATCTGCTGACGCATTCCATGCGCGTGGAAGGCAGCGCCAAGGATGCGGAAATCATTGCGGCGGTTGAACATGCAGGCTATGGCGCATCATCGGACGCGCCGGGAAACGCCGCGCCGCAGCAGAGCGATGACGCGTCCTCGCGCGAGAATGAACAGGAGCAGCGCACACTTTGGGTGCGACTGCTCGCGTCGCTTGTGTTTTTGCTGGCGCTGATGGCAATTTCGATGGGACATCTGATGTGGGGCTGGCCGCTGCCCGCGTTTCTCGCGGAAAATCATGTGGCGATGGGGCTTTTGCAGCTGCTTCTCGCAGGGGCGGTCATGGTGATCAACCAGCGCTTTTTTATCAGCGGCTTTCGAGGGCTTGTGCATCGCGCGCCCAATATGGACACGCTCGTTGCGCTCGGCGCTGCCGCCGCGTTTCTTTACAGCACGGTCGCGCTGTTTTCCATGACCGGCGCGCAGCTGCGTGGAGATACAGACGCGGTCATGCATGCGATGCATGAATTTTATTTTGAATCCGCCGCGATGATTTTAACGCTCATCACGGTCGGAAAGCTTCTGGAAGCGCGCTCGAAGGGGAAAACGACCGATGCGCTGCGCGGACTCATGCAGCTTGCGCCCAAAACCGCAACTGTGCTGCGCGATGGCGCGGAGGTTACGGTCGCGATCGACGCGGTGCGCCGCGGCGATCAGTTTGTGGTCCGCCCGGGCGAGAGCATCCCGGTCGACGGCGTGGTGCTGGAGGGCGCAAGCGCGGTCAATGAATCCGCATTGACCGGCGAGAGCATTCCGGTTGATAAAGCGCCGGGTGATGCGGTTTCTGCCGCAACGCTCAATCAATCCGGGTTTCTGCGCTGCGAGGCGACGCGCGTCGGCGAGGACACGACGCTTTCGCAAATTATCCGCATGGTGAGCGACGCAGCCGCCACCAAGGCGCCGATCGCCAAGGCAGCAGATCGCGTGTCGGGGGTATTTGTTCCGGTCGTGCTGGCGATCGCCGCGGTCACGCTGATCGTGTGGCTCGCCGTGGGGCGCCCGGTCGGTTTTGCGCTTGCGCGGGCGATCTCCGTGCTTGTGATCAGCTGCCCCTGCGCGCTCGGCCTTGCGACCCCGGTCGCGATCATGGTCGGCAACGGTGTAGGCGCAAAAAACGGCATTCTCTTTAAAAATGCGCAGGCGCTGGAGGAAGCGGGAAAAGTCGCGGTCGTTGCGCTTGACAAGACCGGAACGATCACCTCGGGCGAGCCGCGCGTGACCGATATTTTGCCTGCGTGGCAGATTCCTGAAAATGAGCTGCTGCAATGTGCCGCCGCGCTGGAGGCAAAGAGCGAGCATCCGCTTGCGCGCGCGGTCATGCAATGCGTTGCGCAGCGCGGGATTTCCCCGCAGCAGGCGGCGGAATTTGCGGCGCATCCGGGCGGCGGCGTTTCGGCGCAGCTTGCGGGGCAGGCGCTGTATGGCGGGAATCTTTCGTTTGTGCGCGAGCATGCAACGCTTCCGGCAGAGGCGGATGCGCAGTATGAACGCCTGGCAAAGGCGGGGAAAACGCCGCTGTTCTTCGTGCGCGGCGCGGAATTTCTGGGCATTATCGCCGTTGCAGACACGGTGCGTGAAGGCAGCATTGACGCGGTCAAAGCGTTGCGCCGCATGGGGATTCGCGTTGTGATGATCACCGGGGACAATGCGCGCACCGCGCAGGCGATCGCGAATACGGTCGGCGTGGACGACGTGATCGCGGGCGTGCTGCCGGACGGCAAGGAGCAGGCGGTGCGGTCGCTCAAGCAGCATGGGCGGGTCGCTATGGTGGGCGACGGGATCAACGATGCGCCTGCCCTGACCTGTGCGGATACCGGCATCGCCATCGGCGCGGGGACGGATGTGGCGATCGACGCGGCGGATGTGGTGCTGATGAAAAGCAGCCTGTCCGACGTGCCTGCCGCCATTCGGCTGAGCCGCGCCACGCTGCGCAATATTCGCGAGAATCTGTTTTGGGCGTTTATTTATAACGTGATCGGAATTCCGCTTGCGGCGGGCGTATTTATCCCGATACTCGGCTGGCAGCTCAACCCGATGTTCGGCGCGGCGGCGATGAGTCTTTCGAGCGTTTGCGTTGTGACAAACGCGCTGCGCCTGAATGTTACAAAGCTTTATCGAAATAAGGAGGAACACACGATGAAAAAGACGCTGCATATTGAAGGAATGATGTGCGGACACTGCGAGGCGCGGGTCAAGAAGGCGCTTGAGGCGCTGCCGCAGGTGCAGGAGGCGCAGGTCAGCCATGAGACCGGGCGCGCGGTCGTTACGCTCGCGTCTGAGATCTCAGACGATGCGCTGAAGAGCGCGGTGGAAGCGCAGGATTATTCGGTGCGCGCGATCGACTGAATCGGTTGACTTTTGCGCGAAATATCGATATAATAAAAGGCGCGGTGCTGAGGCATGCTCTCAACACCGCATGCTTTTTGAGGTGATGCTATGTTTCGGTTACATTTTACGGAGGGGAGCGCGCGGCGCGGCGAATTTCATACGCCGCATGGCGTGATCCAGACCCCGGTTTTTATGAATGTCGGCACGCAGGCGGCGATCAAGGGTGCGCTGGAGGCGGAGGATCTGCGCGAGATCCGGTGCCAGGTCGAGCTGTCTAACACCTACCATCTGCATCTTCGCCCGGGTGAGGACGTGGTGCGCGCGCTGGGTGGTCTGCATCGTTTTATGGACTGGAACGGCCCAATTTTAACAGACAGCGGCGGATTTCAGGTTTTTTCGCTTTCCGGGCTGCGCAAGATCAGCGAGGAGGGCGTGACGTTCGCGTCACACATTGACGGGCGGCGCATTTTTATGGGCCCGGAGGAGTCGATGCGCGTGCAGTCTGCGCTCGGCTCAGACATTGCGATGGCGTTTGATGAGTGCATTGAAAATCCGTCGCCGCGCGAGTATGTTCTGCAATCCTGCGCGAGGACGACGCGCTGGCTTGCGCGCTGCAAGGCGGAGCTTTCCCGCCTGAATGCGCAGCCGGATGCGGTCAATCCCGGGCAGGTGCTGTTTGGCATCAACCAGGGCGGTACCTATGAGGATATCCGCGTGGCGCACATGAAGGAGATCGCGGCGCTCGATTTGCCGGGCTATGCGATCGGCGGGCTTGCCGTGGGCGAAAGCACGGAGGAGATGTATCGGATCATCGAGGCGGTCGAGCCGCACATGCCAAAGGATCGCCCGCGTTATCTGATGGGCGTGGGCACGCCGAGCAATATCATCGAGGGAGTTGCCCGCGGGATCGATTTCTTCGATTGCGTGATGCCGGCGCGCAACGCGCGGCACGGGCATTTGTATACCTGGAGCGCCGGGACGATCAATATCAAAAACGAAAAATTCAAGCTGGATGATTCGCCAATCGATCCGCTTTGCGATTGCCCGACCTGCAAGCGCCATTCGCGCGCGTATTTGCGCCATTTATTCAAGGCGGATGAGATGCTTGCCATGCGGCTTGCCGTGCGGCATAATTTATATTTTTATAATTCGCTGCTCGCTAAGATCCGCGCGGCGCTCGATGCTGGGAATTTTGCGGAGTTTCGCGCGCAGTGGTCCGGCGCGGTGGATCGACGCGCTTAGTTTTTAGAAAAATATGAAAATTTTACTTGTAATTCCGCTGTTTATAGGGTATGATATGTATTGAATATGATTTGGAGGTAAACGTGTTATGACAACATTTCTGTTCTTAGCGGGCGAAGAAGCGGCGCAGAGCGGCTCTATGGGGACACTGCTTTCGATTCTTCCGATCGTGCTGATTTTTGTTGTGTTTTATTTCTTCCTGATCCGTCCGGAAAAGAAGCGCAAAAAAGAGATCACCAATATGCGTGACAGCCTGAAGGTGGGCGACACGATCACAACGATCGGCGGAATCGTTGGGAAAATTACAAATGTGAACGAGAAAGAGGATCTGATCACCATCGAGACCGGCGCGGACAAGACCAAGCTGCGCATCACGCGCTGGGCGATCGGTACGAAAGAGGACAAGGGCGAGGAGAAGGCGAAGGATGAAAAAAAGACCTCTGCCGAGCCGGCGTTTGAGGAAAAGGACGACTAAGCTTTTTGTCATGAAAGAGCGCATCCCTGAATAGATATGAAATGACCTGAATTTGCGGGTCATCATGCGAGAAGGGGATGGTCTCTTGAGAAAAGCAGAAGAAAAACGTTTTAGCGGTGCGCAGTCGCCGGTTGCTTTCATTACAAGCGGGCTGTTTGGGCTTCTGCTTTGTGTGATGCTGTTGTTTCTTGCGGCGTTTTTGCTGGAAAAAGAGTTGCTACCCGAGCAGATGGAGGCGTTTTTGCCCGCCGTTTCGATGTGCATCGCATCGTTTGTTTCTGCGCGCATGACGGTGAAGGCGCTTGGGCGCGCGTTGATCACAAGCTTGACGCAAGGGCTGTGCAATCTTGCGCTTTGCTACGTGACCGGGGCGGTTGTTTTTATGCGCATTGTTCCGACCACGTGGGACGTTTATACATTTCTTGCCTGTATGGCAGGCGCGTTGCTGGGCGGGTTGATTTCCGCCGGGGTGCGACCGCGCCGCCATAAAATAAAATAACCAATACCAAAGGAGAATACGATCATGACTCATGTTAAGACCATCAATTCTGCTGTTTTAAAGAAGAGCGCGGCGCACGGCGGCTGCGGCGAGTGCCAGACCTCTTGCCAGTCTGCTTGCAAGACCTCCTGCACGGTCGCAAACCAGAAATGTGAGAACAGAAAGTAAATTTTAGCATGCAGAAAAACGACGGGTTGCCGTTTCGGTGATCCGTCTTATTCTTGTTAGTGGGGTTTGTTATGGTACATACTTATCGACAAGGCGGCTATTCCATTGCCGTTGACGTGAATAGCGGCGCGGTGCATGCGCTGTCTGACGCGGCGTTCTCCGTTCTGGAACGACTGGATACCGCGCCGGACGGGGAGACTTGCCCGGCGGAAATTGCGGAGGCGCTCGCGCCGTCGTTTGACCGCGCGACCTGCGATGCGGCGTATCGTGAGCTGGTAGAGCTTACCCGCGCGGGGCTTTTGTTTTCAAAGGATGATTATATCGATGTGTCGCGCGCGTTTCCGGAGCATCCGCCGCTCAAGGCGCTTTGCCTCCATATCGCGCATGACTGCAACCTGCGCTGCGGCTATTGCTTCGCGTCGACCGGGGATTTTGGCACAGGGCGCAAGCTGATGCCGGTCGAGGTCGCGCGTGCGGCGATCGATTTTGTGATCAAGCGTTCGCAAAATCGCCGCAATATCGAAATTGATTTCTTCGGCGGCGAGCCGCTGATGGCGTTTGACACGGTGAAGGCGGCGGTGGAATACGCCAAGGAGCAGGGGAAGCTGCATGACAAGGTGTTCCGCTTCACGATCACGACCAATGGGCTGGCGCTCAATCAGGATAGCATTGATTATATCAATCGCGAGATGTCAAACGTTGTGCTGTCGCTCGACGGGCGGCGCGAGGTCAACGACCGGGTGCGCAAAACGGTTTCCGGCGGCGGGAGCTATGATTATATCGTTCCGAAGTTCAAGGCGCTGGTTTCCGCGCGCGATAAAGACCGGGATTATTATGTCCGCGCAACGTTTACGCACGATAACCTTGATTTCACGCAGGATGTGCTGCATATTGCCGAGCTGGGCTTTGATCAGGTCTCGGTTGAGCCGGTCACGGCGGAGGACGGCAGCCGTTACGCGCTGCACGAAGCGGATCTTCCGCAGATTTTTGCGGAATATGACCGCCTGGCGGAGATCATGAAGGAGCGGCGCGATTTTAATTTCTTTCACTTTATGGTTGATTTGGAGCAGGGACCCTGCGTGATCAAGCGCATTCGCGGCTGCGGCGCGGGCTATGAATATGCCGCGGTCACGCCGGAAGGGGATGTATATCCCTGCCACCAATTCGTTGGAAAAGACGAGTATTGCATGGGCAACGTGATGGATGATACGTTTGACCCCGCCATTTCCGAGCAGTTTATGGGGCTGAATATCTGCACGCGCGACGCCTGCAAAAACTGTTGGGCGAAGTTTTATTGCAGCGGCGGATGCAGCGCGGCGAACCTCAATATGAACGGCAACCTGCGCGATCCTTATGAGCTGGGCTGCGAGCTGGAGCGCAAGCGCCTGGAATGCGCAATCATGCTAAAGGTGCATGACGCGCTGAACGATCAGGCGTAATATTGCGCGGCAAAATTTAATATGACGCGAGAAACGGCGTGACAAATGTCACGCCGTTTTTTGATTAAAAGAAAATACGGAGAACACATCCTGTAATGATTTGCCGAGAATGCGCAGTTGGATGCCGCAGGGAATTTAAATCAAAAAGGGGATTGCGCTACGAAACGGCGTAATCCCCTTTGGCAATGCTGCTTACCGGAGCATATCTATCCGATGCATTGTGTTTTCTGTTGTTCAATCGTGTCAACAATGTGTTTAAGATTTTTATACGTCAAAGCGAATTTTATAAACCCCTCGCTTGCTTCTAACTCCTCAGAAGAACGAGCAGGTGCGTAAGACTTGCTAAAATCGATTAAATGCGGCTCGATGGAAAGATAAATCGGGTCTTTCCGCTTGCTGCGCACAAGGGTTAAAATTTCTTGAAATTGCACCTTTCCTTCGCCGACCGGAACGATTTTTTGCCCCTCAATGCAGTCTTTGATATGAAGATACTCCACATAAGGCGCTATAATTTTATATTCTTCCAATGCATCGTTCTCAGCGTAAACGCAGTTGCCCGGGTCAAACGTTGCTTTTAAATGCGCAGAACCGACAGATTCGAAAATATCCAGGCATCGCACGGAGGTTTGACCATAGATCGAGCAGCCCTCGTTTTCGTGCAGCAGTGTGATCCCGGCACGCTCCGCTGCTTTTGCAAAGGCAGCCATGCGGCGCAACACTTCATCGCGATAGCGATATGGATCGGATTCCTCGACCAAAAAGCTGAATATGCGCACATAGCGGGTATCCAGCAATTTGGCAAGCGCAAGCGTATGTTGAAAAAGCGAAAAATGATCGTCGAATGGATCTGTGATTTGAATTTTCCCGATGGGGGAGCCGATAGCGGAAACATGGACAGAACCGGCGTTGAGACGCATTTTGAGCGCTTTTGCTTCTTCCAAAGTGTGGGATGTGATGTTCTTTCCATCAACGCTGCGCAATTCGATATTGCGGATATTAAATTTTTGCAATGCAGTGATTTGATTTTCTAAACGCACGTCAATTTCATCCGCAAACCCGGAATACTGGTACCAGCTCATAAAAAAACTCCTTTTTGCTTTCTGCCTGTATTTGCCGAATATTATATGGAACGGCAGATGGAGTGTCAAGCTGAAACTGCAAAAAACCAATAAGTAATCAACTATACAGCATAAAAAGAAAGCTTTGCACGAACTGGGACAAGCGATAAAACGCCAATCGCACCGCTTATTCTTTTGGAATGCTTTTTCTGTATTCCCGCGGGGACTGGCCAACAATTTGCTTGAACACGCGTGAGAATATCAATGGATCATAGCCGAGCGAATAAGCAATATTTGAAATAGAAACCTCAGAATTTGTTGTGAGGATCGTACACGCTTTTTTGATTCTGTAATCCGTAAAAAAAGCTTGCGGAGATTGCCCGACCTCCTTGGTGAACAGCGTGGAAAAATAAGTTTGCGTTAAGCCTACATGCTTTGCGATATCCGAAATTTTTGTGTGTTTGGCGAGATCGGATTGCACATATTGAATCGCTTTATTGATATAGTGCTTTGGGGAGGATTTGGAGATGGCAACGATATCGTTGGTCGGGCATATACTTCCCAATATCGTAAAAAGCTCATAGGCAAGTGCTTTTTGTTTAAACAAGAGGGTAGAATCTTTTAAAAGAAGGCGTTCTGCACCGCGCGAAATACATTGAAGCAGCTCTTGACCGTCTTTTACAGAAAGAAATGGAGAAAGTTCGGTAATGTTGAAATTAGAAAGATATTCTGCGGCTTTTGTGCCTTGAAAATAAATATAAGCAAACTGCCATGGGTCGTCTTTGCTGGATATCAGCGTAATGATATGAGAGGGGAAGATCATGAGCGCCTGCCCGGCTTTTAACGGATATTCATTTCCGTTTAAAATCACCGTGCCTTTCCCTGCGATGCAGTAATCAAGACAATAACAATCTCTGAGTACCGGACCATTGACGTAATTGAGTGCTTTCCAGCTATCTGCGGCATCGATCTTCGCTTTGAATGCGATCAATTCGTTGAGAGGGGGCTTTTCTATTTTCTCGATCGATACAAATCGTTTCAAATCATTACGCATCAGTAATCAGTCCTTATCAGATATTTCGTAAGTTTATTCTAACACTTAGATATATAAATATCAATCAAAAATTTTTATAATATAACCGTAGAAAATGGTGAGATTGAATAGTTTGCAAAGAAAAAACAACCGAGGGCGATGCAATTTTTCCAATGTTTTATTTGGCGCTGATACTGCTTCTTGGGAAAAGGATAAGGAGGATGAATATGCAAAAAAGAATGGTGAAAAGGCTCTTTTCTATCGCGCTGACATGCTGCATGATAATCGGCTTATTGCCGGCGCAATTCATGCGGCTTGCAGAAGCGGCCGGCTTGACGCTGGTAGCGCGCGCACCCGCAATTTATCAGGATGTTGAGACCGTGATGGACGCGTATGCTACACTGGATGATGAAGACGTGCCGCTCAGCCGGTTTTCTGCATTTCATGTCACGCCGGAGGATCAGGATATTGTTGAGATCAAGGGCGTAGATGACAGCGGCATCAGAATTTTTGGGAAAAATATCGGAAAAACAAATTTAAATATTAACGCGACCTATCAGGGAGAAATTATTAAACAAGCGATGGAGATCGAGGTGCGCGAAAATACTTATAAATATGATTACCGCAAGGTTGCATATGAAGCATATGGGCAAGGATTCCCCATCGACATGGTCAGCAATTTTAACATGACCACGATCGGGCATCGCGATGAACTGAATCCGCAGTCACGCAACTGTCTGTGGACTGATCAGTGGATCTGGAATGGGCAGGGCGGAGGCAACGCGAATTTCAGATTTGCGGATTCGCTTTACGGCTGCATGTGGGACGGCGATATCGGCGCATGGGCGTCTTTTAAAATCAAAGTGCGCAAGGATGGCGTTTTTTCGGCTACTTCGCAAAACGGCTTTTGGGGGAGCGGCGGTATTTTTAAGCTGTATTTAGCGCCGGAAGATGCAGAGAACCCGCGCGACGAGCGGTATTTGCTTGGCGAGATCGATACTTATGCGTCTGCGCCCAAGTGGGTGGTAGAAACGCATTTGCGCAATGTTACGCTGGACGCCGGAAACTATGTGATCACTTATGTAAAAACAGGAAAAAACAGCAGATCAGCAGGGGTTCGTTGCCCAATCGGAGCTTTTATACTCAATCCGATTACGGAGCATGAGATCCATCTGAGTGCAGATATGAAAACGGACCGTGTTATGCTGCGCAAAACCAGCGAGATCCCGCTTGTGTTGAAGCTTGACGGGGCAGAGATCGATTTTTCTGATGTTACAGAGGTTACAGCTTCTTCTTCGGATGCAGAAATTGCAGAAGCAAGGGTGCAAAAAAGTGCGGACGGAAAATTTATTTCCGTTTTGATAGATGGCAAAAAGCTAGGAGATGCATCTGTTCATGTACAGGCAATTTCAAACGGGCAGACGGTGGAATGCACGATGAATATTTCCGTGGTAGATCCGGAAATTCTTGACTATGTCGAATTGACTGCGGAAAAAATATCATTCAATCCGGAGAAACGATCTCCACAGCGCTGCGCGCTTATCGCATTAATGGCGATTTGATCGATTTAAGCGAAGCGATTCCTTATTACGAAAGTGCGAATGCAAGCATCGTTTCGGTCGATGGTAACGGAGTTTTGACCGGACGTGACAAAGGTACAACGAAAATAACGGCTTTTGTTGAAATTGACGGGGTTATGACCAAGGCGGTTCTTGCCATGACCGTTGCAAACGCTGCACCGATCGTCAGCGCGGCGATAAAAGCGCCGGGTTCGATACAAATAGACGAAACGATCGGTCTTTTGGTTTCAGGTCGCTTGAGCAGCGGCAGCCCATATACAAGCGGCAACGCGGTGTTTGAAATCGTATCCGCTGAGCCGGAAGGCTGCGCTTCTCTTTCCGGCGCGGCGCTTACCGGAAAAAGCTTGGGCTCTGTTACCGTTCGTGCGGTGATTGAGCAAGCGGAGGGTCAGGAAAGGATCGAAACTGATCCGTTTGTCATTAAAATTCGCGAAAAACAAGCGGAAGTGCTTGGCGATATTTCTTATAATTTCCGCGAGAATCAAAAAACAAAAATTTTAGACGCAACGGTCGCTCAAAACGGATGGGCACTCAATCGTAATATGACAGATCCAAAGGTGTTTGCCGAAAATGCGCAGCATCTGCGGTATCAGGTATATGGAATCGCCTGTGTTGCGAGCGAGAGCAATACCCGGCTGACCTCGGACATTACGTTTGATGTTCATATTCCGGCTGACGGCGCATATGTACTCTCAGTGGATGGCGGGCAGTATGCCGCGGGATTTCTTGCTTCGATTTATATTGACAAAAAATATGTCGGAGAGTATGATTTTTATGGCGAGCAGGGTTTAAAAGTTGGTCCGACGGTCGAGATGAACGCTGTTGAGCTGACGGCGGGGACGCATCAAGTGACCTTCCGTCGGACCTCGGATCGGGGCTATCTCTATCTCGGAAGTATGAACTTCCGAAAGCTGGACAGCATGCCAGAGATTTTGGGATTTGTGCTGGAGGTTGGAAATGATGCTCTTGCAGTGGGAGGGAGCACCACGCTTCAGGCCGGGCTCATTACATCAGACGGGTCGCGCTATGCGTTTGGAAAGCTTTTTGAGGATAATGCGGATGACCCGAAGCATTATATGACGATCGAACTATCGGATCCAACAATTCTTGCGATCGACGGCGCTGTCATTACAGGCTTGAAAGAAGGTGCGGCAACGATTACGCTCAAGGGCGCGTATCATGGCGCAGTGGAGGAAAAACACGTTACTGTTACGGTCGATAAACGAGTGGGCACACGCTTGATCGCGTCGGCTGATAATACCAGTATGAAGCCGACAGACACTGAGGGACAGCAGATTCGAATCGCTGCGCTGGATGCGCTTGAAAATGAAGTGGACCTGACCGGTGCAGTTGTCACTTATCAAAACATGGATGAAACTGTGTTGCGAGTTACAGAAACGGGAAAGGTATACCCGGTGTCGATCGGGAAGGCGGACGTTCTTGTACGGGTAGTGAAGGACGATTTGGAGCTTGCCGCGACGATCACCTTTGACATTCGCTTGGGGAAAACACAGGCGAGTTATTATACGCCGGAGCGCGTAGAAGCGATCCGCGAAAACATAAAGAAATATAGCTGGGCGCGAGGCAACAGCGATGCGGTTATTAAAAATGCAGATCGTTTTCTGGATAAGCAGGATTTTCTGTGGAACACCGTGACAACGCAGGAGCTGCCGCGCGGTATCACCGTTGGCTATCGTTGGGATCCGGGCGCATACAACTGCCGGTATTGTGGAGAGGATCTCCGCGCGAATTACGGATATTATCCATGGATAGTCGATCCGCTGGCGGATGCGTTTAAAATTCAGTGTCCGGCATGTCGCCGCAAGTTCCCGAGCAATGATTTTGAAAGCTTTTATAAGCTGGGCATTCAAGACGACGGGAACTGGAGCTACGAGCTTGCAAAAACGAAGAACGCAGAGCTTGTAGCAAACGGCGAGAGCGGATATTTAAAGAACGTTCTCTATCCGGATAAGGGCGAAGGCTGGGGCGTTGACGATGGCTATGGCTATCGTACCGGCAAGACTATTACAAGCAGCATCGGGCAGGAACAGGAAGAAACACACACTTACATCGCTTATTATAACCATTGGGGCGTTTGGGATCAGCAGGTCACAATGCCGAATGGCGGGATCATTTATCAGGCGATCAATGCGCTGCGCGACGCGTATTTATATACCGGCGAGGTGCGCTACGGACGGGTTGGAGCGGCTCTGCTTGACCGCGTTGCTGATGTTTATCCGGACATGTCGCTTAAACCGTATTTTCCGCAATTTTTTAATTCCGACTCTACGCAGCCGCACGGTAAAATGATCGGTTCGATTTGGCAGACATCGATGACAACGAATTTTATTCTTGCTTATGACGTGTTCTATCCGATGTATGACGACCCGCAGACGCTGATGAATATCCAAAATAAGGCGGAAAATATCCGGCTGTCTGAAGAGAAGGCGAGCCCGACCTTGATTCGCGAGCGCATAGAAAATCGCCTTGTGCGCCAGGCATTTACGGATATTAAAAACCTGGATATTATGGGTAATTTCGGTACGCATCAGGCAACCGCCGCCGCGGCTGCTGTTGTTCTGGATACCATGCCGTATACGAAGGAAATGATTGACTGGATTTTCAAAAACAGTTCGGCGGGACCTGGTGCATCGTTTAATCCGGGCGGTAATGTGACGGCACAAATCGTTAACGTGGTCGATCGCGACGGATTTGGCGCAGAATCCGCGCCGGGGTATAACTCCATGTGGGTCGTATATCCTACGAAGGTTGCCGATTATCTTGCGGGATACCAAGGCTATGAAGCGGCCGATCTATATAAGGATGCAAAATTTCTGAAGATGTTTAAGGCGCAGATTCCGCTGACGCTATGCCGCCGCACGACCGCGCAGATCGGCGACTATGGATCGACCGGCGGCAATGGATTCGCCGTAGGTCTCGATAGCCTGATCAATGGATTTATGTATTCGGGCGATATTGAATTAGCACAGTTTATTTATTTGATAAACGGCAACTCGGTGAGCGGGCTGCACGCGAATTATATGACCAAAGACCCTGAAACGATACAGGAACAAATTCAAAATATTATCAACATCTATGGCGAGTATGACTTCGACCGTAGTCAGCAGCTTGCGGGCTATGGCTTCTCGATTTTGCGCGACGGTACGTACATCCCAACGGCAGATAGCGCGAAGGCGCTTGATACCCAGCGCGACTTCTGGCTGTATTGGGGCGGTGCGAACAGCCATAAGCATTCTGATGTGCTCAATTTAGGAATTGAAGCCTATGGGTTTAATATGGCGCCGGATTTGGGATATCCGGAGGCAGCCGACGGCGCGGAAAAGAATTCCGTTTGGGGGCAGGGAACGATCAATCATAACACAGTTATGGTAAATGAAGAGCGCCATAACTGGTTAGTGTCTAATAACCCGGCTGGCACATCGGAGCGGACAAATGGCAATCCGCTGCATTTCGACGATTCCGGCCGCGTGAAAGTCATGGACGTCGAAGCGCCAACTCTTGCCACCAAGGGAACGTATGCGGATCCAAGCGGCATCTTCCGCAGAAGTATCG
>CAKUEM010000045.1 GCA_934646115.1 uncultured Oscillospiraceae bacterium
ACGCTGCCGAGCTTGTTCGAAGCGGTCGTTTCATCCGGGCTTGCCGCGAAGGTGGTTTCATCCTCTTCCGGCTTGGTCTCCGGCTGCGGCTGAGGCTGCGGCTGCGGCTGCGGCTGTGGCTGCGGACTCGGCGTGCCGCCGCCACCTGCGCCACCACCGCCCGTGGTCTTGTTGTAGACCGTGATCTCTACATATTGCGTCGCGGAAAGCGTACCGTCTGTCACCGTAAACGCCGCATAATTCTTGCCCAGCTGCGCAGAATCCGGAATCCAGCTGAACGTCTGCGTCCGCGCATCAAAGTTCGCGCCGCGCGGCAGATCTTTCGCGGAATACGTTAAAACGCGATCGGATGCGCCGGACGCAGAAATCTGGAATTTCAGCTCGCTGCCCGCCTCTGCGTTTTTATCTTCGATCGGCGCAAAGATCGGCGCACTGTCGTTGTTGGTCGAAAGTGGGATCCGGAATGTCTGCCCAGCTTCTATATTATATGTATAGCCCTGGTTGATATCGTTCTTGCTCTTATAGGCGCGGATCGGTGTCACGTTTCCAAGCGCAAGCGCGATCTTCCCGTCGTTTTGCCGAACAGCATGTTGGATCTGATACGCCGCGTTTTCCGTGCCGTCATTTTGGATCATGATCCAGCGTCCGGAAAGGCTTTCGGGGTCAACGTCCGCATCCGGCTGAATGATGATATGATTCTCGGTAACAAAATCACGCGTGAAATCAGAAACCGTTCCCGTGACCGCAGCCTGTGCCATCGTTGTATCGCCGATTTGCGTGCCGTCGTTCAGATATGCATAGATCGCCTCGCCGTCTTTCATGGTATAAACGCCGACAAAGCCCTTAAAATCGAACAGATCATCCACGCGATAGGTCACGGTATTGTTCGCGGAATACACAATATAATCTACTCTGTCATTCGTGTGTACCACTTTGACCGCGCGCACAGCGTCTGCGCTCTCTCCATCTTTTGCAGCGACCGAAACCGCTTCCATTTCCTTGATATAACGCTCATTCTTATACGGCTCATACACCGTGGTAAACAGCGAATCAAGCTTTGTTCCCTTCCGCTTGGCAAGGACATATTCAAAATACGGGATCTTTGCGTTATCTGCGATCCGCGGGGGCATACCCTCTGCGATGGCAACTTCCGTGAGGTCAAAATCGTTGAGCGTCGTCATGCGGAGGTTTGTATCCGTCGGATAGCCCAATACATTTTTAAAGTCCTTCACTTTAAAGTCTACGCTGAAGTTTTTCACATTCGCCGCGCGGCGCACGTTCCGCAGCCATGTGTATCCATTGAGATACTTGCTGTTTGCGCCCCACGCAACATTTGCGCCGGCATAGCTTCCGCCCTCCTGCTGCACAAGGTTTAATCCTTCTGTCTCGGCAATTTGATCCGACTGCGAATGGAAGCTGTAAAGATGCTCATTGCCTCCGCGGACGCGGAAGAAATCCACACCATAGCTGACTTCATCGGATACTTCAACCATGACAAGTGTTCTGCGATAAATATCCGTTGCCGCATATGCTCGTTCTGCATCCACGTCCATGACCTTCACACGACCGGAATCGTCAAAATGCATCGGCGTTCCGTTCACTTTCAAACCGATCTGGCGGATCCCGTCTACCATCACTGTGTTATGGCTGATCGTGTTCTTTGCCCACTGAACGGAATTTTCATCGTCCAGTCCGCTCTCCGGGTAGCCGAAATCCGGCGCCATATCCAAACCGAACGCATGGATTCCAAGATTGAGCGCATCCAGATGCCCATGGCCATACGCCGTATGCGCGTAAGAGATCCAGAAATCGCGCTGCGTATCCAGCGTATTGGACTTATTTGCCGTTTCCAAAAGCGTTCCGTCGCGCAGGATGCTAAAACCATACCCCGCAAGCTGATCGCTCTGTCCATATTCATATCCGCCATGCTCTTCCACGACCTGACGCACCCGCTCGCGAATGCTCTCCGCATCCTTTGAGAAGATATCCAGGTGCAGCCCATCCGTGCTGTTCCCGTTTGCGAAATAGCAAAGCTGCGCGCTTGTAACATCCCCGGTACGATGAAATACATCAAGCAGCAGATCCGGACGCAACACAAGCTCTTTGTTCGCGCAGCTCTTCGAGTCGCCGAGCTGCGCGGTCGTTCTGCCGCACAATGTCAGCCGCCCGAGCGCGGTGAACATTTTCATAACCTTCGGGTTGGAATACAAATCGGCTGCCGGGTATCCGTCCCAGCCGTTTAAAATATCCGCGATCTGTTTAATATAGGTCAGCCAGAAATCATTATACTGCGGCGCGACCTCGTTGCCGATGCCGTCACGATTAACCACGCCCATGATCTGCGGCAGCACATTTCCGCCGGTTACCGGCGCGCCGCGCTCGCCGTTTAAGCGTTCGCCCGCCTGCATGATCCAGTCAACCATTTCGCGGCTCTCCGGGAATGTGTTGAGCACAACAGCGGTCAATGCCAGCGTGGACTGATGCATTCCGAAGTTTCCGTTGATCTGTCCGCTCTTGCACTCGCGATGCACTTCGCGGAGAATATTGTCTTCCCCGTTGCGGCGGATATCCGCAACCGTTTGCTTTCTGTTTTCAAGCTGATATTGGCTCGCCTTTTGCGAGAGGAATTGGATGACATACGGATCTTCATATGCATTATAAAATGCGTCATATCCATATACCATCTTGCGTGCCAGCGAGGTTTCCCAAACCTTATTGATCACCTTGCCCTCATATTTGAGGCTTGGCGTCAGATAAAAATACGAATACGGGATCAGGTCAAAATCCGGATAGACGTCCGCCATGCGGTCCAGCAGGATCGCGCCGGTTCTGCCATAGCGCTCTTCGCCCGTATACAGATACGCATCGCGCAATCCGGTCACGGCGTTATAAAGCACGCCCGAATTGGCAACGCTGGTCGTATACCAGATGCCCCAGTGGTTGTAATATGCGATGTAGCTGTGGATCTCCTCCGCGCCGTTCTCGCACTTGGTTCCGGGCTTATATCCCATGCCGTCGTCGGCGCCCCAGTTGGTCACGCCGAGCTTTTCATCCATTTCCGGATATAAAATGTTTTTAAGATATCCATCCTCGCCCTGTGCCACAAGCTCTGCATTTTTTTGCTTTGCAAGCTCGGGCCGGAAGATGCCATGCTCATCAAGCCCCAGCTCATAATATTTCCCGAAATCATTGCTCGGGAACTTTCTGCGGCAATCCGGGCACTGGATCTTCCACGGGTCGCCAAGCGGATTCAAGAGCCACGGATACTGACCGTATTTCGAACGCAGATCCACGCCGCAATACCGGCAGGAATACGCCTTCGGATCATACTGAACACCCACGGTGATCGCGCGCGGGATGCTCTGCGGCGTAACAAGATTCCAAAGCGCTTCCTCTTTGCCCGCATAAGGCTCTGCACGCTTGACCGCCGCATCGCGCATCGATCTCGCCCAAGGATATTTTTCAATATTCTCGCGCGCCGCCTCAATCTTCTCGTCTGTATAGAAGGTGCGCTCGGTCTTGCCGCGATGCGCTTTGATATGAATTTCCGCGCTCTTGCTGATGCCAGAAAGCGTTGCGGTCATGCGGATCACGATCTCGCCTTCCGCAATCGGCGCAAACTGACCTCTCTGCGTAACCGTTGCCGTTTGCGGAGTCAGGCATTCATACGTAAATTGAGGGTTTTGCAGCGCGATGGCTTCCTTACTGAGCAGCTCGCCATCCGTGTCATACAGCTGATATTCCAGCTCGCCCGCCATACCGACGGAAACCTGACCTGCCGCATTATTCTTAACCGACAATACCACGCGATCGAGCGTGCCCGGCGCGGCAACAGAGATCGGGATCTCGGTCTCCAGCACCTTCTGCCCCTGGATGCGCATTGCAACCGCAACCGTCGCCTGTCCCTGGCGCAGTCCCTGCAGCGAAAGCTTTGGGACGGAGCTTTCTTTATCACGAGTGATCTCTGCCTTTAAAATTTCGGGAGTTTTCGATTCTGCGCTGAACTCTGCCACAGAGAGATCAAGCTCTGTCCCGTCTTTTTTATGCACGGTGATCGCCGTTTCCGCACAGTCGCCCGCTTTTAACGTTCCAATGTCCGAAATCGTGATCGGCGTATCGGCAAAGGAAACCGCTTTCAGCAAAAATGCGCTGAAAAAATACTGCCATCCGGTATTGCTGTAGGTGCTGGACGTTTTTTCAAGCACCTTATACGTCAGCCGATAATTTCCCGCCTTGACCTTCGCATAGCCGAGGCTGTCCTCCAGCATCCAATTTTCGGCGTCGATCGTTGCGTTGCTCCATTTGCGCGTAACGTCTAACACGCCGAGCGAATACCGCGCAGCCTGCGGATCTGCCGCATCCTCCGGCGCTAAAAAGATCTCGGTGCGGCCGCTTTTATAGTAATGCGCGTTACGGTTTACCACTTCATAGATCCCGTCCGCCGGAACATAGATCATAAAACTGGCATAGCCGCCCTTTGTTGCGTCTCCGTCTAAGAAAATCCCATTGACCTTACTATTAAAGCGGAACTTCCCGGGCATTTCCGCCGAGGTATCGATAAAATACCACGGGTCGGTAACGATTGAGCTGCCCTTATTGATCTCGATTGGAGATCCCGCAAGCGTCTGGCGGAAGGATTTGACCGTTGCAATATCCACCGCATCGCCAAATGCCCCGCTCTGCTCGATATACCATTTCCCAAGCTTGTGGAAATCATAAACCAGATCCTTCGCAGCGCTCTCCGCATCGGTTGCAACCGTTGCGATCACTTCTGTCGATGCGATCGTTTTGCCCGCCTTTTTTGCCTCCAGCTCGATCCACGTTCTGCCCGTTTTGACGCCGGTCACTTCAAGAAGCACCTGGTCGCCGGAGCGTTTGATCTCCGCCGCGGCGATCTCCTTATCGCCGCTGCGCGCGCCAAACTCTATGCCGTCCAGCGGATAGGCAGTGCCGCTATGCTTCGTGAGATAAAGCGCAGCGCGCAGCGCCTGCCCCACCGGCACGGTTTTTAAAAACTCCGCCGTTAAGTCGCCGGAAATATCTTTCTCTTTGATCGTTATGGGGATCGTTACGCTTTGAACGACCGCGTCACGATACTTCGCCGTTACTGCAACAGCGGTGCTTCCAACCGCTGCGCCGGAAATGCGAAGAACCTTATCTGTAAGCTCTGCCGTTGCGATCGCATTATTTTCAGATTTTGCTTCAAGCGAAAGATCGCCCTCGTTAAACTCCGCCCCGTCTCGGATCTCAAGAGAAAGCACCTTTTCCATGTAGCTTTCAATTTCAATATCCGGAAACTCCTCGCAATGTATAACGAGCGGATCGAGCACCGACAGCTCCTGCGTTAAAACGCCAATTTGCGCCCCGTCGAGCTTCGCCCGAATGGTCAGGTCGCTTTTGCCCTCTTTTACGCCTTTGATCGTCAGCGTTTTATCCGCAATTAAAACTTCGGCAACGCTCGGGTCGGAAAGCTCGGCTTCCAGAACCGCCTTGCTGATATCATAATCGCCGCTGTCTGTGCGCAAGCTGACCTTCGCGGTTTTTTCGTGCCCGGTCAAAACCGGCGAAACCGCTTCGGTTTCGATATATACCGGATCGCCGACTACAACGGGGATCGTTGCGGCCGCAATGATCCGCCCGTCAATTTTCGCATACACGCGAGCATTGGTTTTGCCGCGCGCCACGCCCGATATGTTCAGCGTCTTGCCCGAGATCGTCATTTTAGCAACGCTGGGATCGTCTGACTGAACGCCCAGGGTCGCCTTACTCAAATCAAGCGTAAAACCGTCCTTCGCAGTCAGCGTAACGGCGGCGCTTGCGCTTTCCCCGGTGGTGATCTCGCTAAACGGCGCAACCGAAAGCTCCGCTTCCTGCACCCAATTCAGATGGAATCGGCTGAAGAAATATTGCCAGCCGGTATTGCTATACGTACTTGAGGTATCGGTGCGAACCAGATAACTGAGCAAATACTCGCCCTTTTTCAGAGCGACCGGCTGATCCAGCGGATCTTCCATGTACCAGTATTTCTGATCTTCGGTCGCGTTCGACCATTTTCTGGTCGCGTTGATGATTCCCAATGAATATTCCTCTGCCATCGGCTCTTCCGCATCGGCCGGCGCTAAAAAGATCTGCGTCAGACCGGACTGATAGTAATGGAAGTTTACCGAAACCGCATCATACAAGCCGTCTGCGGGCACTTGGATCTTAAACGTCGCCCAGCCGCCGCGCGCTTCGTTTGCATTTAACACCACGCCGTTTCCGCCGTTATACCGAAAATTCTTTTCCGGCTCGCTGGCAGCTACATAACACCACGGGTCGGTTTTCTGCGTGCTGGTCGGAAGAATTTCATCCGGCGCTCCGGCTGTCGTCTGCGAAAGCGACGTGACCGATTGGATCAAAACGGTATCGCCCGACGCAGCATATCCTCCCGCGAGCTTATGAAAATTATAAACCAGATCGCGCGGAAGCGTCTCTTCGCCCGGCTCCGGCTCTGCGTGTTTTTCCAGCTTGAACCCGGCAGCGGCAAAATATTTATTTGCCTTATTTCTGCCGTCCCCGCTATATTGATAGGTCAGAAGATACTCGCCGTCTTTCAGCGTTACCTCGCCAAGCGTAAATTCAGAAGCGCTCCAGTCCCCCGAGACCGGTCCTTTCTTATTGGTCGGGCACTCTCCCCACGGAACGCTCGGATCTACATTGCCGATTTTATATTTTTCAGCGGTCGCGTTTTCAGCATCCGAGATCGGCGCTAAAAAAACATCCGCACAAGGTGCATAATAATTTTTCGTATGTGAGCTGATGGCAGTGTATGTTCCCGCTTTTGCCAGGATCTTCATTTGCAGGTAAGTCCCCTCGCCGTCCGCGAAGCTATACATGCCGCCCCATTGATAATGCGGGCTCTGCTCATTCGTCGCCGTTGTTTTTACAAAACACCACGGCTCAGTCGCAATACTGCTTTCCGCATTGATCTCCTGCGCACTGCCCTTCGTTGTTTGCTGAAGATCTGTAATTTCCGAAAAAGCAACGCCCGTTTGCTTGAATTCCGTCCATTGCTTTCCCGGATTATAATATTCGCTGCATTTTAAGAAATTGTAGATCAGATCTTGCGTTGTGTCTGCGCCCTTTGCCTGCCCTGCCAGCGACACGCCCGGGAACATCCCAAGTGTCATGCACAGAACCAGCAAAAGCGAAACGATGCGTTTTTTCCCTCTCATGCTTCCCTTCATTTTCAATCCTCCTAAGTTGTACGTTTTCGCTTCCCTCTCCTGAAAACGGAACCCCATATAAGATACCCATAGCATAGCACATGGATAAAACTTCGTTTTGGACTATTTGGCATTTATGTTGTTTTTTTCTTGAATAACTGAAAAAAAGCAAGGTGCATTTTGTGCATTTTCATGATATAATGATACTAGAAAATCATTTCGCTCCCTTTTTGCGTGTTTGCGCGGTGCGCGATAGGCTAAAAATCGAACCGACTGATGAAGAGAGGTAGTTATGGACTGGGCATTTCGTTATCAGGAAGATGTGCATCAAACGCCGGAGTCTGAACATATTCTCCCGCAATTTGCAAATAATCCATGCCATTTTCGCGCGCTGACCGGGCGGACGCATGAGCTCGATCTGTTGCACCGGCATAATTATATGCAATTATGGTATTGCGTTCGCGGTTCGTTTCTGCATAACTACAACGGCAAAGAATTTTGCCAAAAGCGCGGAGATTTTATATTTGTTCCCCCTTTTATCCCTCATCAGCTGGATACGCGCATTTCCGATAATGTCGAATTTATATTCTGCGATCTGTCCGATGGATTTATCAACATGCTGTCTGACGCGGCAGATAAAAATACGTTGTTTAATCTCGCTTATTTAAAGCCCTGCCTTGTCAAGGCGCATGAGATGCAGGCAGCGGTCTCCTTTTCGGGCGAAGACGCCGCGCAGCTTGAGGCGCTGCTCTTTGAGCTGGTCGATGAATTTCAAAGCGGGCACGGCACCTCCACGCTCTATATCCGAACGCTCCTGCTTCGGATCCTCAGCATGGTCTGCCATAAATATCAGGCGTTTGCGCCAAGTCGAGAGGACGAGCTGTTTTTTAAATATCGCACATCCATCCAAAACGCGCTGAATTATATCGATACCAACTATACGCAAAATATCACGCTGCAGGAAATTTCAAAAATCGCGCTCATGTCCGTGCGCTCTTTTTCCTATGTATTTAAAGAGATCACAGGCGAAACCTTTGTCTCTTACCTGAATTTTCTCCGCATTCGCCACGCGCGCAATCTGTTGATCAAAACCAATAAATCGCTCACTACGATTTGCTTGGAATGCGGCTATCACGATCTGCAATATTTTACGCGCATTTTCAAAAAGCTTACCAAGCTTCCGCCCGGTTTATATCGCAAACAACATCAAAATTCCGCCAATGGTTAAAATTCCGGTCTGTTTTATATAAAACAGACCGGAATTCCGATAGGTTGAATTTATACGGTACAGTTGCAAAGCGAAGCTGTTTTGCAACTGTTTTTTGTGAGCGCGCAGTAAAAATCCCACCGGATCTTATTGCTCGTATTTTTTATTTGCCGATTTTTCGGTTTAAAAGCTTCAAAGCGTTTTTTCGGCTTATTTTTTCATATGCTTCCTGCGTGATCTTCCCGCTCTCCACGCATTCATCCAGATAGCGGCTCAACGGGAAATAGTGCTTCGGTCCGCAAATATCCGTGCCGAAATACAGCCGATCCTGAAACTCTTCCATAAAGGCATAGCCAAACTCCGGGTCACGCATCACGGCATTCCCGCCGCTGCCCGCCGAAAGATCGCAGGTCAAATTCGGATATTTCCGCAGAAGCGCAATTACGCGCCCGCCCGGCGTCACCGGCCCTTCCGGGTAGCCGCTGCGCACTTTTTCCGTGCAATCGCCGCTGATCTCCGCCCAGAACTTTTGCGAATGACCGATGAATTGCAGATTGGGAAACGCCTTGAGCGCCTTTTCCAGGCGTTTCAGCCCCAATTCATCCACCAGCCCGTAATCGTTGCCCATATCCCCCAAATGGAACAGCACCGGCATTTCGCATTTTTCGCAATGATAAAACAGGTTCATCACACGCGGATCGTCAAAATACAGATTGCACGTGATTTCGCCCACACCCTTTGCTCCTCGCTCCTGATAATAGCGGATAAAATACGAAAGATCGGTATCCGGCGAATTTTTTGCCCAACGCGGGTCGATGTTGCAGAACCAGTCATAGGTTTCCGGGTGGTTTTTAACCATCTCATACGAATCGTCGTTGGATACATAATGATATCCGCAATCCGTTGTGATCGGCGGAAGCTGCACGCCCTTTTCAATGCCGAGCTCGTTATACATCCGGCGCAGCTCATCCGGCGTGGTATAATCCTCGCCGTCGCTCCAAAACCGCGGGATACTTTTTCTGGGCGCAGAATGAACATGAATATCAATTTTAGGTACGATCATTTCTTTCCCCTCCTGTCTGTGACAAGTATACCGTGCGGCAGGCGGTTTTTCAATGCTTCTCGGAAAGCCGCTTGCCCTCTCGTCGGCATAAAAAGATCTGTGCCGTCACCGCAACCGCTGCCGCAGCGAGCATCCCGATGAGCAGCGGATCAAAGCGCACATCAAAAACGCTGGTAAGGATCATAACGACAATACCGCTGCCCGTTGAAAGCAGTGCGCTGTGTGCATCCAGTTTCCCCGGCAAAAACAACGCGCACAAAAACGGGATAAACAGCGCTGCGGCGCGCAGCCCCATAGAAAGAAATCCCCAGGTAAGAACCTGCGATTGCAGCGTGCCGAGCGTCAGGCTCGCCGCGACCAGCATAACAAAAAGAATGCTGATGCGCGTTACAAGCAGTACCTTCTTTTCATCGGCATGCGGGTTGCTGTATCGGCGATACAGATCCTGCGCGATCGTTGTGCCAAGTCCGAGCGCAGTTCCGGCGCCGGTCCCGATCACGGTGATCAGAAGTCCCGCCAAAATCACGCCGCCCAAAACAGGGGGCATATTTTCTATCACAAACAGCGGAAACGCCAAGTTGGCATGCATTTCCGGATGGCAGATGCGCATAAAATATCCGATCAAAATGCTGCCGAATCCAACCGGCGGGATCAACACGGCGCAGAGCAGGCATCCTCTCCTTGCTGCCCGATCGCTCTTCGCCGCGATGATCGCCTGGATATACGTCTGTGTTGCAAGCACGCCGAGTATCACGGAAATTCCGGCGCCCAGGTCGGTCTGCACGCCGCGCCCGAGCAAATTAAAATACGTATTATGCGGAAGCTGCGCATAATACGCGGGAAACCCGCCCGCATTCCGCAAGCAGATCGCGCTTCCGATCACAACGGCCGCATACAGCAAAACGGTTTTCACAATGCCGAGCATGCCGGTGCTTTTCACTCCTCCCAGCACGTAGCAAAACATCAAAAGTACGCTGATCGCGGCGCAAACCACAGCCGGAAGCCCAAACATCGCCATGATCAGCGCATTCGCGGCTAAAATCTGCGCGATGATGTTCATAATCAGCCCCAGCATTGAAAGCAGCGCCGTGATCGTCCCGGTTTTTTGACCGAACTCCTGCGCGATCACCTGTGAAATGGTGGCGCAGCCGGATCTTCTTACCGGTCCGACCATGGCGACGGCAAGGATCACGCATCCCAGCGCCGCGCCCAGCGTAAACCACCAGGCAGAAAGCCCGCAGCGAAACGAAAGCTCTGCCGTTCCGATCGTGGAAGATCCTCCCACCAATGTACCGATGATGTTTCCCGTTACAAGCAGCACGCCGGCACGATGCCCGCCGGTGTCAAAATCATTGGCTTTTTTCACTGTCTTCCCGCTGCTGATCCCCATGAAAAGAAAAACGGCAAGGGTCAAAGCAGCGGGCAGCATGTGAAATATCGATACGCCTTGCATTTATTCGTCCATGGGTATTTCGATATCATAGAGCGGCGGATACTGCTGGCATCCAAACACATCGCCCTCGCCGAACGAGCCGCTCGGACGCAGGCGCTTGATCGTAAACTTGATCGCATACGCCGGATCAAACATAACAAAATCCGCGATTCGCTCTTCCGGAATCTGATAAAGCTTTGCGATCGATTCTTTTGTGATCGCGCCGCTCTGCTTTACTTTTTCATAGGTTTCCTTCTCGCGGAAAATAATATCAAAGGTGATTCGGTCCGTCCCGGCGTTTTTGCTTCGAATCGTCTTTGCAAGATCAACCAGTTTTACTGTTTTCATCGTGCTCCCCCCTTATTCGCCGATCTCGACCGTGCTGATCGGGAACAGCTCCAGCGGATCATCCACCGGAACGACATGGTTTAACGTCCACTTATAAGCCGGCGAAATTTGCGTCACCTCGTCTAATACAAACGCCGCGGTGCCCGCCGTGCCCTTCACTTCCGGAAGGCGCGCGTAAAAGATCTGGCGCGTTCCGATCAGGGCCACTTCTTCCGCAACCTCTTTTGTCGGCGCAACGCCTTCTACAACGACCAGAAGCTCATGCGACTTGGTTTCTTTGATCGGTTCCAGATCGCCCATTACGCCGTTCTTGCCGAAAATGCGGTAGCTAAGCTCATATCCGCCGTTCGGATAGCGCTCTGCCACCTGAGATTTCGCCCAATCGATGACCTTGTCAATATTCGCAATGGTATACGGATCTCGAATGCCCGCCATGCCCATATAGCGCTCGCCCACTTTACCGGAGCCCTCGAGCTTCACTTTTACCTTGCCCTCGATCGGAACAAATTTTGCGCCGGTGATACGGCAGGTTTTCTCGTCATACTGCTCATACACGCAGTTTTTCATGTCGATCAAGCCGCCGGCAACGTATTCGTAATACGGGTTGGTGCGCTCATACATGGCGTGGCCCGCAACAGACGCGATGGTACAGCGCTGCTTCGGGTTCATCGCCGTGACCTTCACATCATCCTGCGTGATCGTTCCGATCACGGTCTCCTTTGCGCCATACGGCTCGCAGCAGAAGGAAGCGCATTCCAGCACCTTGCCGCAATAATAAGCAATATGCTCCGGAAACCCCTCATAGATCGCCGGCGCGGCAAACACGCACGCATCACTCGAGCGACCGCCGATGATCACATCCGCGCCCATTTCAAGCGCCTTGATATAGGGGTGTACGCCCGCAACCGCAACGATCCGATCCGTTTTGTCCAGCTCCTCGATCGTCAGATCCTCGCGAGAATCCAGCCCCTCGATCACCTCGCCGTTTGCCATCTTGTTTTTCAAATAATCCTTGCTGACCTCAGAATAGAAATAAGCAAGCTTAAACTTTTTCATGCGATGCTTCTTCGCGATCTCGCGGATAAAATCAACATACATATCCACACGGCTGTTTGTTCCCGTGTCTCCCGCCGAGCCGATGATCATCGGCACACCCTGTTCGCGCGCTGCAAGCAGCATCAGCTCCAGGTCGTGTTTTTGCCATTTCTCATGGCTTGCGCACTTGTCAACGCCAAGCGGCACCGGGCCGATATCGTCACTGCCCGAATCACAGCAGTAATAGTCCGGTTTTGTTTTCGCCCCGATCCAAAAGCTCTCTTCTTTGGTCGGCGCAAAGCCCAAATGCCCGTTGGAACAATGGATCCGTAGTATTTCCTTTTTCATGATGAGCCTCCCAGGATAAGTTATAACCTGTTATAACAAGTTATAACTTATTGTACCACATTTTTTTGATCTGTCAACCCCCTAAAGCTCTCTTTCGAAATGAAATGCAAATACGTCGGCGCGATAATACGCCATTTTATATTCCACCGGATGTTCCTTCGGGTCGTAATACATCGATTCCAGCGTTAGAAGCGCCTGCTTGGGCAACTCCTGCCGAAAAATTTGCGCAAGCTCCCCTTCCATATTGGCGGCGGACATTTTTTGCTCCACGCGCCCGAGCGAGATCGAAAGCGCTTGGTACATGTCAAACGTAGAAAAGGCCATGCGCTGCTCCTGCATCGCAAGCATTTTTTCATGCATTCGCGCGGCAAGTCCCCCCTCCATATGAGACACGTAATATACAACCGGCATGTTTTGCGCAAAGCCCAGCAGCTCGAGGCGCGCAAGCGTCTGATCTTTTTTAAGCGCGAGCATCTTCCGCACCGCGTCATTCTGCACCTCCGGCGTGTAAGAAAAAATCTCCGTGTAGCCCTGCATGCCTCCGTGCGCAAGCGTTTCTCCAAACGTGAGGATGCGCGTCATCTTCTGATGGATCTCCGCCGTTTTCACAAACGTTCCTTTTCCGGGCACAGAATACGTCATCCCGTTTTGTTCTAAAATTTTCAGCGCCTGCCGCACGGTGATGCGGCTGACCTGATATTTTGCGCAAAGCTCCTGTTCAGACGGCAGACGGTCATCCTGCCCATAGATCCCCTGCTGGATCTCAAGCTCCAGAATATCCTTGAGCTGCACATACATTGGTTTTGCAGAACGTGGGTCAATCATAGATACCTCTTTTCCGCCGCGGCGCCGCGGCATGTTGTTCTCTGTTTTCAGTCCGCCTCTTCCCTTTTTGGAAGTATTATACCACGCAAACGCAAAAAGACGCAAATTCGTTTGCCGATTCTCGCGCAAAATCCGTCCGTGCGCGTTTTGCATCCGCAGTATATGCCTTCTCATTATAACAAGTACCCCGGGCGGTGGCAATCCGGTCGTTTCCCGATGCGCCGCACTGCAAAAATTGCATTTCGGCACATTTCATAATATATGCGCTATGTTTTTGTTTATTTTGACGATATATTTTTTATGTTTTTCTATAAGAAGATAACACACCGTTTTGTATAATTCAAATAATTTGCACTTAACTTTTGTTTACAATTTTATTATAAAATAACAACTTACACTTGAAAATTTTAGAAGAAGATGGTATAGTTTAATCAAAGGATACTGGGCAAAAAAGGGGGGAGACTGTCCTGAAGAAGACCTGCTTTTATGTTAATCGTTTTGCAAAAGTGATTCCATATCGCGGTTTTCTATCAAAAATAGCCATAATTTGTGTTTTTTAATGCACGTTTCGCAAATATGCCCGGTTTGCGTACTTGCATATAAAAAATTTTTAGGAGATGAGGAAGGTATATGAAAAAGAGAAAATTATTGTCATTACTGCTCGTCGGCGCTCAGTTAGCTACGCTGATTTCTACAGCGGCGCTTCCGGCTTCGGCTGCCGACCCCAGCTATGCAGATTCCATGACGATCAACAAAACGGCTTCGGCGCCTACTATCGACGGGAAGCTGAATGACTTAACCTGGGACATGCGCGACTTCACCGGCATCGGTGTATCAGGAAGCGACTCTGTACAATATGACATTCAGTGGGATGATTCTTATCTTTACTTTGCGCTTTCCGTGGAAAACGACGACCTGATCGTGCCCGGTTATAACGGCGAAGGCAACGACGGACTTTGGGGCGGCGGCGACGGTGTTCGTTTATACTTCAGCCCGAAGAAACACCAGGGTGATAAAACCCCGGCGGATGGCGATATCGACTTTAAAGTCGTAATCGGCAAAGATGGCAAGAGCGGCAACGCGCTTCTCCTTTTTGACGACATCGTATGTGCCGGCGATAGAGCCGTTGTGGATTCTATCCGCAACAACGGTGACGCTGCAAACCCTGATTTTAAAGTAGATGTTGTCAGCGATACCGCATGGAATATGGAAATGCGTATCTCTTGGGAATATCTTCACATCTCCCCGATCGAAGTCGGAACGGATTTTGCGTTTGACTTCCACGTAGACAACAAAATGCAGGATGGCAGCACGAGGCGTTTATGGACGAATAATACCTATACTGACACAAGCTTGCTCTGGCTGAGCACGAAGTATTATGGTCTTGCTATCCTTGGGGATGTTCCGGATACTAGCGATTCGATGCCCGCACCGTGGGTCGATTCCACGCCGACCATCGATGGCAATCTGGGCGATTGGGGCACCCTGGCGCAGAGTATGGA
>CAKUEM010000046.1 GCA_934646115.1 uncultured Oscillospiraceae bacterium
AAATGAAGCGCAAGTGATTTCAAGCGGATAGAGCAGCAGATGAGGAAAAAAATGGAAACGGCGAGGCATCGGCGGGGGAAAGTAGAGGGGAGCAGAGACAATATGGCTTGAAGCGGGAAGGGGATGGACAGGAAATGATCGAGTGCGGATCAAAAGCGGCGAGGTATCGGCGGGGGAAAACAAGAGACGTGGAGGGAAAAGGCAGCGCGTTCGGCGGCAGGCATAGCCGCAGGGGCGCGGCGGCGAAGCTGGGCGTTCGGGGCAAAAAAAATCCCCCTCCGGATGGAGGGGGAGAAAAGACAGATTTGCCGATTGCATTAAGCAACCAGGAAGAACTTCACGAGGAAGAGCGCGGAGATCAGATATGTGACCCACGAGACCTTCTTCCAGTTCCCGGTAAAGACCTCGATCAGCGTGTACGAGATCAAGCCAAGACCGATACCGTGACCGATCGAGCTGGAGATCGGCATGGCGATCAGCATCAATGCGACCGGGACGATCTGCGTCATATCCGAGAAGTCGATATGCTTTAAGCCGCCGAGCATCAGGATGCCGACGTAAATCAGCGCCGCAGACGTTGCTGCCGGAGGAATGATTGCAGCGATCGGCGCGATGAACATGCAAGCGAGGAACAGGATACCCGTCGTCAGCGCGGTGAGACCCGTGCGTCCGCCCGCCTCAACGCCGGATGCGGACTCAACAAACGTGGTGACCGTGGAAGTACCGGTGACTGCGCCGGCGATCGTTCCGACCGCGTCGGAGATCAGGGCTTCCTTCATCTTCGGCATCTTGCCGTCTTTATCCAGCATGTTTGCGCGCGATGCGGTGCCCACGAGGGTTCCGATCGTGTCGAACATATCGATCATGCAGAACGTGAGGATCAGGGTGATCATCGTAAACCAACCGATCTGCGCAAAGAACGCAAAATCAAACTTGAACAGCGTGGTATTGACCATATCGCCAAACGCCGGTACAAACGACGCGGTTTTGAGCGATGCAAACGGGTTGGCATCGAGGAAGATCCACTCGCCGCCCCAATAGATCACGCACGAGAGCAGCATGCCGAGAAGAACCGCGCCCTTCACGCCCTTCTTCGCCAGAATGCAGATCGCGAGCAGACCAACTAGCATGGTGACCACATAGAGGACCATCTGCGGATACGATGCGCCCGCATTGGCCATATTGTCCGAAATGACCTTCGGCGTCAGCGCGCCAAAGAAGTCATGCATGACATAGAACACAGAACCGTTGTCGCCGAAAACACCGGCGTTTGAGCCAAAGCCGATGTTCAAAAGCATCAGACCGATCGCCGGAGCGATACCCATACGCACGCCGAAGGGGATCGCGTCTACAATGCGCTCGCGCACGTTGAGCAGCGAAAGCACGAGGAACAGAACACCCTCGATCAGGATGATGCACAGCGCAGCCTGGAACGACTGCAGATACGTTGCGCCGGTCAGACCGACAATGTTTGCAACAACGATCGCGAAGAAGCTGTTCAGCCCCATGCCCGGCGCCATGGCAAACGGCTTGTTCGCCAGAAACGCCATGCAGAACATACCGATCGCGGAAGCGATACACGTTGCGAGGAACACGCCGTTCCACAGATCCATGCCGCCTGCGCCAAACCCGGTCAGCAGGTTCGGGTTGAGCGCGATGATATACGCCATCGTCATGAAGGTGGTCAGGCCGGCAATCAGCTCGGTGCGGACATTCGTGCCGTTCTCCTTCAGCTTAAAGATTTTTTCCATATGTTTTTTGTTTCCTCCCATTTTAGCGTCCGATTTTCATGGAGGCGGACGGGAGCAAGCTGCTACGGCATGCGCGCCTTTCTCTCTCTTGGCGCATACCCCCACAAAACCAAAAATAGCTGACATCTGCCACTGTCAGCCACTCGATCCCAATAGTCGGGCAAAAATACGGTCACCCGGTAGAAACTCGCCGCCCATTTCGCGCGCAATTATATCGGAACACTTTATTTGTACTTCTATTTTACAGGAATTTTGCCAGAATCTCAACTGTGTATTTTATACAAAATTTTCGTCGCTTTCTCGTGAAAAACCACGGATTTTGGCAGCGATTCCGCCCGCTTCCGCGCGTTTTTGCGCACTTTTTGATAATTTTAATCAAAACGTTTTCGTCAGATTTGTTTATTTTGTGATAAAATTTGTATAGTCAAGGTGAATTCTGTGTGGTATACTTATTTTAGTAAAGCGGCGTTCGCTTATTTTTTTAAGGAGTTGAAACACCATGTCTCTTGTAAAAGAAATGAAGGTAGACAAGTTAAACGTGAAGATTCTTTCGGATCGCGCATCGATGGGGAAGCTTGCGGCGGAAGAGTGCGCGGCTGTCATTCGCGACATGCTTTCCAAGAAAGATGAGATCAACATGATCTTTGCTGCTGCGCCGAGCCAGAACGAGTTCCTCGCTGCGCTTGCTGCTGACAAGAGCATTGATTTTTCGCGCATCAATGCGTTCCATATGGATGAGTATATCGGGCTTGATGCGGCTGCGCCGCAGGGCTTTGGCAACTTCCTGCGTGACCGTCTGTTCGGCGTTGTTCCGTTTAAGTCTGTCAATTATTTAAACGGCAACGCGGCGGATCCGGATGCGGAGGCTGCGCGTTATTCCAAGCTGCTTGCCGACAACCCGACCGATATCGTCTGCATGGGCATCGGCGAGAACGGTCACATCGCGTTCAACGATCCTCCGGTTGCGGATTTCAATGATCCGAAGCTTGTGAAGGTGGTTGAGCTTGAGCTCGTTTGCCGCAACCAGCAGGTCAATGACGGCTGCTTCAAGACGCTGGATGAGGTTCCGACGCATGCGCTGTCGCTGACCGTTCCGTCCCTCGTGAAGCCGGCTTACGTGTTCTGCATCGTTCCTGCTCCGACCAAGGCGCAGGCTGTGTTTGACACGCTCAACAACAAGGAGATCAGCGAGAAGTGCCCGGCGACCATCCTGCGGACGCATGACCATGCGACCCTCTACCTCGAGCCGGATAGCGCGAAGCTTTTAAAGTAAGCGCATACTGATCAGAAAAACGGATCGCCCCATGACGCGTTTGCGTTGTGGGGCGATTTTTGCGCGTACGGGGGCTGCGCGAGAGCGGGATGCCTATGCGGGGCGGGCTTTGCATGTGCGGGGGCTGCGCGAGAGCGGGATGCCTATGCGGGGCGATTTTTGCGCGTACGGGGGCTGCGCGAGAGCGGGATGCCTATGCGGGACGGGCTTTGCGCGTACGGGGGCTGCGCGAGAGCGGGATGCCTATGCGGGGCAGGCTTTGCATGTGCGGGGGCTGCGCGAGAGCGGGATGCCTATGCGGGGCGGGCTTTGCGCGGGATGCGCGCCGCGCGGGACAGAACGGGGAAAAATCACGCACGGACGAGGAAAATTCCTTGACGCAGCGGAAAAAATTTGGTATTATAGTTTAGTCATAGTTTACGCGGTGTATGCGCCGCGCGGCGACTGTGATTTTTTATGCGCCCGTAGCTCAGCTGGATAGAGCGTTAGACTCCGACTCTAAAGGTCGCACGTTCGAATCGTGTCGGGCGTACCAGATAAAAGCCGGACGAACCCCATCGGTTCGTCCGGCTATTGCTTTATGGGGGGGGGAATAGCGGCTGCGCTTTTAGGAGCGCTCACGGAAAAAGGGGATTTGCGATGCGGGCGCTCACGGAAAAAGGGGAATTGCGATGCGGGCGATCACAGAAAAAATGGGATCGCGATGCGGGCGCTCACAGAAAAAGGGGATTTGCGATGCGGGCGCTCACAGAAAAAGGGGATCGCGATGCGGGCGCTCACGGAAAAAGGGGATTTGCGATGCGGGCGCTCACGGAAAAAAGGGGATTTGCGATGCGGGTGCTCACGGAAAAAAGGGGATCGCGATGCGGGCGCTCACAGAAAAAGGGGATTTGCGATGCGGGCGCTCACGGAAAAAGGGGATCGCGATACGGGCGCTCACGGAAAAAGGGGATTTGTGATGCGGGCGCTCGGGCTTGGCTCAGTCGAGCTCGAAGGCGCCGGTATAGAGCTGATAATACGTTCCTTTTTTCGCGATCAGGTCGTCATGACTGCCGCGCTCGATGATACGTCCATGGTCCATGACCATAATGACGTCGGAATTCTTGACCGTGGACAGCCGGTGCGCGATGACAAACACGGTGCGCCCCTTCATCAGCTGATCCATCCCGTTTTGCACGAGCGCCTCCGTGCGCGTATCGATCGAGGAGGTCGCCTCGTCTAAGATCATGACCGGCGGGTCGCTCACTGCGGCGCGCGCGATCGAGATCAGCTGCCGCTGCCCCTGCGACAGGCCGCTGCCGTCGCCGGAGAGCACGGTTTCATACCCCTGCGGCAGCATGCGGATGAAATGATCGGCGTTTGCGAGCTTTGCCGCCGCGATGCATTCTTCATCCGTTGCGTTCGGGTTGCCGTAGCGCAGGTTTTCCATCACCGTTCCGGTGAACAGGTTGACGTCTTGCAGCACGACGCCCAGGCTGCGCCGCAGGTCGGGTTTTTTGATTTTATTGATATTGATCCCGTCGTAGCGGATCTTGCCGTCTGCGATATCATAAAACCGGTTGATCAGGTTCGTGATCGTGGTTTTGCCTGCGCCGGTCGCGCCGACAAACGCGATCTTCTGCCCCGGCTCGGCATACAGCGTGATGTCATACAGCACCTGCTTTTCCGGCGTATAGCCGAAATCCACATGGTCGAGCACGACGCGCCCCTCAAGCTTTGTATAGGTGGTCGTTCCGTCATGGTGCGGGTGCTTCCACGCCCAAAGCCCGGTATGCGCTTCGCTCTCGCGCAGGGCGCCATGCTCCTCGACCGCGTTGACCAGCGTGACGTAGCCCGCGTCTTTTTCGGGCGGCTCGTCCATAAACGCGAAGATGCGCGATGCGCCGGCGAGCGCGATGATGATCGCGTTGAATTGGTTCGAGATCTGCGAGATCGGGTTGATAAAATTGCGCGACAGCGTTAAAAACGACGCGATCATGCCGAGCGTGAGCGTATTCATCCCGAACAGCCCCAGATTGGGCGTGCCGGCGATCGCCATATAGCCGCCGAGGACCGCGATCAGGACGTATTGCAGATAGCCGAGCGCGTTCATGATCGGACCGATCGCGTTGGACATGCGGTTCGCCTGGTAGGCGTTTTCCGCCCACGCGCGGTTGCGCGCGCGCATGCCTGCCACGCTTTCTTCTTCATGACAGAATACTTTTACGACCTTCTGACCGTGGATCAGCTCCTCAACATAGCCGTTGAGCGCGGCGAGCGTTTCCTGCTGATGCATGGAATAGCGCCCGATATGACCCGCGATCTTGCGGATGAAGCGCATGACGAAAAATACCGCCGCGCAGACGACGAGCGTGAGCCAGACGCTGATCGTGAGCATGCAGCAGAACACCGCCGCGATCGTGAACGCGGACGCGACCAGCTGCGACATCGACTGCGCGATCATCTGCCGCAGGGTATCGGTATCGTTGGTATACAAGCTCATGATATCGCCGTGCGTATGCGTATCGAAATAGCGGATGGGAAGCTGCTGCATCCCGTTAAACATCTCGTCGCGGATGCGCTTGAGCGTGCCCTGCGCGATCGTGACCATGGCGCGGTTATACAGCCATGTGGCGAGCGCGCCCACGAGATACAGCCCGCCGATCAGGAGCAGCGCGCGCACCAGCCCGGAATAATCCGGCGCGCTCATGCCGAGCAGCGGAACGATATAATCGTCGATCAGCGTTTGCAGAAACATCGAGGACGCCGCGCCCGCGACCGCGCTGAGCAGGATGCACACGAGCACGAACAGAAGCGTGCCGCGGTATTGCTTCATATAAGAAAGCAGCCGCTTGAGCGTTTTGGGATCAAAGCGCGGAGGCTTTTGCATCACGATCCTCTCCTTTCTGCTGGGATTCATAAATTTCGCGATAGATCGCGCAGCTTGCGAGCAGCTCGGTATGCGTGCCGGCTGCGTGGATCGCGCCGTTTTCCAGCACGACGATCCGGTCGGCGTTTTGCACGGAGCTGATACGCTGCGCGATGATGAGCTTCGTGGTTTCCGGCAGATAGTCGGAAAGCGCCTTTTGAATGAGCGCGTCGGTACGCGTATCGACCGCGCTGGTGGAATCGTCTAAAATTAAAATTTTTGGGCGTTTGAGCAGGGCGCGCGCGATGCACAGCCGCTGCTTCTGCCCGCCGGAGACGTTTGCGCCGCCCTGCTCGAGCATGGTATCGTAGCCGTTTGGCATGGCGCTGATAAATTCGTCGGCGCAGGCGAGCCGGCAGACGTGGCGCAGCTCGTCATCGCTTGCGCGCTCGTCGCCCCAGCGCAGGTTCTCGCGGATCGTGCCGGAGAACAGCTCGTTTTTTTGCAGCACCATGGCGACCGCGCCGCGCAGCGCCTCGATATCATAGGCGCGCACGTCCTCGCCGCCGACGAGAAGTCTGCCGCCGGTGACGTCATAGAGCCGCGGGATGAGCTGGACGAGCGTGGTTTTCGACGAGCCGGTCCCGCCGATGACGCCGACCGTTTCGCCCGATTGAATATGCAGGTCGATATCCGTGAGGACGTTTTTATCCGGCTTTCCGCTGTAGCAAAAGCTTACGTGATCAAACACGATCTCGCCGTTTTTTACGGTTTCGAGCGGGGTTTTGGGGTTTTGGATATCGGTTTTTTCTTCTAAAATCTCGGCGATACGCTGCGCGGAGGAGAGCGAGATCGTGATCATGGCGAAGACCATGGACAGCATCATTAAGCTCATGAGCGTTTGCAGCGCATAGGTGAACAGCGCGGTCAGGCTGCCGGTGGTCAGCCCGAGGGCGGGGTTATTGCCGCTTGCAACGACCGCGCACGCGCCAAGCCACGAGATCAGCAGCATACAGCCGTATACGCAGATCTGCATGAGCGGGGAGTTGAGCGCGAGCAGCCGCTCCGCACGCGAAAAGTCGCGGTAGATCTCTTCGGAGATCGCGCCGAATTTGCGCTTTTCCAGCTCCTCCTGATGGAAGCTTTTGACCACGCGGATGCCGCGCACGTTCTCCTGCACGACGTTATTGAGCGTATCATATTTGCGGAACACGCGCCGGAAGATCGGATGGACGCGCCGGATGATCAGCACGAGCAGCACCGCGAGCACCGGGATGATCGCAAAAAACGTGAGCGAAATGTCGCGGTGGATGCGGAATGACGCGACCATCGACGCGACCAGCATGACCGGGCTGCGCACCGCGATGCGGATCAGCATCTGGAACGCGTTTTGCACGTTGGTCACGTCGGTCGTGAGCCGCGTGACAAGGGACGCGGCGGAAAATTTATCGATATTGGAAAAGGCGAAGGTCTGCACGTTTTGATACATATCGTCGCGCAGGTTCGCCGCGAAGCCGACCGAGGCGGCCGCCGCCTGCCGCGCCGCGATGATGCCGCAGAGCAGCTGGACGAGCGCGAAGAACAGCAGCGTGAGCCCATAGCGCCAGACCGCCGCCATGCTGCCTTCTTCTATGCCGAAGTCGATCAGGCTTGCCATGCAGGTGGGGATCAGGATCTCTACGATGACCTCGAGCGCCGCCGAAAGGATCGTGATGATCGCGGGGCGACGGTTTTCTCTCAGGCTTTTTGCCAGTGTGTGTAGCATGATTGGTTTGCTTCTCCTTTGCGTGGATTTTGGGGGTTAATGCTCTAAATTTTGATGGATCGTATGCAGCATGCGGCGCAGCGCCGCGATCTCGCCCGGACTGAGCGAGCGCAGCATGCGCGCTTCGGTTTGCTCGATCGTTTGCGAGATCGCCTGCACGATCGACCGGGCGCGCGCGGTCAGGCGCACCTGCTTATTGCGCTTATCCGCGGCGCTTTGCGCGCAGGTCACGAAGCCGTTTTGCTCCAGCCGCGCGATCACGCCCACCGTGGTCGGATGCGCGACGCCGAGAAATTCGCCGATGTCTTTCTGCGCCGCCGTTCCGCCCGAACGGCTGAGATAACTGAGCACCCGGCTTTGCGCCATGGTGAGATGATGCTGCGCAAGGTCGGCGTCCGCCTGCGCGCGAAGCTTATCTGCGATTTGCTTTATAAGATATCCGGTATGCGGCTCTGGCATTTGCGTATGCGGCTCTTGCATTTGCGGTCACCTCCCAAGTACAATGTGTAGCATGCTACATATTATAATTTGAGCGGGCGCGAATGTCAAGCGATGTCATAAATTGTTCACATTTTTTGGGACATGCGGGCGCGGGGGCGCTTTTTTGTTGCCTTGCGTTTGCGGATGTGCTATGATGGGCGAAGAGGGCGGAATGCTTCTTTGCGTTCCTTGCCGCAACGGATAATTTTGCCGCATGCTTACGCGGCGCGATTGTTGGGTATAGTATCATCAAAACGCGGCGATGAAACGGAGGAAATGAGTATGTGCACGGCTGCGACCTATCAAACAAAGGATTTTTATTTCGGACGGACGCTCGATTATGAGATCTCTTACGGCGATCAGGTGGTGATCACGCCGCGGGATTTTGCGTTTGACCTGCGCTGCGGCGGGAGGCTCGAGCGCCATTACGCGATGATCGGCATGGCTTGCGTGATGCAGGATTATCCGCTGTATTACGACGCGGTGAACGAGAAGGGGCTTTGTGTTGCCGGGCTGAATTTCGTGGGCAATGCGCGGTATGGCAAGCCGGAGCCGGGCATGGAGAATATTGCGCAGTTTGAACTGATCCCGTGGCTGCTTGGGACGTGCGCCACGGTGCGTGAGGCGCGGCGGAAGCTCGAGCGGCTGCATTTGATCGACACGCCGTTTGCCGAGACGCTTCCGGTTGCGCAGCTGCACTGGATCATTGCGGACAAACACGAATGCATCACGCTGGAATCCATGCGCTCCGGGCTGCATATCCACGAGAATCCGGTCGGCGTTCTGACCAATAATCCGCCGTTTGAATATCAGATGTTTCAACTGAATAATTACCGCCAGCTCGCGGCGGGCGAGCGGGAGAATACGTTTTCCGACCGGCTCGCGCTGGACGCATACAGCCGCGGGATGGGCGCGATCGGGCTGCCGGGCGATTTGTCCTCTCAGTCGCGCTTTGTGCGCGCGGCGTTTGTGAAAATGAATTCCGTATCCGGCGATTCGGAGGCGGAGAGCGTGAGTCAGTTCTTCCATATTCTGGATAGCGTGGATCAGCAGCGCGGCTGCTGCAAGCTTGCCGGCGGGAAGTTTGAGATCACGCTGTATGCCGCCTGCTGCAACGCGGACCGCGGGATCTATTATTATCACACGTATGACAATCGGCAGATCAGCGCGGTGGATATGCACCGCGAGCAGCTGGACGGGACGGCGCTGATCGCTTATGCGCCCGTGCGCGGCGAGCAGATTTTTTGGCAAAACGGCGCGGGGGCGCGCGCGTGACGCGCGAGAATGCATGTTGATTGCCGATTTTTGCGCGAATGCGCAGGTTGTAATTGACACTGATTTGCGCTTTGTGGTATGATATTCTTGACGGAATTTTCCGCGCGGGGACGCTGTTTCCCGCCCGGTTCGGAGGGATTGTTTCATGATTTTACCTGGGGTTGCCTCGGTCACTTTTCGGAAAAAGACGCCGCGCGAAGTGATCGCCATCACAAAAAAGGCGGGGCTTTCCGCCATCGAATGGGGCAGCGATGTGCATGTGCCGCAGGGCGCGCTTGCGGTGGCGCGCGAGGTGCGCGACATGACGGCTGCCGCCGGGCTTGCGATCCCGTCTTACGGCTCGTATTATAATCTCGGCACGTGCGCGGAGTTTGAGCCGTTTGTGGAATCTGCGCGCGCTCTGGGCGCGAAGAATATCCGCGTTTGGGCGGGCGAGCACAGCCACGCCACGATCGATGCGCGCGAGCGCGAGCGCGTGATCGACGATGCGCGCCGCGTTTCGGAGCTTGCCGCGGCGGCGGGCATTACCGTTTCGGCGGAGTTTCATAACGATTCGATGAATGATTCGGCGGAGGCGTCTGCTGCGTTTTTGCGCGCCGTGGCGCACCCGAATTTCTTTACCTACTGGCAGCAGCCGCTGGAGCTGCCGCCGGAAAAACAGCTGCCCGAGCTGCTGCGCGTTTTGCAAAACGGGCGGCTTACGAACATCCACATCTTCCAATACCGCGTGTGGGACGGCGGGCGCGAGCAGCAGCTGCTTTCTGACGCGCGCGAGCTTTGGCGCTCGTTTTTCGACGCGCTGCGTGCCGACGGGCATTCGCGCGCGGCGTTTCTTGAGTTCGTGCGCAACGGCGAGGAGGAGGCGTTTCTTGCCGATGCGCAGACGCTGCGGTCACTTTTGGATTAGGGGAGTGAGATGCCATGAAGGCTTCGCTTACGCCGCGGGATGACTATTCCGGCATTCCCGTGTATCGCATGGTGGACAATCATAACGACAATTTGCCGATTTATATCCGAAGCTATGAGGTCAATAACGTGACGACGGTGTTTCATGCGCATGAATCGATTCAGATCAACTACATCATGCGCGGAAGCCTGCAGCACATGATCAATAAGTCGGCGTATGATCTCGTGAAGGGCGATATTTTTATTATCCCGCCTTATGTGCCGCATCGCCTTGCGTTTAAGGAAAACTGCACCTGCGAGGTGATCGAGCTTGAATTTTTGCCCGAATTTATTTTCGGCGGGCACGCGACGATGGAGAACATCGAAACGATTTTTGATTTCGCGTATATCGAGCCGTTTCTCGTGAGCGAATGCGAGGTGCGTCCGCGGCTGAATCTCGCCGGAAAGGCGCAGACCGATGTGGAGCGCATGTTCGCCGACCTGCTGCGCGAATATCGCGAGCGCAAGCCGAGCTTCCTGCTCGCTATGAAGGCGACCGTGCTGCAGCTTCTGGTTTATGTGGGCAGGCGCTTCCAGGAGGACATTGAGGATACCGAGTCGCGCCAGCTGTTTGACCGCCATCGCGCCGCGATCACGAGCGCGATCCAATACATCAACGAGCATTTTACCGAGGATGTTTCGATCGAGCGCGCGGCGCGGGTCGCGATGCTCTCGCAGTCGTATTTCAGCTATTTATTTAAGAGCATGACGAACAAAACGTTTGTGGAATATTTAAACGAGCTGCGGATCCAGGAGGCGATGCGCCTGCTGACGCACAGCTCGAAGCGCGTTGTGGACATCTGCTTTGAATCCGGCTTTAAAAACGTGAATCATTTCAACCGCACGTTTAAAAATTACGCCGGCATCTCGCCGATGCAATATCGCAACGCCAATCATTCGTAATTTACATAGGAGGATTTTATCATGTTTAAAAAAGGCGTTATTACTGACGAAATTTCGCAGGATCTGCAGGTTGCCTGCGATTTGGCGAACAAATACGGGCTCGACGGGGTGGAGATCCGCTCGGTTTGGGACCACGGCCCGCATCAGCTGACCGACGCGGAGATCGAGAAGATCCGCGAGATCACGGCGAAGGCAGATCTTGCGGTATGCGGCATTTCCGCGCCGTTTTTTAAGTGCGACATCAATAAGGACGATGAGATCGCCGCGCAGTATGAGATTTTAGACCGCTGTGTCCAGCTTGCGCGCAAGCTGGGTGCGCCGTATGTGCGCGGGTTTACGTTCTGGAGCTGCGGCGATTTTGACGAGTATTTTGACCGGATCGTGGCGCATTTGCAGGATGCGGTGAAGCGCATTGAGGGCACGGGCGTGACGCTTGTGATCGAGATGGATCCCTCGGTGTTTGCGTGCGATGCGGCGCGGGTCGCGCGCGTGGTCGGCGCGGTGGATCGCCCGAATGTGCGCGGGCTGTTTGACCCGGGCAATCTGATCTGGAATCCGGATCACGAGGTGCCGTATCCGGACGCGTATGAGGTGATGAAGCCGTATATCGCGCATGTGCATGTGAAGGATGCGGTCGTGAAGGACGGCAAGCCCGACGCGGTGAAGGTCGGCACGGGCGACGTGGATTTCAAGGGGCTGTTCCGCCGCTTGATCGACGATGGGTATGAGGGCTATGTGGTGCTTGAGACGCACTACCGCCTGACCGGCGAGATCAGCGAGGAGCTGCTGGCGCTGCCGGGCGGGGCGGCGTTCTCGGACGGCGCGTTCTCTGCAACGGATGAGAGCCTTGCCGCCATGTGTGATATGATCGCCGCGCTGTAATACGGCGCAAATCCCGCGCGGGATGCTTTTGGTATTCGCGCGGGATTTTTTGATTTTGTGCGCGAAAGAGATAACATTTTGCATGATTTTGCGGACGCGCGGGGGCGCGGTGCGGCGAGAGGGGAAACGGAGGTTTTACCCCCCGTTGAGAGAACAATCGGGGAAGCCGAAGATCAGCCGCGGGTCGCTATGTTCATATTTTCTGCGCTGGGTGAAAAAGCGGCAGGGTTGATACGAATTTGGGCGTGAAACGCCGCGAAAATGGGTATCATTGGATAAGAAAGGGGCGTTTTTCTATGAAAAAGGCATTGTTTTTGATGATATGCTTAGGGATTTTGCTCGCCGGGTGCGGCAACAAGACCGAGACGATCGATACGCCGAAGCAGCCGGATGCGCCGCAGGAGCAGCCGGACACGTCAAAGCAGCCTGCGGATTCGACAGAAGATGACAAAAACAGCGCGCAAGCTCCGGCGCAGGGACAGAAGCCGGAACAGCCGGGCGTGAGCGCGGAGCAGAACGGCGAAAACCCGCCGCAGGAGCGCCCTGCCGAGGAGACCAGCCTTGACCGCAAGGTGATCACGCTGCTGCGCGAGCAGCTCTCCGGCGAGCACGACACCGCGCGGATGGACTTTGCGTTCGACCGCGTGCAGGTGGTTAACGGCGCGCAATGCCGCGTGTACAGCATGCAGCTCAAGGGCAACACCGACCCGGAGCGCGTGATCTATCTCGCGGTGCTTGCCGATCAGAGCGTGATTTATCAATATGACCCGACGTCGGGCGAATTTGTTCAGATTTTCAGCGTGCAGTGATGCGTTATCTGGACGCAAAGTCGGTGCTATCCGCTTATGCGGCGGAAAATCGCTGGTTTGGGCTGAATTACAACATGAATTTATACCGCGGCTGCATCTACTGCGACAGCCGCAGCGAATGCTATCGCAACCCGGATTTTGACCATGTATATGCCAAGCGCGATGCGCTGCGCATTCTGCGGCGCGAGCTTGCGGCGCGGCGGTGCGGCGTGGTGGGCACGGGCGCGATGAGCGATCCGTATAACCCGCATGAGGCGCGGCTTTGCCTGACGCGCGGCGCGCTTTCGCTGCTTGCGGAGGCGGGGTTTGGCGCGGCGATCACGACGAAGAGCGATCTGGTCGCGCGCGACGCGGACCTGCTGTGCCGCATTGCGCGGCAGCAGCCGGCGCTTGTGATGATGACGGTGACGTGCGCAGACGATGCGCTGTGCCGCGTGATCGAGCCGCGGGCGAGCGCGCCCTCGCGCAGGCTGCGCGCGGTGCGTGAGCTTGCGGACGCGGGCGTGCTGTGCGGCGTTTTGATGATGCCGGTTCTGCCGTTTTTGACCGATGCGTGGGAGCAGGTGGCGGCGGTGGTGCATGCGGCGGCGGACGCGGGCGCGCGCTTTATTTATCCGGGCTTTGGCGTGACGCTGCGCGGCAATCAGCGCGCGTATTTTTATCAGCGGCTGGACGAGCATTTCCCGGGAAAAAGCGCCGTGTATCACGGCGCGTTTGGCGATCAATATGAATGCGCGTGCCCGGACGCGGCGCGTTTGTATGAGCGGTTTGCGGCGCTGTGCCGTGCGCGCGGGCTGCGGTTTCGTATGCGCGACATCATTGCGCTGTATCGCGCGCCGTATCGCGACGGGCAGCTGACCTTGCTATAGGCGCGAAAAAAATGCGAAATCTTCACAAAACGGTCACATTTTGGGTGTATGATAGAGGGGGTGCTGGGGATGGTTGTGCTTCCGATTTGGTTCGACTGGCTGTGGGCGCCGGGGATTTTTCTTGCGCTGCCGGCGCTTGGGCTGCTCGATTTCCTCGCTTTGGGCGGGATTCTTGCTGCCATGCATGTTGAAAATCCGTGGAAACGGTCGCGGCGCGTGTTTTTTCAGGTTTGGATCTGCGGCTTTTTTGCCGATTTGGCCGGGGCGGTGTTCCTTTTGGTGCTCAACGCCTGCTTGCATGCGAGCGACACGCTTTGGTCTGATCTCGCAATCTGGCGGATGCTGCAAACCGAGGAGGTGCGCGCGTTCGACAGCGGAATCTCGTTCTTATTTGTCGCGCTGGCGGTACTGTTGAGCGGTGTGTTGATTTATTTTTTCCACAAAATGGGCGTCAATGACCGGCTGGAGCTGCCTTATGAGAAGCAGCGTCCTTGTGCGCTGGCGTTTGCCGCCCTGACCGCGCCATATTTTTTCTTCTTTTAATTATGCGAAAAGGGGGATGTTTTGATGAAAAAGGGCGAAATTCGGCTGTATAACGTGATATTTCCGATTTGGCTGATCTGGCTGGCTCCGCAGGTGCTTTGCGTGGTGCTGCCGGTGAATTTCCTGATCGATCTTGCGGCGGTGGCGATCGCGCTTGCCGCGCTGGGGCTGCGCCCGGTTTGGAAGCAGGCGGTCGGCGTGATCTGGCGCGTTTGGTTTTTTGGATTTTTGGCGGATATTGCGGGCGCGGCGCTGCTGCTTGGCGTGCTGTGCTTGCCCGGCAATGGGTGGCTGAATGATGCGATCCAGGCGATGGCGTCTAATCCGTTTCAAAATCCGGCGGCGCTTTGCTTTGTGTGCGGCGCGATTTTGGTG
>CAKUEM010000047.1 GCA_934646115.1 uncultured Oscillospiraceae bacterium
GCACGAAGTACACGGGCGCGATCACCGTGGATAAGACGATGACGATCAAGGCGATCGCTGTGAAGAGCGGCATGACGGATAGTAGCGTGGCAAGCTTCGCATATACGATCAACATCGCACCGTCTAAGGTTTCTGCCCCGACGGCTAGCCCGGCGGCTGGCACGTACACCTCCGCGCAGAGCGTTACGCTGAACACGGCGACGACTGACGCAGACATCTACTACACCACGAATGGCAGCACCCCGACCGCTTCGAGCACGAAGTACACGGGCGCGATCACCGTGGATAAGACGATGACGATCAAGGCGATCGCTGTGAAGAGCGGCATGACGAACAGTGATGTGGTAAGCTTCACATACACGATCAGCGCTGCTCCGTCGAACAAGGTTGCTGCGCCGACGACTAATCCGGTTTCCGGCACAAGCTTCAGCTCCGTGCTGTCGATCAGACTCAGCAGCGCAACGGCTGGCGCGCAGATCTACTACACGCTCAATGGCTCCACGCCGAAGGTTGGCGAGAGTGCAACGCATCTCTACAACGGCACGCCGATCACGATCACGACTACGACCACGATCAAGGCGATTGCAGTGAAGACCGGCATGGACGACAGCGATATGACCACGGCAGTCTTCCAGTATTATGTACCGTCCAGCGGTAGCGGCGGCGGAAACTATGGCAACAGAACGTTTGCCAGCGCGCCGGTTGCAAATCCGGGCAGCGGCACATATGAGAAGACGCAGAGCGTTACGCTGACCTCCGCAACGAGCGGCGCAACGATCTACTACACGACCAACGGCAACACGCCGACCACTTCGAGCATGAAGTACACGGGCGCGATCACTGTGGATAAGTCCATGACGATCAAGGCGATCGCGGTGAAGAGCGGTATGTACAACAGCTCGACTGCATCGTTCACCTACACCATCCGCAGCGGCGCACCGATTGAACCGAACCCGCCGACAGAGGATGAGTTCTTCAAGGATGTATCGAAGAACGATTGGTTCTATGATGCAGTGAAGTTTGTCAACGAGAAGGGACTGTTCAAGGGCGTTAGCGCAACCGAGTTTGGCCCGACGCTGAACACGACGCGCGGCATGCTCGCAACCGTCCTCCATCGCCTCGACAATACGCCGGCGGCGAAGGGTCCGATGGACTTCAACGACGTGAACGCTTCTGACTGGTATGCAGATGCAATTGCTTGGGCGAGCGAGGCGAAGGTTGTAAACGGTATCGGAAACGGTAAGTTTGCACCGAATGAGCCGATCACGCGTGAGCAGCTTGCAGCAATGCTGTATCGCTACGCGCAGTACAAGGGCTATGATGTATCGGTGGGCGAGGACACCAATATCCTGAGCTTCAACGATGCAGCAGCGATCTCCGAGTACGCGGTTCCGGCGATCCAGTGGGCTTGCGGCGCAGGCATCATGAACGGCAAGAGCGGCAACATGCTTGACCCGACGGGTCTGGCAACTCGTGCAGAGGTTGCGGCAATGATCAACCGCTTTGTTGCAAACGTAGTGGAAGCGAGCGGTAAGTAATCCGCAACACAAAAAAATTGCATAACAGAAAATGCCCTGCGGCACTCTGCCGCAGGGCATTTCCCCGCATATGGGGGTTGGTGGATTAGATTGGCGGAGTTGCGCATACAGGAGAATGCCGCCGCAAGGATTTTCCCGCGCATGGAATCCGATGGATTTAGGGCGAAATTTCGGATAAGATAAAGATTTTGCGCGACTTGCCGCTAAGACCGGCCATTTTCACAACAGTTTTTGTTTTTCGCTCCGCTCACTTCTTGATTCTTAAAGCAAAGTTCCCACCTTCCGGCAAAGCGGGGTTTCTGTTTTTTGCGAAAGTATATAAAAGCGAGATCTCCCCGGCGGAGGGATGCCCGCCGGGGAGATCTCGCTAAGGATTAGAAAGAGGTTATTGAGTGGAGTGCATTTCTGCACCATATATTTCCGCCCGGACAGGCGCGCAGTGCTCATGCTGCATGCCCGGTGAAAATATCAAAAGAAAAATTACTTGTTGAGATATTCCGCCGCTTCCTGGTCGAGCAGAACGGTCGCGTCCGGATGCAGCTGTACAAACGTGGCCGGGCAATCCGTGCCGACCATGCCGTCATACAGGCGGCGCACAGCCTCAGCCTTCGCCTTGCCGTTGATGACCATTACGATCTTTTTTGCCTTCATGATCGCGCCAAGACCCATAGTCAGCGCCTTCATCGGCATGTCGTTCGGGTTTTCAAAGTAGCCGCTGTTTGCCTCGAACGTGCTCTGCGTCAGCCCGGTCACATGCGTTGCTGCATAGAGCTTATCGTCCGGCTCGTTAAAGCCGATGTGACCGTTGCGCCCGATGCCGAGAACCTGAAGGTCGATCCCGCCATATGCCTCAATCTTTTTATCATAGGCTGCGCACTCTGCGTCCGGATCAGCTACTTCGCCGTTCGGCACGTTGACATTCTCTTTTTTGATATTCACGTCATTAAACAGGTTTTTAAACATGAAATAATAATAGCTCTGATCATTCGAGCGCTGGATCGGATAATATTCATCGAGATTAAAGGTCGTGATCTCAGAAAAATCGATCTCCCCCGCCTGGTTCATGCGAACCAGCTCGCGATACAGACCGACCGGCGAGCTGCCCGTTGCAAATCCGAGAACGCTGTTTGGCTTCGCCTTGATCTGCGCCGCAACAAGCTTTGCCGCCTCGCGCGACATTTCGTCATAATCCTTGCAAAGAATGGTTTTCAATGTCAACACCTCATTTATTTTTGTTATAGAATTGCCCAACACAGTGCTCTAAGCCGGGCAATAATTGATCTACACTATTTAAATATATTGTATCACAGTTTGGCGCAAAGAGAAAGGGGAAAATAAAATTTTCTTTGCAAATCTGGCGTAAGAGGCGGGCTGTCTGCGCAAGCGCGCTATAGAAAGCGGGCTGCCTGCGCAAAGTTGCCGCAGCAGAGAGCTGTCTGCGCGATTTTTGCTGTTTGTTGTGGGGAAAGCGGATGTGTCCGAGAAAACGCCTTGGTCGGAGGAAAAGACGCGCCCGATGCCGCGCGCATCACGAAACATGGGGAAAAGGAAAATTGCAGGGGGCTATCGCTTGCGGTAGAGCGGTTTGCGCGGGTTGGAAGATCTCCTTTTGAAGCGAAATGAACGCGGGTTTTTCTTCTTACGCTGGACGGACAGATGCGTAATTTTACAAAAAAGGCGGCGTCTTGCTCCGCGGAGGGTGGTGGTGCAAACCCACCGCGCGCCAACGTAAAAAGCCGCCCAGCATTCGGGCGGCTTGAGAAAACATTTTTATCGTTCCAGCTCGTCAAGTGTTAAGTCAAACGAAGGGATAAAGTGCGCGAGGAAATATGTCACCTCCGGCATGGCAAGCGCCTCCAACGCGGCGCGTGTAGACTGTTCAGCCTGCGAAAACTCGGTATTTCCCGAGGTGCGCTCCTCAATGCATTTGATATACGCCGCGAGTTTATCCGCAGCCCTCACAAGCGGCTGATAGTCCTCCGGCATGGCGAGCAGCGCGGCATAGGAGGGCGCAAGCGCCCCCGGCAACGTGCGGAGCAGGCGCGCGGCGGCATGCTCCTCAATTTTTGCGTAGGCAGCGCGCATTTCCGGGTTAAAATACTTGATCGGCGTGGGCAGATCCCCAGTGAAAATCTCGCTTGCGTCGTGAAACAGGGCAAGCGCCGCCGCTCGCTCCGGATCGCAGGGCAGACCGAGCACATCGCGGCGGATGCACGCGAGCGCATGGCTGAGCAGCGCAACAAAAAACGAGTGCTCCGCAATATTTTCACGGGTGATATTCCGCATGAGCGACCAGCGCTCAATATATTTCATGCGCGCGAGCAGCGCAAAAAAATCGCTTTTCATAGTCATTCCTCCTGACGCCTTCATTGTAGCACAGTTTGCGCCGTTGTGCAATCACACATTCGCGCCAGCGGGCATACACTGGGTATGGGATGGGAAAACCGAATGTACTTACCCATTCCTGTGCGCCTCCCGGAGCCATTCCCGTAAGCATCCTCCAAAAATGCCGCGACCGTGCGGATCACAAAATGCGCCCGCCGTTTTTTACGGCGGGCGCATTATAATTTTTTAAAGCGGCGATGTGTGCCGGCGCGGAGATGCCGCAAGCGCGCCTGCGTTAAGCAGCGGCAGGTTTGCACGCACGCGATGCCCGCCCCTTTTTGTTACAGCGCGGCAAGACTTTGACGAATATCGTCTAAAATATCCTCGATATTCTCAAGCCCGACCGAGAAGCGGATCAGACCCGGATTGACCCCGGCGGCGACCAGCTGCTCATCGGTCAGCTGACGATGCGTGGCACTGGCGGGATGCAGCACGCAGGTGCGGATATCCGCAACGTGAACCTCTTTGGAGGCGAGTTTCAGCCCGTTCATAAACCGGATCGCCGGTTCGCGCCCGCCCTTCATCGTGATAGAGATCACGCCGCTGCTGCCATGGGGAAGATATTTCTGCGCAAGTGCATAGTAGCGGTCGCCCGGAAGGCCGGGATAACGCACGTCGGTGAAATGCGCATCGTTTGCGAAAAATTCCGCCACGATCATCGCATTTTCGCAATATTGCTTCATGCGCACGGGCAGTGTTTCCAGCCCGAGATTTAAAAGGAACGCGGAATGCGCCGCCGGGAACGCGCCGAAATCGCGCATTAGCTGCATCCGCGCCTTGACGATATACGCCATTTTGCCGAACACCTCGGTATACACGATGCCGTGGTAAGACTCGTCCGGCTGCGTAAATTCCGGGAATTTGCCGCAGGTCCAGTCGAAATTTCCGGAATCGACGATCACACCGCCGACCTGCAGGGCGTGCCCGTCCATGTACTTGCTGGTTGAATGCACCACGATGTCTGCGCCGAATTCGAACGGCTTGCACAGCATCGGAGTTGCAAACGTATTGTCCACAATGAGCGGGACATTATTTTTATGCGCGATTTTTGCAAACTTTTCGATATCAAACACAGCCAGTGCCGGGTTGGCGAGCGTTTCGCCGAACACAGCGCGGGTATTTTCGCGGAAAGCCGCCTGGATCGTCGCTTCATCGGCGTCGGCATCGACAAAAATACACTCGATGCCGAGCTTTTTCAGCGTGACTGAGAACAGATTGACCGTTCCGCCGTAAATCGTTGCCGTGCTGATAAAGCTGTCGCCGCTGTTGCATACATTTAAAATAGAAAGCAGGCTCGCCGCCTGACCGGACGAGGTGCACATCGCGCCAACGCCGCCCTCCAGCGCCGCGATCTTCTGCTCCACAGCGTCCACCGTCGGGTTGGCAAACCGCGAATACATGCATGCGGTCGGCATATCAAACAGCTCGCCGATGCGCTCCGTGGTGTCAAACCGATAGGTTGTGCTCTGCACGATGGGAACAACACGCGGCTCCCCGTCGCCCGGGGTGTAGCCCGCGTGCAGGCACTTGGTTTCGTCTCTCATGGCATTGCGCCTCCTTGTTTCGCTTTTTTGAAATCTGCGCATCAACGCGCAAAAAACTACGTTCAGTATATGCGTGATTGCGAAAAAAGTCAAGATAAAGCGCGCGGAGAGGGGCGAATGCCCCTGTATTTGCAGGAATTGCTGCATAATAATTTGCGTATTTTTTCGCAAGCTGCGGCGGCACGCGAGGAATTTGCCCTGCAAAAGAAGAATTCTGCGGAAAATCCGGCGGAAAAACAACAAAATGTCGTTAATTTTTTAACTATTCTTGTCGTATGGCATGTGGTTGTTGTATAATAAAAAAAGATGCCTGCCGTATCGCGCGCCCGGAAGGGGTGCAGCGCGGCTTGCAGGCGGTTTTGACAGGATACGCGCGCAATGCGCGCAGATTAGAGAGGTGAATTGCATGCCTTTTGGTTTTAGGGGTGGCATCCATCCGGACGATAAGAAGTCCGCAACGGCGCGCCGCGCAATTGAAGAGCTGCCGGCGCCCGCACAGGTCGTGCTTCCGATGTCGATGCACATCGGCGCGCCCTGCAACCCGCTGGTCAGCGTGGGAGAGCGCGTGCTGCTTGGTCAGCGCATTGCGGAAAGTGCCGCGCCGGTCTCCGCGCCGATCCATGCGTCGGTTTCCGGAACGGTCGTTGCGATCGAGCCGCGCCCGCATCCGAACGGGTCGAAGGTAATGTCGATCGTGATCGAAAATGATTTTAAAGATGAGGCGGAGGAAAGCCCGGCAACGGATACCCGCTTTGCCGATCTGTCTGCCGAGGCGCTGGGCGAGCTTTGCCGCAATGCGGGCATCGTCGGCCTGGGCGGCGCGGCGTTCCCCACGCAGATCAAGCTGAACTCGGCTGACGGGGTCGATACGCTGATCATCAACGGCGCGGAATGCGAGCCATACATCACGTCAGACAATCGCCTGATGCTGGAGCATGGCGACGAGCTGCTTGACGGCGCAACGATCGTGATGAAGGCGCTTGGATTAAAAACAGTGCATATCGCGATCGAGTCGAACAAAAAAGAAGCGGTGCTCAAGCTGCGCACGCTTGCGGCAAGCATGCCGCATGTAAAGCTCGATGTGCTGCATACCAAGTATCCGCAGGGGTCTGAAAAGCATTTGATCCGCGCGGTCACCGGGCGCGAGATCCCGCCGGGCAAGCTGCCCAGCGCGGTAGGCGCCATCAATTTAAATACGGCGACGACGGTCGCCATTGCGCGCGCCGTGCGCCACGGTACGCCGCTGACGACCAAGGTGGTCACGGTGTCCGGCTCTGCGGTCGCGAACCCTAAAAACCTGCTCGTTCGCATCGGAACGCCGATCAGCGAGCTGCTTGCGGCGGCAGGCGGTCTGCGCGAAACGCCGTATAAAGTTCTGATGGGCGGCCCGATGATGGGCATTGCGCAATATTCGCTGGATGTTCCGGTTATTAAGGGCACAAATGCCGTGCTCGCCTTCTGCGAGAAGGAGGATCGCTTCGCGGAGGAGCAGACCTGTATCCATTGCGGCAAGTGCGTCGGCGTATGTCCGATGAATTTAGAGCCGGTGTTCCTTCACATGTATGCAAAGAAGGGGCGGCTTGCCGACTGCGAGAAGCTGAATGTGTTAGATTGCATCGAATGCGGCTGCTGCTCTTATATCTGCCCGGCGCGCATTCATCTGGTCCAGTCGTTCCGCACCGCGAAACGGCAGATCAATGAGCAGAAAAAGAAAGGAGTGCAGGGATAAATGCAGCTTGACAGAAGACTGATCGTCTCCTCTTCCCCGCACATCAAAACGGAGGACGGAACGCGCTCGATCATGCTCGATGTGATCATTGCGCTGATGTTCCCGCTGATCATGGCGGTGTTTTTCTTCGGCTGGCGCGCGCTGACGCTGACGATGACTTCGGTTGCGGCGAGTATTGCGTTTGAGTGGCTGTATCGCCGGCTGCTGAAGAAGCCGTCTACGATTTACGACCTGTCCGCGGTCGTGACCGGTATGCTGATCGCGTTTAACCTCCCGGTCACCGCGCCGCTTTGGATCCCGGTCGTCGGCGCGTTTTTCGCGATCGTGATCGTGAAGCAGCTGTACGGCGGACTTGGCAAAAACTTTATGAACCCGGCGCTTGCCGCGCGCGCATTTTTATTCTCATGGCCGGCGCTGATCTCGCTTTGGGTGCGCCCGCTGTCGCAGGCGGGGATGTCGCTGTTTGGCAGCGTGACCCGCGCGGATCTTCCGGTCGATGCGATTGCCTCGGCGACGCCGCTTGCAAAAATGAAAATGGGCATCCTGCCCTCCGTGGTTTCGCCCGGCATTGAAAACGACGTGGCGGTCACGCTGCGTGATACGTTTATCGGCAATATTCCGGGCTGCATCGGCGAGGTTTCTACGATCGTTCTGCTCGCCGCCGCGGTGTATCTGCTGATCCGCAAGGTCATTACGATCCATATCCCGCTCGCCTATCTGGGCACGGTCGCGCTGCTGACCTATCTGTTCCCGCTGGGCGGCAACGACCCGCTGCAATGGATGCTCTATAGCCTGAGCACCGGCGGCTTGATGCTCGGCGCCATCTTTATGGCGACTGATTATACCACCTCTCCGGTCACAAAGACCGGCCGCGTGATCTTCGGCATCGGCTGCGGACTTTTGACCGTGCTGATCCGATATTTCGGCTCATACAGCGAGGGTGTGTCTTATTCGATTCTAATCATGAACGCGTGCGTCTGGATCATCGACCGATACGTGCGTCCGCGCCGCTTTGGCGTGAAGCGCTTCCGGAAGGCAGGTGCTGACAATGGAAAATAAAAAGATATCGCGCGCGGATGTGCTTAGCATGCTGCGGCTTGCGCTGATCCTGCTCGGCATCACCGCTGTGGTCGCGCTGCTGCTCTCCGCGGTCAATGAGATCACAAAAGATCCGATCGCCCAACAGAAGGAGCAGGCGCTCTCCGCCGCGATGGCGCAGGTGCTTGAGGCGCAGGAATATGAGCCGGTCGAAGCGCTGGAGCAGTATGGGTTAGACGAGATCGTCACCGCGGTTTACGCCGCGAAGAAGGACGGCGCGCTCGTCGGCTATTGCGTAAAAACCATGCCGCGCGGCTACGGCGGCGAAATTGAGATGATCACCGGCGTGGACCTTGAGGGCAAGGTCACGAAAACGCGGATCGTCAGCATGTCGGAAACTGCGGGTCTTGGCTCGCGCACACAGGACGAGTTGTTCCTTGATCAGTATGCCGGGAAAGGCATTGACGTTTCGGTTACGACCGGGTCAAGCCCGAAGGAGAACGAGGTGTCTGCCATCGCGGGCGCAACGGTTTCCTCCCGCGCGGTCACGACCGGTGTTGCCGCGGCGGTCTCTGCGGCACAGGCGATAAAGGGGGCTGCGTAAATGAAAAAACTGCTGCATTATTTAAAAACAGGGATCATTGACCAGAACCCGTCGTTCGTGCTGCTGCTGGGCAACTGCCCGCTGCTTGCTACGTCCACCTCGGTGGAGAACGGCTTCGGCATGGGCATTGCGGCAACGGTCGTTCTGATTTGTTCCAACGTCGTGATTTCACTGCTTAGAAAAATTATCCCGAACGAGATCCGCATCGCATCGTATATTGTCGTGATCGCGGGCTTTGTGTCGATCGTAAACATGCTGCTCGAGGCGTTTTTGCCAGCGCTGCACGCGTCGCTCGGTATTTTCATTCCGCTGATCGTGGTAAACTGCATCATTCTTGCCCGCGCGGAGGCGTTTGCATCGAAAAACGGCGTTCTGGATTCCGCGCTTGACGGGCTGGGCATCGGGCTGGGCTTTACCGTCGCGCTGCTCATTCTCGCAACGATCCGCGAGATCCTCGGCAACGGAACGTTCCTCGGATACCCGGTGTTTGGCGCGAATTTCCCGGCGGCAACGATCATGATCCTGCCGGCGGGCGGCTTCTTAACGCTTGGCGTTGTGATCGCCGCGATCAACCATATCCGCGCGAAGAAAGGGGTGTAGGCGATGTCGATGACGCAGATTTTTTCCCTCGCGATCTCCGCGATTTTAATCGAGAACTTCGTGCTGGTCAAGTTCCTCGGCATTTGCCCGTTCCTCGGCGTGTCGAAAAAGAGCGATACTGCGGTCGGCATGGGGCTTGCGGTCGTGTTCGTTATGACCGTGGCGTCCGCCGTGACGTATGCGGTCGATCATTTTCTGCTGCGTCCGCTCCAGATGGAGTATATGCAGACCGTGGCGTTTATTCTGGTCATTGCGGCGCTCGTGCAGTTTGTGGAAATGGTGCTGCAAAAGATGCTGCCGTCGCTGCATAAGGCGCTCGGTATCTATCTCCCGCTGATCACAACGAACTGCGCTGTGCTTGGCGTTGCGCTGCTCAACGCGCAAAATGATTATAATTTTATCGGCTCGGTCATTTATGGTTTTGCGGCGGGCGCGGGCTTTTTGCTCGCGATCGGGCTGTTTGCCACCATTCGTGAGCGGCTTGAGTTTGCAGAATATCCCAAGTGCTTTGAAGGCTTCCCGATCGCGCTGGTCACGGCGGCGCTGCTGTCGCTTGCGTTTATGGGCTTCCAGGGCATGAAAATTTTCTGATCCACAAGGACGGAGGTTTCGTATGAACTTTTTAAATATCCTGTTTGCGATCCTGGCGCTCGGTGCGCTCGGGCTTCTGTTCGGTGGGTTGCTTGCGTTTGCAAGCCGCGTGTTTGCCGTGGAGAAGGATGTCCGCGCTGACCAGATTTTAGAAGTACTGCCCGGCGCAAATTGCGGCGGCTGCGGCTATGCCGGCTGCGCGAATTTCGCCGAAGCGCTGGTAGAAGGCAGCGTGACGCCGGACGGTTGCCCGGTCAGCAAAGAAGAGGGCAAGGCGCAGATCGCAAAAATTTTGGGCATTGAGCTGAAGAAAAACGAACGCCTGCAGGCGCTGGTGCGCTGCAATGGCGGCGTGCGCAGCAAGAATAAATATGATTATGTCGGACTTTCCGATTGTAATGCGGCAAATCAGCTCGCGGGCGGTCCGCTCGAATGTAAATACGGCTGCCTCGGCTTCGGCAGCTGCGCAAAGGTGTGCATGTTTGATGCGCTGCATGTGGTGGATGGCGTCGCCGTGGTAGACGGCGAGAAATGCACCGGGTGTCTGCGCTGCGTGGACGCATGTCCGCGCAACATCATTATCCCCGTGCCGTATACGGCGGATGTGAATGTCGTTTGCTCAAATCATGATAAGGGCGCTGCGCTGCGCGGCATTTGCGAGATCGGCTGCATCGGCTGCAATATCTGCGTGAAAACGTGTCGGTATGACGCGATCCATGTGGATGAAAATCTGGCACATATCGATTATAAAAAATGTACCGGATGCGGCGAATGTGCGGAAAAATGCCCGCGCAAACTGATTGTGAACTCCAAGCTGATGGAAAAACCGGCGTTCCAGGTACTGGGCGAGTAAAAACACGAAATAAAATGCAGAGGGCATGCGCTCTCTGCATTTTTTGCGGCACTTTTTTAGAAAACAGGTTGCCGTTTTTAAAATCTATGGTATAATAACTGCAAGAGCAGGTATCATACTGATTTAAGCGCATCGCCTTACCGCGCTGCGGCAACCGGCGAGAATGCGCAATGGCAGCACGTCCTTGCGGCATACTGACCCCTGCATAGCAGGCAAAAAGCCGCAAAACGCCGCCGCGTTCACGGACGGGCGGTTTAAAATAAAAAGAAATCGAGTATGATTCCTTTATTCAAGTAATAATTAAGAGAGGTTGTGCCGGAATGAAACGGGGATACCGAAGATATCGTGGCAGTCGGCGCGTTGGTTGCCTGATTCCTACCCTTGTGATTTTGTGCATCCTCGCAGCGGGCGTTCTTATCTATTTAAATAAAAACCTGGCGATCGGGACGGATGGCATGGTCCTAAAGCTGCCGTTTAGCGAAAAAACAGTCACGTTCGGTGAGAAAAAGAAAGAGGATGTGCCGATCATCATTGAGGATGAAACGAAGAAGGGAACCACGCCCGAGCAAACGCCGGAGCAGCCCAAGCCCATCACCTATGAGCAGCGGCAGGAGCGCTCGGTCTTTTTGCCAAAGGCGACCGTGCTGGACGCGGCGGCGCTCGACGCGGCGCTGAAAACGCTTCAAAACACCGCGGTCAATACCGTGGTGTTAGAGGTCAAGGCGGAGGACGGCACGCTTGCGCTCGCAACGACTTATGAGAGCGCGGCGGATATCGGCGTGAATGCCGAATCGAGCGCGGCGCTTGCGGCGGCGGTGAAAAAAGTGAGCGATGCGGGCTTTGCTCCGGTGGCGCAGATCTCCTGCTTCCGCGACAACAAGATGTCGCGCGAGCATCAGCAGCTCGCCTGCCGCACGAAAAAGCGTGTGATCTGGCTGGATTATGACCGGATCACTTGGCTGAACCCCTATGTACAGGAGGCGCGGGATTATCTTAAAACCGTGATCGACGATGCGTATTCCGCGGGCTTTCGCGAGGTGCTGTTGACGAATTTATCCTTCCCGGTGAACGGGAAAACATCGATTTTATATTATTCTCAGGCAGAGGAGCAGACCAAGCAGGCGGCAATGCAGGCGTTTTATGCAGAGCTTGCCGCGCTTGCAGAGCAAAAGGGCGATCTTCATATCGCCGCGAAGTATGACCATTATTCGACCGCGCGCGAGCAGATCCCGGGCGGGCAGGCGCTCTCTGATCTGGCTGCGAATTTCTATCGCATCGTTGTGCCGGTGCTGGATGAACATGGCGCGGTTGACTCCGCGGCGTTAGAGTCTGCTGCGGCGGGCATCCCCGCGGATGCGCTTGGCACGCGCCTTGTGCCGCTTTTGAATCTGGATGCGTTGCCGGAGGCGGCGGATATCCCTGCGGTTCTTGCTGCGGCACAGCAGAAAAACACTGGTTGCGCGCTGTTCAGCGCGAGCGGCGCATATCCTGCGGCGGCGCTCCCTGCGGCGCAGTCCGAGGCTTAATACGAAAGCTCCGCCATCGATTTGATGGCGGAGCTTTTATGCGAGATGCCGCGTCGGATTCTACATATTATATATATGATGACGGTCAAGAAATTTAACGATGCGTGATATCAAGTGGTGCGCCGCAACACGGAGCAGCAGCTTGACGCGCTGATCGAGCCGGTTCGTGCGCGCGTTCAGCAGCTGGAATCGCA
>CAKUEM010000048.1 GCA_934646115.1 uncultured Oscillospiraceae bacterium
TTCGCCCCTCTCTCCGTCAGATAATTTCATTTCTCGAACTCTGTCTTTTCCAGTCTCACATCATTGACTAATGTACATTTGCAAAAATAAAAGCGCGGACGCGCGCCGAATCCGGCACACGTCCGCGAAGTATGTTGCGTGATGCGCTACAGCCCAAGCTGCGCACGCAGATTTTCAGAAAGAATCGCCTGTTTATCGGCATCCGTTCCCGGCGCGAGCTGCAAACGAAGCAGCGACGGCGCGATATAAGTAAACGGGCTAAGCGTGCCGAAGCAGAGATGCGAAATGCCAACATCGGCAACGCTGTTGGTCCAGCCGTTATCCACGTACAGCTCAGGACGGCGCATGTCGAAAAAGACGTTTGCGCCCGCGCGCGCTGCGCTTTGCAGCCGCTCGCCCGTGTGGCACGGGAAGTAGCCGCAGAGGATCAGGCACGTTTTGTCACACGAGGCGAGAAGCTCGGCAAAATCGTCGCCGCTCGGACCGGAGGTCACGTCCATCCAATGGTGCTGGCGAATATTTTCAAACTCACTCTGCACACGCACCGGAACGCCCAGCTCGCCCGCAAGACGGAACGCCGCCTTCGCCTCCGCGCTGCGCAGCGAATAGTTATGGTATGCCGGCGCAAGCTCGATGCCGCGGAAGCCCAGCTCGTTGATGCAGCGCTTCATGTCTGCTTCCCATGCCGGGTAGGTCGGGTTCACAACAGCGAACGGAATGACCGTCACGCTGCCCTGATAGCTGCGCAGCTCTTCCGCCAGCTCGAGGTTGCCCTCCATAACGTCTTTATAAAAAATCGCCTGGATCGATGCCACGATCATATGTGTAATGCCGTTTTTCGCCGCGGTTTCAGCAACCTCGGGAAGCGTTGCATGGCGCACCTTGCGAAACGGCCAATGACCGACGTATGCGCTGGTATCAATAATCATCATTACGCTCTCCCCCTTTCCAGGAAGCGCCGATAGGGCGCGCCCGCGAGGATTTTCTTCTTATCCTCTTCCGGAATATCCGCGGCGATGATCTTGCCCACGCCGGCGCTGATCGAGCCGTCCGTCCCCCAGAGGACACGGTCGACGCCGAGATAACGGATGGTCTCTTCGATCACACCCGCGTCACACACGCTGCCGCTGATATCGGTTACGACATTCGGCGAATGCTCGATCGCCTTGAGCGACCACTGCCAGTCGCCGCCACCGGTGATGTGCGCCATGATAAAATGCGCCTCCGGATAGCGCGCCGCGATATTGGCAAAATGGATGCCGTTGGACACGTGCGGCTGACTCATCGGGTCAAAGCACAGCTTACCCGCATGGACCAGGATCGGAATATCAAGATCGATGCACTTTTCAATGATTTTATACTGCACCGGATCATCAATAAAATAATGATGGTACATTTTAATGCCAACCATGCCGTGTTCGGTGACGCAGCGCTCGATCTCATCGCACGATGCGTCGCCGTTACCGGGATTGACAAAGCACATACCGCGCAGAATATCAGGGTATAATTTGACCGCCTCAATAATCACATCGTTTGCAATGCGCTGACGCTCCGGCGAGCAATAGCGCTCATACACGACCGGGCAGGAGACCAGGACCTGATCCATGCCGGTATCATGCGCGCCTTGCACAAGACCGTCGCACTCCTCGCGATCTATCACGCCGGGCGCTTTTTCCCACACATGCTCATGCCAGTTCACGACAAAATTATCGCGAAGCAGCGACAAGCGGTTTTGCAGAAGATCCAAAAAAACCACCTCATTTATCCATTTCTTTTTTCCTTTTGGCCGGGCACATCTGCCCTGTTTCGCTGTAACTATACCACTATTATGCAAGTTTTGCAAGAGTGAACACTATACTTTTTTTATAATTTTTTTACAGCGAAATTTAAAAAAATTTCCACCTGCGAGCCGTGTTGTTTAGCGGCGATGCCGGCGCGGCGCAGAAGCACGGGTGAGCGGCGCGCGAAAGCCGTGCCCGGGCGTTTTCTGCGCAAAAAAACCGACCGCTTGCAGGGGAAACATGCGCCACGCGATGTGAATGCGAGGAAGAAAACACCCGGTATGCGTTGGCAATAAAAACGCCGAGGCGCAAAAAGCCCCCGGCATGACCGGGGGCTTTGCAATCATTCGGTTTTTTCGCGCAGCTGCTCTGCGATCATCATGTCCTTGACCTTCATCAGGCGCGTTAAATTGCCGCGCTCATTTTCGTCCAGCTTCATGGTGATATAACGAATCGTTTCGTCAAGCTGCGGGATCATGACATATTCCAGCGCATTCACGCGCCGCCGCGTTTTTTCGATCTCCTGCGCGAGCAGCTGGGCGGATTTTTCCATCTGCGCCAGGCGCAAAAGATCCGCCATCACGTCGGAAAGACCCTGCACCGCATCGTCCAGCTCGCCCGAGGTCATCGCAAAGCTGTATGGGAAGATCTCCGCCGGGTCGTCGTTTTTCATCTGAAACGTATACTCCGGCACTTCCACACTCATGATATTATGAAACGTCATATCGAGCGCGACGCTCTGCTTCGGAAACAGCAGCGACTGCTCAAGCATTTCCGGCGACATGACCGCGCTTGCGACCGCGAAATTCTTCTGCGCGCGGATGAGCGCCTGCTCAACGCGGGCGCGCAGGTCGCGATTCTCGCGGACAATATCCAAAAACTGCTTCATCAGCTCGTCGCGCTTGTCCTTGAGCAGCTTATGCCCGCGCCGCGCGGTGGTCAGGCGCGTTTTTAAACGCTTGAGCTCCATGCGCGTGGGGTTGACGTTCAGTCGTGCCATAGCTGCCCCTCCTTAGTCCGCAAGCGGCCAGTATTTCTCAATAAATTCCGGCTTGATACGCTTTAATTCGCTCTTCGGCAGGATGGAAAGCAGCTTCCAGCCGAGATCTAGCGTTTCTGTGATCGAGCGGTTCTCGCTGTAGCCCTGGTTGACATATTCGCGCTCAAACGCATCGGCAAACTTCGCATACAGCTTGTCGATATCCGAAAGCGCCGCCTCGCCGAGGATGGTCATCAGCTCTTTCGCTTCCTTGCCGCGCGCGTAGGCGGCAAACAGCTGATTCATCGTGCCCGCATGGTCTTCGCGCGTTTTGCCCGTGCCGATGCCCTTGTCCTTTAAGCGTGAAAGCGAGGGCAGCACATCGACCGGGGGCAGGAAATTCTTGCGGTACAGCTCGCGCGAGAGGATGATCTGCCCTTCCGTGATATATCCGGTCAGATCTGGGATCGGGTGGGTCTTATCGTCCTCCGGCATGGAAAGGATCGGGATCATCGTGATCGAGCCTTCGCTGTCAAGCGTTCTGCCCGCGCGCTCATACATGGTCGCAAGGTCGGTATACAGATAGCCCGGATAGCCGCGGCGACCCGGAACCTCTTTGCGCGCGGCGGATACCTCGCGCAGCGCCTCCGCGTAATTTGTGATATCGGTCATGATGACCAGAACGTGCATATTTTTTTGGAACGCCAGATATTCCGCAGCGGTCAGCGCCATGCGCGGCGTAGCGATACGCTCGATCGCCGGGTCAGACGCGAGGTTGATAAACAGCACCGTCCGGTCGATCGCGCCGGTCTTTTTAAAGTCACTGATAAAGAAATCCGCTTCCTCAAACGTGATACCGATCGCGGCGAATACGACCGCAAACGGCGTATCCGTTCCCAAAACCTTTGCCTGGCGCGCGATCTGCGCGGCAAGCTGCGCATGCGGCAGACCGGAGCCGGAGAAAATCGGCAGCTTCTGCCCGCGCACGAGCGTGTTCAGCCCATCGATCGTGGACACGCCGGTCTGAATAAATTCGTCCGGATAATTGCGGGATGCGGGGTTCATCGGCATGCCGTTGATGTTGCGCCGCTCGTCCGGCAGGATGGCGGGACCGTGATCCGCCGGGCGGCCAAGCCCGTCAAACACGCGGCCGAGCATGTCTTCCGACACGCCAAGCTCGATCCCATGCCCCAAAAAGCGCACCTTGCTTTGCGCGAGGTTGATGCCCGCAGAGCTTTCAAACAGCTGCACCAGCACATCGTTTCCGTTGACCTCCAGCACCTTGCAGCGGCGAATTTCGCCGTTTGGCAGCTCCACCTCGCCCAGCTCGTCATACGCCACGTCTACGACCTTGCGCACGAGCATCAGCGGACCCGCGACCTCCTGGATGGTACGATATTCTCTTAACATATTATTGTACCTCCCTTGCGATCAGCTCTTCGATCTCGGTATGCATCAGCTCGTCGATCCGGTCATATTGCGCGGTATATTCGTCCTCCGGCACGTCCTTTGCGCGACCGATGCGCTCGCGCGCGGAGATATCGAAGACTTGCTCCATCGAAACGCCTGCGTCCAGCGCCTTTTTGCCCAGATGGTTGTACGTTAAGATCAGCTTCAAAAGGCGCGCCTGCTTTGCGAGCGACGAATAAGAATCAATTTCGGCAAACGCGTTCTGCTGCAGGAAGTCCTCGCGGAGGATCTGAGCGGTTTCCAGCGTCAGCCGGTCGGACGGGGAGAGCGCGTCGATACCGACGAGGCGAACGATCTCCTGCAGCTCGCTCTCCAGCTGGAGGATGTGCATCGCCTCGGCGCGGTTTGCCGAAAAGTCCTTCGCGATATGCGCGTTAAACCACGGCGCAAGCCGGTCGAGATACAGAGAATAAGAGGTCAGCCAGTTGATCGCCGGGAAATGGCGGCGGTAGGCGAGCGAGCTGTCAAGACCCCAGAAAACCTTCACGATGCGCAGCGTCGCCTGCGAGACCGGCTCTGAAATATCGCCGCCCGGAGGCGACACCGCGCCGATCGCGGTCAGCGAGCCTGCGCGCTCCTCCGTGGCGTTGCAGATAATGCGACCCGCGCGCTCATAGAACTGTGCCAGGCGCGACGACAGATAAGCGGGATAGCCCTCCTCGCCCGGCATTTCCTCCAGGCGACCGGACATCTCGCGCAGCGCCTCCGCCCAACGCGAGGTTGAATCCGCGATGACCGCCACGTCATAGCCCATATCGCGGTAGTATTCCGCGATCGTGATTCCGGTATAAATCGAAGCCTCGCGCGCCGCAACCGGCATGTCCGAGGTGTTTGCAATCAAAATTGTGCGCTTCATGAGCGACTCGCCGGTTTTCGGGTCGCGCAGCTCCGGAAATTCGCGCAGCACGTCGGTCATCTCATTGCCGCGCTCGCCGCAGCCGATATACACCACGATGTCCACATCCGACCACTTGGCAAGCTGGTGCTGCACAACGGTTTTGCCGCTTCCGAACGGACCGGGAACGGCCGCCGTGCCGCCCTTTGCGATCGGGAACACGGTGTCGATAATGCGCTGCCCGGTCATCATCGGAACGTCCGGCGGGAGCTTTTCTTTAAACGGACGCCCCACACGCACCGGCCATTTTTGCAGCATGGAGACCTCCACGATCTCGCCGTTTTCACGCCGGATCTTCGCGATTGTGTCTTCCACCTTCTTTTTGCCGGCGAAAAGATCCACGACCTCGCCCTCCACGCCGTAGGGGACCATGATGCGATGCTCCACAATGATCGTTTCGGGCACGGTGCCCAAAATATCGCCGGGATGCACCGTGTCGCCCGGGCGCACGGAGGGCGTGAAATCCCATTCGCGCTCACGGTCGACCGACGGAACGTCCACGCCGCGGGCGATATTGCTGCCCGAAAGGGCGCGAATTTTCTCAAGCGGGCGCTGGATCCCGTCGTAAATATTCTCGATCAGACCGGGCGCAAGCTCCACAGAGAGCGGCGCGCCGGTGGTTTCCACCTCGTCGCCGTATCCGATGCCCGCGGTCTCCTCATAGACCTGAATCGACGCACGGTCGCCGCGCATCTCAATGATCTCGCCGATCAGCCGCTCGTGGCCGACGCGCACCACGTCATACATATCCGCATGGGCAAGCCCCTCCGCCACGATCAGCGGACCGGATACCTTGACAATTTTGCCTTTATTCATGATTTACCGCTCCATTCTGCCGCTCCGCACCGGCATGGATTGTTAAAATGTTTTGTTATCATGCGAAGAATGATACATCTACATGGAATCATTATTTAATATGTCCGCGCCGACCGCGCGCTCCACCGCGCGGTGCACGCCGCGCATGCCGATACCAAGCGTTCCGTCCTTGCCGGGAATGAGGATGATCGCGGGGCGAACGCTGTCTTTATAGCGGGCGATATCGTCCATGATCGTTTCGGCAAGCTGCTCGGTGATATAAATTACGGCATAGTCCTCGCGCGCAAGCGCATGCAGCTTATCGCGCGCCGCCTCGCTGTTTTCCACAGGGATCGCGTCAAACCCGAGCGCCTTGAAGCCGAGCACGCTTTCCCGGTCGCCCAACACAGAAACCTTATACATAGCTCGCCCTCAACCTCTCTTGAATTTCCTCTGCCGGAAGCTCCTGCAGCTTACCCGCCATTAAAATGCGAAGCGCGGTGATATCCGCCTCCTTCGCGGCGAGATACGCAACGAGCGGCGCATCGCCAAACGCAACAAACCGCGCAGAGCGCAAATACTCGATCAGCGCGTTGTCGCACAGCGTTTCAAACCGGGTCAGCCCGGTCTCGCCCGATGCGGCGCGCGCGCCCTCTTCCGCCGCTTCTTCCAGCGCCGTGCCGGAAAACAGCTCAGAGATCGCCGTGTCGCCGCCGATTGCCTGCAAAAACCAGGAGGAATCGACGCTGCCGCCCGAAACGAGCGCTGTACGCAGAAATTCCGCGTCTTTCTTCTGACGCCATGCGCGCACGAGCGCACGCAGATTCGCAAGGTCGATCATGCGGGTCACATAGCCCTGCAAAAACCTGCTTTCCGACTGCGCCGCTAAGTCTTGCAGCTCTTCAAAATATGCCTGATCCAAAATAAAGTCCGCGCGCTGCGGATCGCCCGTGCGCGACAGAGTTTCCTTCGTCTGCTCGATCGCGCGGCGCAAGACCGGCGAGAACATGCGATACTCCATCTGCTGAAGCGCTGTGCTGACCGCCTGCGCGCTATAGCGCCCCGCATCGATCAAAAGCGGCTTCGGGTCTGTTCCCGCGGCATCGCCCTTTAAGATCGCCTTGATATTGTGATAATCATAACGAATGCGAAATGCATCGACCAGCGCGCCGTTTGGCGCAAGGTCGGAGAGCAGGCGAAACGTCGCCTCCCGCTCGCGCGCGAGCGCGCGCTCCACATCGTGCGGCGTGGCGTTCTGCATATCGCCATAGCCAAGCTCGGAGAGCATTTTCGCAAGATCTTCAAAGCTTTGCGCTTCGAGCATGCGCCCCTTGCGCTCTTCGTTGAGCAGCGTCCTCTCCAGCGAGCGGATGCGCGTGGTCGCGTATAGATATTCGGTATCCCGGGTTCTCACCGCAACCCCTCCTTAACTGAACAGGATGTTTGCCACTTCGCTTGCCAGCTCGTCGCGCTGGAGACGCATCAGCGTTTCAAACGACGCGTCGACCTCAAGCGCGTCCTGCTTTAGAACCAGACCGCCCGCGATCGGGCGCGTTTCTTCCGAAAGCGTGAGCGCGCCGCGCGCCGCAAGCTTTTTATTTGCAAGCGCTGTCACGGTCGCGCCGTATGTTTCGCGATCCTCCGGCGAGAGGATCACCTCTTCCCTGCCGCTGACCGCGGCTTCCGCCGCAAGCGTTGCAAGCGTTTCGACATACGCGTCGCCCTTGCGCGCGCGCAGATCCTCCAGCGCGTATTTAAACGCGAGGTCGATCATCTGCTGCTTCGTGCGCAGGCGCATTTTGCGCGCCTCAAGCTGCGCCACGCCGCCCAGACGCAGCGCGCGTTCATCCGCAAGCTTCCGCCCCTTTTCGGTGATCGCGGCGGCTTCTTCCTTTGCGATCGCGGCAAAGCTTTCGCGGATCTCATTTGCCTCATGCTGTGCGCGGGCGAGGATCTCGTCCGCATGTTTTTTCGCATCCGCCTGGATGCGGGCTACGATACGATCCATGCCATCCATACAGGCACATCCTTACGCGACCGTGATGCCGTTGAGCATCAGGAAGGAAATCAGCAGCGCGAGAACCGCATACGTCTCAACCATCGCCGCGTAAACCATTGCCTTGGAAAGCTCTTCCGGACGCTTGACGATAATGTTGATGCCCGCTGCCGCCGTGCGCCCCTGCGAGATCGCAGAGATCAGACCGACGATCGCGATCGGGAGACATGCGCAGAAAATATAAGCGCCCGCTTCCGCAGAGACCATCACCGCTTCGCCGCCGATCAGACCGACCTTGAGCAGAACCAGAAACGCGATCAGAAGCCCATACAGACCCTGCGTGCCCGGAAGTGCCTGCAGCAGAAGCGTTTGACCAAACTTATTAGGGTCTTCCGTCACGACGCCGGCCGCCGCCTCGCCGACCAGCCCAACGCCCTTTGCCGAACCAATGCCCGCAAGCCCCGCAGCCAGCGCCGCGCCGAGAAGAGCGAGTCCCATCCCGGTGAAAGGTCCAAATAATGCCTCCATGTTAGTGTTCCTCCTTTATAATGTCTACATATTTTGTTTGAATATCAAGCGGGCGGAACTCCACGCCGCCGCCTTGATAAAACTTACCGAAGAATTCTACATACTGCAAGCGCGAGGTATGCACGAACGTGCCGAGCAGGTTGACCGCAATGTTAAACACATGGCCGACCAAAAACACGATGATGAAGCCGATCGGCCCGGTGAGCGAGCCCATCGTATTGATCACGCTTGCGATGACCGCCGTGGCGAGGCTGAGCGCCAGAAGGCGCGAATACGAGAGAATATCGCCGAGATAGGAGGTGACGTCGTATAAACTGGTCAGCCCCTTTGTGAATTTTTTAAAGATATTTTTCTCGTGCCGCCCCTGCGTGAGGATGATCAGCAGCGCGCCTGCGGCGAGCATGCCAAGCCCGAGCGGCATTACGCCGACGATCGCAAGCACCGCGCCGCCGAGCAGCACCCACCAGGAGCCGATGTCAAACACCGCGTCCCAGATGTGCCCGTCGCGAATGAGCAGATACGCCTGGATCGCCATACCGGTAAAAATGTGGATCCCGCCAAGAATGAACGAGAAGACCAGCATTTTCATCGGATCCTCCAGCGGATTGAACCAGACTGCCGTGTTCCAGGTAAATTTTTCGCCGGTCGCCATCTGATAGATCGTGGGGATCGCGTCGCCGAAAAATCCGCCGAACAGAATGCCCCATGCGAGCGTTGTCAGCCCGCAGATCACGGCGAGCGACATCGCCTGCTTCATCCCGCCCTCCGGCTTGAATTTAAGCAGAACGACCGCGCCGATCAGCGTTAAGATCAGACCATACGCCGCGTCGGAGAGCATGATGCCGAAAAACAGCGCGAAAAACGGCGCCATAAACGGGTTTGGGTCGATCCCGCGGTATGCGGGAGGACTGTACATATTGGTGATCATGCCGAACGGCGCGACCATTTTTGTATTATAGGTCAGGATCGGCGGCTCTTCGTCATCGCGCGGGTCGCGGATCTCATAGGCCGCGCCGTAAGAATCAAACAGCCGGACAAGCCGCGCGCTCTCGCGCTCGGGAAACCAGCCCTCAATCAAAACGGTTTTGCGCGTTTCACGCATATGCTCCTGCGCCGCCGCGCGCGCCGCGCGCGTGGTCAGCGCATCGGTCGCCGCGTCGAGCATGGGCAGGCAGTCCGCCTTTGCGGCGAGCGCCGTGTGCAGCTCCTCGCGCTTTTTCTGAAGCTGCGCGGAAAGTGCATCGATCTGCGCGATGTTTTCATGCGCCGTTCCGGTCACGTCTTTCCACTGCGTGCGCGAAAAGCCAAACGGGCGCAGCGCTTCAAGCAGCGCCTGCGAATCCGCCGCGTGACATAAAACCAGAAGATAATGCTGCTCCCGGTCGCTCGAGGCGCACTCGATCAGGCAGCCGGGCGCCGCCTGCTCCGCCTCGGCACGCGCGTCTTCCACGCGCCGCGTGACCGGAATTGTGCCAAACGCGAGAAAGTGCATGCCGGAGGACGTGCTTTCCAGCGGAACATCCAGCCCGTCCCACGGGATCAGGCTTTCCTTCTTATTAAATAGCCGCCCCTCTTCCGAGAAGCACGCGGCATATTCCCGCGCCTTGTCATTGATCTCGCGCGCCGCGGCGAGCGCGTCACGAATGAGCGTGTCGCTAAAAAACTCCTGCTCGGTGATGCGGCGCTTTTGCGCAAACAGCCCGCGCTTGCATTTCGCGTGCTGCCGGACCGCATCCGCCGCGTTTGTGACCTCGAGCAGCTCGCCCTTCAGCCGCGCGGTATCCGAAACCGAGGGCGCGAGCAGCTCGCTCCACGCATCGTCCTCAGGCTCTGTGATCTCCAGCGCGCCCATCCGCGAAAGGTCATGCGTGAGTGCGTCACGGTCTGCGGTCAGCGCGATCAGGCGCAAATGCTTCATGCGTACAATTGCCATTAGCCCTTCACAACCTTTTCTGCAATAAATGCCGCCGCGTCTTTCATGCGACCCTTGGCGAGAATGCGGAGCTTTTCACACTCGCGCTCTGCGGTTGCGGTGATTTCAAGCGACGCGCCCGCCGCCTGATCCTCTGCGCGGGCGAGCATCGCTTGCACCTCCGCGTCCGCCGCGTCAGACGCCGCGTCAACTGCCGCCTGCCCTTCCCGCTCCGCGTCAGAAAGCATGCGCTTTGCCTCCGCCTCGGCGCGGGCAACGATCTCCACCGCTTCAGCCTCTGCCGCTGTAATTTTTTCGATCGAATCCTGTGCCATTCTAACACCGCCTTTGTCCTGCACATTTATTAAAATTATACCACGGGAAACTGTTAAAAGCTACAGAAATTTTTTGATTACATCTCTTTTTTTTGAGCCACGCGCACAATATTGCCCGCAAGGCACGCCGCGCCGAAGCCGTTATCGATATTCAAAACGCCCACGCCCGCCGCGCAGCTGTTGAGCATAGTGAGCAGCGCAGACACGCCGCCGAACGATGCGCCATAGCCGACGCTGGTCGGCACGGCGAGAACCGGCGTATCGGTTAGACCGCCGACCACGCTGGCAAGCGCGCCCTCCATCCCGGCGACCGTGATCACCACGTCCGCCTGGCGGAAGCGCTCGGTCTGCGCGAGCAGGCGATGAATGCCGGAAACGCCCACGTCATACACACGATCGACCCGATGCCCCTGGATCTCACAGGTGACGGCGGCCTCCTCCGCGACCGGGATGTCCGCCGTCCCGGCCGAGACGATGCAGACCGTTCCATACGGCTCCGGCTGCTCGCCGCGTATCACGGTGACGGCGCGCGCCGCCCTGTGATACACCGCATCGGGCGCGACGCTTAAAATCGCCTGTGCCGCAGCAGGATCCGCCCGCGTGGCGAGCAGACGATCGCTCGGATAGTCTAACAGTTTCTGCGCGATCTTGGCGATCTGCTCCGGCTCCTTGCCCTGGCAGAAGATCACCTCGGGAAAGCCGGTGCGCACCGCGCGGTGGTGATCGATCTTGGAAAAGCCCAGATCCTCATAGGGGAGTTTTTTTAACGCGTCAAGCACGTCCTGCTCGCTCGCCGCGCCGCTTTTGTAGCGGCGGAGCAGCTCAGAGATTGCCTGCATAACCTCACCTCATTTGTGGCTATCTTAGCACAATCTGGGCATGAAGTCAAAAATTTCTGCGCTGCTTTGCCGAAATCTCCACTTTTTTTGCGCCATCCGTTGCCGAACGCGCGGTTTTATGGTACACTACTGTATGCATTCTGCGCAAAAAGCGAATTCTATGCCGCGCGGCATGCGGAAAGGCGGCGTTTTATGAACGATTATTTGCATACGCGCATAGATGGGCAGGCGGTATTTCAAATGAGCATGCTGGGGCTTGCGCATATGGGCGACGCGGTGTATGAGCTGCTTGTGCGTGCGCGGGAATGCGCACGCGGCGTGGCGACCGCGAAAGCGCTGCACCGCAACACGGTTCGTCAGGTCAGCGCCACGGCGCAGGCCGCTGCGGCAGAGCGGATCCTCCCGATTTTGACCGAGCGGGAGCATGACGTGTTTCTGCGCGGGCGCAACACAAAGGTGCATGCCGTGCCGAAGGGCGCGTCTGCCGCGGTGTATCATGCGGCGACCGCGCTGGAATGCCTGTTTGGCTATCTCTATCTGTCCGGCGAATACGACCGCATCAATGAGCTGTTTGATCGCATTGTCAGTGAGCCGGATATGTAGCGCCGCCGGGCGGCGGCGAAGTATTAGAACTGCTGATTTTGCTGTTGCTTGTTCTGTGCGTTTTGCTGCTGTTTATTCTGCGCGTTCTGGTTCTGCTGCTGCTTCTGCTGCGCCTGGTTATTTTCGCTCATTTTGCGGTTTTTAGACATCACTAAAATCT